>DATJII010000154.1:0-75668 GCA_035493435.1 Candidatus Limnocylindria bacterium | reverse complement strand
TGTCAATCTGATCATTTGGCAGGCGATCCCCTTGCGCCACGCGGGGCGAACGCGGATGCTGCGCCCGGGTTCGTCGATGGCATCCAACTCCCATTCACCTGAGCGGAGCTTCGGCGACTACGAGTTGCTGGAGGAAATCGGGCGTGGGGGCATGGGCGTCATTTGGAAGGCCCGGCAGGTGAGCTTGGGGCGCCTGGTCGCCCTGAAGATGATCCGGGATTCCCAACTCGCCTCCCCCAAAGCCCATGAGCGATTCCGCGTCGAAGCTGAAGCCGCCGGCCGACTGCACCATCCCAACATCGTTCCCATCTACGAATTCGGCGCCGTGGAGGGCACGCCTTTCATCAGCATGTTGTTGGTGGAAGGCTCCGATCTGGTGCGCTGGACGCGCGGGATTCCCATGGAAGCCCGACCGCTGGCCCGTCTGATGGCGAAGCTGGCCCAAGCCATCCAATTTGCACACCAACGTGGCATCCTGCATCTCGACCTCAAGCCCGCCAACGTGCTCATGGATGCCCAAGGTGAGCCTCACCTCACGGACTTCGGCCTGGCCCGACGCCTCGACGCCCAGGAGGTCTCGGCCTTCCCCTCCGAAGTGGTCGGCTCGCCCAATTATATGGCGCCCGAGCAGGTCTCGGGACGTTCGGAGGAACTGACCACGGCGACCGATGTCTATAGCCTGGGCGCGATCATGTACGAATTGTTGAGTGGACGCGCTCCCTTCCGCTCCGAATCCCCGCTTGCCACCCTGCGCAAGATGCAGGAGGAGGAACCCGAGGCTCCCCGGTCACTCTATAAGTTTGCCGACCCGGAATTGGAAACCGTCTGCCTGAAGTGCCTGGAGAAACGGCCCGACCGCCGCTACGCCTCGGCCAGTGCGCTCGCGGCCGACCTGGAACGCTGGCTCCACCACGAACCCCTCGAAGCCCGTCCCATCACGGTGCGGGAACGCCTCGGCAAGTGGGCCCGCCGCAACCCCGGCATCACCGCGCTGCTGGTGCTGGTGCACGTGGTCCTTTCCCTGGGGCTTGGCGGTATCGTCTGGATGGGCGCCCGAGCTTCCGCCCGGGCTCGCGAAAGCCACGATCGGTTGATCCGTACTTATGTCACCGGCGGCAATCAATGGATCGAGGCGCACGAGGATTTCACAGCCCTGTTGTGGTTCGTCGAAGCCTTGCGACTGGAGGACCAGGGACCGATCGCCGAGGAAAACCATCGCTATCGGATCGGCGCCGTCCTGAATCGCGCCTCAATGTTGCAGCAGGCTTTCTTTAATAAGGACCACATCCGGGCCGCCAATTTCGACGGCGATGGCCGTCGGCTGATCATCGGCACTTCGGCGGGCACTGCGGCGATTTGGGACGTGGCCACCGGGCGGCAACTCACGCCGGACCTTAAGATGCCGGCTTCCGTGCATCGGGTCCGCTTCAACCGCGACGGCAAAAAAGTCCTGTCGATGGATATCGCAGGTTACGCCCGCATCTGGGATGCGGCGACCGGAACACCGCTCACGCCCCTGCTCCGCGGGGATGATTATAGTGGCGACGCGCGAATCCTGGAGGTCACCAACGGTGCACCCATCCTGCCCGTGCTGCAAGGTCCGGACTCGAACGACGAGCCGTTCGATTGGGCGTTCCTCAAACTCGATCCGTCCGGCTGGTTCAGCCCCGACGGCACCAAACTCTTGACCGCCTGGGGTTGCCGGAGCGCGCACCTCTGGGACGTCACGACCGGGAAGCATATCCGGGCCTTCTCCCACCACTCCCAGGTTGTCAGCGCCAAGTTCAGTCCGGACGGTAAATATATCGTCACCGGGGGCAACGACAACACCGCCCGCCTGTGGGACGCGCAGACCGGGCAACAACTCGGCAAACCCCTGGTCCACGATAAGTTTGTTACCTGGGCGGGGTTTCATCCGGACGGACACCGTTTGCTCACCGTCAGCGACCGCCGCCAAATCCATGTCTGGGACTGGAAAACCGGCCAGGAACTCCTGCCGCCCTTGAGCCATGGCGAGGTGCTGTTTGCCGCGGCGTTCAGCCCCGACGGACGGAAGATCCTCAGTGGTGGATGGGACAAAACCGCACGGATCTGGGACACCGCAACCGGCCTCGAAGTCAGCCGATTCAGCCTGCCCGGCGGAGTCGTTTCGGCGGCCTGGTCGCCCGACGGACGCTCGATTGCCACCGCCTGCGAAGATGGTACCGCGCGGATCTGGGATGCCACCGGCACTGGCAAACTGCTCGCCGCCCTGCCCCACGGCGCGGGCGATTTCTACTTATCTTATAGCAGCAGCGGCAGGCGCCTCGTCACCTTTGGCTTCACTGGCACCGCACGTGTGTGGGACGTGACCCAGACCGACAATCCGGCCCTGGAAATCAAGCATCCCCATAGCGGATGGGCGGAGTTCAACGCGGATGGCGGCAAAGTGGTGTCCGCCGGATTTTGGCCGGCCAATGACGTCCGCGTCTTCAACGCCGCCACTGGCGCGCCCGAAAGCCCTGTCATGCCACACACGAACGCGGTTCGCCGGGCTCGGTTCAGTCCTGATGGTCGTCGTATCCTCACGGCCAGCGACGACTTTACCGCACGGATTTGGGATGTCACCAGTGGCCGGGAGCTTATTCCGACCTTGTGCCATCCCGCCGCGGTACTGGATGGCATGTTCAGCCCGGATGGCCGGACCATCGCCACCGCCTGCAGTGACGGCAACGGACGACTCTGGGAGGCCACCACCGGCCGACTTCTCGGAACCCTTCCGCACGCCAAAAAAGTCACCTCTATTCTATTTAGTCCCGATGGCCGGCTCGTGGCCACCGCCAGTGACGATGCCACCGCGCGCCTTTGGGACACTGCCAGCGGACAACCGGTCACACCGCCACTCACCCATCGGGGCCGGGTGACCTCCATCCGGTTTAGCCGCGCTTCGACACACCTCCTCACCGGCTCCCAGGCCCCTGACGGCGAAAAAGGGGCTGCCCAAATGTGGGACGTCAAGACGGGCAGCCCCCTTGGCGAACCCCTTGAACACGACGACGACGTCAACGACGCCGAATATAGCCCCGACGAACGGTTCATCGTCACTGCCAGCCAGGACCACACCGCCCGTGTCTGGGACGTCCACACCCACCGCCCCGTCACGCTCCCGATGCGCCATCTCGACGGCCTGCTGGAAGCGAGTTTTTCCCCCGACAGCCATCGCGTCGTCACCCTCGCCTTGGAAGGCGACGTCCGGCTCTGGGATGCCCTGACCGGTGAAGCCATCACGCCCACCCTGCCCCATCGTCATAGTTATAATCTCGGCCACGTCGCCTTCAGCCCCCGTGCATCAGGGCCAGTCAACCCTATCACCGCAACGAACTCGTTTGGTGATCGGCTCCTGATCGCCGTCGGTGGTGACGGCCCCGTCTTGCGCGACTTCAATCCCGCCACCCAACCCCTACCCGCCCTGATCAACCAAGCCGAACTCCTGACCGGCCACCGGCTCGATCCGACCGCTGGTACCATCCGCCTCGACCCCGAAACCCTCTCCAACCACTGGCGCCAACTCTCAGCCACCGCCCACTGAAGGCTTCATGAACTTATGAACGTTGTTTCATGATGTGTCACACCGGACTCGAAGCTCTTCCCGGAATCAAGAAAAACAGTTTGCACATGTGAACTCGAAGCGTCCTGGACTGCGGTGGCAGAGCGCAGCGCCGACACCGCTTTGGACGCGTTTCCAAACTGGCCAGCGGAGATTCATTCCCGTCGCGGGCAGAGAGCGAACCCGGAACCACTAAACATCATGAACGTTGTTTCGTGGTGTAGCACTGGCGCACGAATACGCTCCCTTCAAAACAAACCCGGCTAACGCCGGAGAAAACAATGCCGATTTTAACGAAATATTCAGCGTGCATTCGCCAGGAACAAAGCCATTATGCTGTGACAATATGCAGCATAGGATTCAATGGTGCTATCTATGTCGAAGCAAGGATATTTCCACGAGAGACCACATTCCCCCGGCGAATCTGTTTCCAGAGCCCAGGCCGAACAACCTGATCACTGCCCCATGCTGTGCCCCCTGCAACAAGAGGTTCATGAAACTCGATGAGCAGTTTCGCGTTTACATGAGCACCGCCTCCAACGCTTCAAGAGAAGGGGTTAAGATAATGAAAGAGAAAGTGTTCGGCAGCACCTTCAAACGATCCCCAAGCCTCAGGACACAAATAGCACGCCAAGTTTCGGCGCAAAGAATACGAACACGAGAAGGCCAGATAGTGCTTCCAATTATTGAAATGGACCCTCTCATTTTTGGACCATTTCTCATTCGCATAACCAAAGGCCTACTGGCCAATCTTTACCCTGATTTCGACTATTTCAACCTGCGCTTCAAAGCTGAGCAATTGAGTCAATTTTCCCATCATGACGAAGAATTTGAAGACATCGCCTCGCAATTCAAATTCAGTCAGCGCGGAAATGGTGTTTTTCGCTTTTGGCACCGAATTCCCTCTTTCAAATACAGCCACGGGTTATGGATCCTACAGTTTTACGAATCCGCTATGTTTATAGTAAGTCACGATGACTACGCGCCGACTTGCACAACCCTCACGGAACCAAAACTGCGATTTAGCTGAATTCCACAACAGCTTCGCAAGCATTCACGAACCGCTTTGCAACAGCTTGCCAGCTCCAAAAAAACTCGGGGATTGGACTGAAATACATCTCTGTTCCACGATAGTGCTTTTTAGCCGCCAACCCTTAAACGCGGTTGACGCTTTACACTGACGATTCATTGCGAGACAACATCCCAAGCCCAAGAGACGGTTTAGCATCATGCCAAACAAAATAAAAACTTCCAGTGCCAAGCTGAGGATTGCCGTACTAACAGCTGCGTCCGCCCTGTACGGATGCGCGTCAGATCCATTGATGAGCGGCAAACCGGAAGACTGGGTCGGACATCCTGCATCTGAACTCGCTGCTGCTTGGGGGCAGCCGAGCAGGGTTCTCCCTGAACACACCGGAATGGAAGTATGGGAATACGAAAAATCGGGCGAGCTAGTTTCTCCCAAGCAAAATGACACATCATTTCACGCGGCTGGCGCAGACTGGAACGGTGGATTTGGAGCACATGGAGGAATCACCTCGACTGAGACAAGGGAACACCTGAGCCAGTACCAGAATCTATGCCGATTTAAGATCAAAGACGGTAGAATAAAGGAATGGTATGCAGCCAGGCTGATTGACGGCAAAATCGTTTGGCAAGACCATTAAGTGTCTATAAGAAGGGTTCAGAACGTGGTGTTTTGCCAATTCACTGGCATGCGTCGTTTAGATCAGAATCGATCCTCACTGGCGCTCTGCGTATTCATTAAGGCTCCCTGACTCCCAATGAAAGCCAGTGAAATTCTCGATTCGGTAAAATCGTTGAAGAACCAGAAGAAGTTTGGCGACCCTAACGGGACTCGAACCCGTGTTACTGCCGTGAAAGGGCAATGTCCTAACCGCTAGACGATAGGGTCACGTAACGCGAACATGAGGCTAAGGCACTTTCGCACCGGCTGTCACGCTCACTTTTTCCGTTCTTGGTGGGTCGGGAGGGATTCGAACCCTCGACCAACGGCTTAAAAGGCCGCTGCTCTACCACTGAGCTACCAACCCCCTGCAAGAGCGGACGGGCAAAATATCGGCGAAAGCCCCGACTGCAAGCGTCTTTTGCAGCCAAGGCGAAAAAACTTTATCGCCGGAATGAGGCCGCGAAGTCCGTCGCATCCATTTTCCGGATGTGCTTCTGGACCGTAGAGGCGGCGATTAGCTCCTGCAACTTCAATTCGTAAGCCGCTGCGTCCAAGGGTATTTCGACGGTTTCACCGATCAACGACGAGTACACTATCGCATTGGCCAACTCCACGGAATGAAGGCCTTCCTCCGCAGGAGTGATCAATTCTGCGCCGTCCAGGATGCCTTGAACAAAGTTTTCCATGATCTGCGCGTGGGGGGCAGTTGCGTTCTCAAAGGGGATCTCCACATTCCACACTTCGGGCTTGGCAAAGCCGCTCGGCGAGCAGGCGCTAAATTCGAGCATGTCCGACTCGTTTCGCACGAAGCGCATCCGGCTGTCTTCCAGCACCACCTTGCCCCGGGTGCCCACGATCTCCAGCCGGTTCGTGCCCGGGCTTTCCCCAGTGCTCGATACAAAGACGCCCGTTCCGCCGCCAGGGAGTTCGAAATACGCGGTGACATTGTCTTCCACCTCGATCTGGTGAAACCGGCCCAACTGGCAAAAGCCCCTTACCCGGGCCGCAGGTCCCAAGAGCCAGGCCAGTACATCCAGATTATGCAGGCATTGATTCAGCAACACGCCGCCCCCCTCTCCTTTCCACGTCGCGCGCCATTCGCTGCTGGCGTAATAGGCTTCCGTGCGAAACCAATCGGTATTGATCCAGTTCACCCGCACCACCCGGCCCAACTCGCCATCGCGGATCAACGCCCGAAGCTTCTTATAGCGTGGCTCCACGCGGAGTTGGAACATGGCGGCGAACTTCAGCGCCGGATTCAAACGAGCGATCTTGATCAAGCGTTCGGCGTCGGCTTTGTGGGCCGAGATCGGCTTTTCCACCATGACATGCAGGCCCGCCTCCAGCGCCGCGATTCCCAGCGTCGTATGATCGTAGTGCGGGGTGGCAATCAGCACGGCATCGACCGTGCCGGAACGGACGAGGTCCTCGGCGTTCGTCCAGGTGGCGAGGCCCTTTTTCGCGTAGGGTTCCAAACTGCCGGCAGAACGGGCGCACACGGCCGTTAGGTCGCAATGGCCCACCTTGCCTGCCAGCAGATACTCGGCGTGGTGACGGCCGATATTGCCCAAGCCAATAAGCCCCAGTCGAACGCGGTTCATGCTTGCATATTCGCCAAGTGCCGCCCGGGAACACGGGAAAAATGAGCAAAAGTTGCGATTTTATCGCCATCGCACGGCGGGTGTTGCAACCCGCGGCGCAGGCTCTTATTTATTGATCGCGCCATGAACACCGATCCACGCCCGTCCACCGACACGTTTGCCCGCCAGTACCGGACCTATCGGGGACTGCCGCCGCTCGCGGGCTTGGGCTCCTTTCCGGACGCTGTGAAGCCCGGACTGTCGGTCGAGGAAAGCGTGCGACGGCTGAAGGTTCACCACTACGCCCTTAAGCGCCTGCACCAAATTTTCTTGGCGCGCCTGACCGCCGAGCCGATTTACGAACTCAAGATGGCCTTCAGCTATCACGGGTGGCTCTGCGCGGAGCACGTGGCCGCGTTGCGGGCTCGCGTGGGTGAAATGAGGGAACCTCCCCTGGGCTTGGACCGAGTGCCTGCAGCGGGCCTGCAACTGCTCTTTGACGAGATCCGGTCCGCACCCACCACCGAGACGTTGCTGCTGGGCCTCTATGAAGTCGCCCTGCCCCAAGTCCTGGCGGCCTTGGAACGACATCGGACGGTCACGCACATCCTCGCGGATCAGCCGACCCGCCGGCTGCTCAAGACCTGCCAAGGCGAGTTGGAGGAGATGGTGGACTATGGGCAGAAAGCGATCTCATCCCTCGTCGAACCGTCGCACCGCGAAGCGTTCGCACCCGCACGGGCTCGACTGAATCAGTGCCTGGCCGCGATGGGCGGATTCGACGGCACCGACTCACCCACCGGCACGCTTCCCCAACCCGAGTGGTCAGCCCAACCCGCCGTGTTCGACGGCATCCCCCAGCGCGATTCCCGCTTCCCCGACCCGTACAACATGGGCGTGAATGCCGAAGTTTTCCTGTACGACAACGCCCAGCCGCTCGACGCGAAGGTGTTGATGATGTTCTACAAGCGCATCCGGGAAATCGACGTTCCCGAGATGATGTCCAGCATCATCACCCAAACTCCGGACAAGCCTTGGGGTTACTACCGGGACCTGACCCGGCAACTTTGGGACGAGGCACGACACGCGATGATGGGCGAAGTCGGTTTTGCCAGCGTGGGCGTGGATTGGCCGGAGAAGGTCATGGTCAACTTTACGTGGTCGCTGGGACTCAACTCCCAACTGACCCCCAAGGAACGCCACGCGGTGCTCTATTTCATCGAGCAAGGCCTGATGCCCAAGACCGGCAAACGCCACGAATGGGAAGTGGGCGTGATGTCGAAGAACCCGTTGGCCGCCACCTTCCAGGATTTCGACTGGGCAGACGAGGTCCTACACGCGCGGGTGGGACGCGACTGGTACGTGAGCGACATGCCCAGCGCCCACGAAGCCGTTGCGTACGGCGACCGGTGCTGGAGCAAGGTCTTGATGGGTTGGAATGCCTGGCGGGCAGAAGGATTGACTGAACATCGCAACTGGTGGCCCGGGCTTTACACCCAGTACTGCGAGCGCAACCAACTCACGCCCAACCAGGAAGTATTGAGTTACGCGACCAGCTACGAGTCGGTGCGGGCGGACTTGAAGGACATCTCCGCCTCGGCGTAACCCTTTCCAGACGTTATTCGCCGAGACTGGATTCCAAAGCCTTGCGGCGCTTGGTCCAGTCAGCCCAATCCGATTCCCATTCCGGCCCGGCGTACTTTTGCTTGGCGGCGTCCCAAATGGATTTCAACGCCGCCAATGCCTCACGGGCCTTGGTTTTCTCTTTCCATTTCAGTAGTGCTTCCGCCAGGAAAAGCCGGTTCTCGGGAAAATCAGGAGCCAACTCCACGGCATGTTCGAAGTGCTTTCGGGCCTTGGCGTTGTTGCCGATGCTCGTGGGCCATCCCGGGGCCATTTGGTAAAGGAGTCCCAAGGACCGGTCCGGACCCGCGTGTTCGAGATTGGCATCCAACATGAGCGCCTTTTGCCAGTGGTCCTCCATTTGGCGCAGGAGCTTGAGGGCGCCCAGCTTCTTGGTTTGCGCCAACTGACCCAAGTCCTGGGCCAGATAGTAGTGCAGGACCGCCGAAGAAGCGTTCAGTTGGAGCGCTTTCTCGCAGGCGTCGATACCTTCCTGGGCAATGGATGCCTTCTTGTCCTTGGCATCCTCCACGTCGGCGTAGTCGAAACAGGTGCGGCCCAAGGCTGCCACCGCTTCCATCGAAGTATTCGTGGCCACCACCGCCTTGGCCGCCAAGTAGGCCTTCTCCTTCGCGGCCTTCCGATCGGCCACTGCCGGGTCGGCAACCGCCAGCCACGTGACGCCGAGAGCCAGGAAGAGGAACATCTGCCCCATTCGCCATTTACGGAACGCATTCATGCCCAGCCAAAGCTGGTGCAAAGGAAGCTCGCGGCAAGGTAAAAACCGCTTTCCTGTGCCAGATTTGGCTTGCGGGGGAAGGCGAGTCATTCTAAACCGTCATTGGTCATAAGATCGCACGAGATAGTTTTGATGTTGAGCATGAGTTATTTCCAACCGGAGGCGGCAGCTTGAACCGCCCTTTTCTTCGCAATCAGCCTCCCCCGCCCCAATTTCGCATCAACGGCAAGATCCGTGCGCGCGAAGTGCGGGTGATTACGCCCGACGGCAAGCAAGCCGGGGTACTGGAGCTTTCCGCTGCCATCAATCTGGCCCGCGTCCACGGCATGGATTTGGTGGAAATCGCACCCAACGCGGTCCCGCCGGTCTGCAAAATCGTTGAATTCGGCAAGTTCAAGTACGAGCTGGCCAAGAAGGAACGCGAGAGCAAGAAGCACCAGCACTCGACCTTGGTGAAGGAAATCCAACTTTCCCCCACCATCGATCCCCATGATCAAGGGATCAAGACTGAGCACGCCATCGACTTCTTCTGCGAAGACATGAAGGTCAAGGTGACGCTCCGTTTCCGGGGCCGCCAAATGGCGCACACCGAGATCGGCATGGGTGTCGTCCAAAAGTTTTTGCGGGACATCGCCCCTTGGGGTCAGCCCGATAATCCGCCCAAGCTGCAAGGACGCTCGATCATTGTGATGATCAGCGCTTTGCCGAAAAATAAGCGGGCCAAGAATCCCAAAGAGGGTACCGGCCGTGCTTCAGTGGTGCCGGACGAAGAAACTTCCGAGGCTCAGAACGCGAAAGCGTCCAACGGGAAAGCCAAAGGCACCTCCAGTCGGGTCGCCACTGATGCGGCGGATTCCACCGAATCGTTCGCGCCATCGCCTTTCGAAGGATTGGCGTTGCCCGGTGAATCGGAATCGGAACCGGAACCGGAAGGTTCTGAAGAGCGGGCAGCGGAGTAGGTCCTCCGTACTCGTAGCGCTTCGTTGCGATGCGGCTATACCAAGCCATAGCCGCACTTTCCGAAAACGGAGTCATCGGCGCCGGGAATTCCATTCCCTGGCGCATTCCTGAAGATTTCAAGTGGTTCAAGCAAACCACCATGGGCGGCATTCTGCTCATGGGCCGCAAGACTTTCGAATCCATCGGCCGACCTCTTCCCGGTCGTGAAACTTTCGTCCTGACCCGCAGTGGCGTTACTTTTCCCGGCGCGCGATCCGTCTCAAGCTGGGAGGAGTTTCAGGGCCTCTCAGCGGATGATCCCCGACCCGTTTGGATCTGCGGCGGAGCGGAGATCTACCGCCTGTTACTTCCTTTGTGCGACGGGTTGATCCTCAGCCGAATCCATCGGATCGTCGAAGGAGACGCCTATTTCCCCGAGTTCGAAGGCGAGTTTGAAAAAACAGCCGAATTGCTGCGCACGCCGGAATTTCATGTGGAGTCGTACCGTCGGCGAACAGCGGTTCAATAGGCGCACTTTCTGGATCCAAGGGGTGGAGCTAGGTAATACCACGGGGCTTTTTCAGCGTCGAGCCGCCGCTGCCACCTTGGGGGCCGAAGGCCCCCTAAAGTAGAAGCGTCGGCTCGACGCTTAAAGGTGGTACTGACGTTTTGGAACCTGTCCCTCGCAATCCATTTTGCGTGAAAACGCAAATGCTCCAAACCCGCTTGCGTGGTCCTGCGTCACCAGGAAGCCCTTCAGCGGCGGGCCGCCGCTGCTACATTGAAGATCTACCGTTTTTTGCGCGCCTTGCGTTTGGCGGCTAGGAGGCGGTCGGTCACGTCGGATCCGGGATTTTCGTCGGTGGTTTTCCGTTCACCACCCGCCGGGGTGCTCCCATCCGGACTTTTCGTTCCGCGATCATCTGATTTCGGCGCAGAGGCAAACAGGTCCGGCAAGGGTGCGGCTTCATCGGGATCGGTCACGACCCGGGTGGTCGCGGTGCGCACTTCCTGTTTTCGCGCCAGCAAGGCCGCCATGCCTTCTTCCGATTCCACCGTCACCGGCCGGGAACCCAGCCCTAGTTTCACCCGGATTTTAGCCCACCACGCGCTCCATTCGTCACGGTCGAAATCGATGCGTCGGACGCCTACATCGAAGAGAAAAAGTATAACCAAGCAGCGCAGCAACGCTTCCCAGAGATCGCGCGGTTGATAAGTCTTCTGACGTCCCAATAGGAAGGGATTGTCCTTCTCCGGCGACAGCAGATGTCCGCCGCCCAATTCCGCGAGACGCTGGAGCAGACTTATATTGGGTTCGGCGGTATTGAACTCCGGGGAATAATTCACACTGGCGCCGACCACCTGTGAAGCCACGAGATTGCCGTTTCTCAACTCCATCAGGTTCAGCAGATAGGCACCCACCTCGCGGGTGGGGAAATGCCCCTCGTAACGGCCCGGCCCGGTCTGGCGCAGTGAAATGGTCGATCGCTCGCCCTTTGGGTTAACCACCACGGATTGCAGATTGAGGAAGTTGCGAAAATTGCCCTGAGAGTCCAACGCCTCCACTCCGATGATTCCTTCGCCGTTATCGACGGACACCTCGGTATTAAAATCGGAGGCGTCCACCCGCCGGGAAACCCAGGAAGCGATCTGCGTCCAGAACTGGGCGTACCGCCCCCAGCCCATCCAATCCTGCGCCCATTTCGATTTTGCATCGCTGGTAAAGGCCACCGAACGTCCCAACCCGAACTGCCAATGCGCCAAGAGCGGATCACCCTTGCCCGTGACCAAGGGAACTTCCGCGCGAGGCTTGGCGGTCGTGGCCACATAACCGCGCAGCATGGGGTAGGTGGCGCCAATTCCTCGAATCAACTCCGTTTCCTGGGCCAATTGGGGAACGAACGGTTCCTCGGAAATGGCCGACTTCAGGATGATCGAAGCTTCCTTGATAAAGATCTGGGGTAATTGGGCGGCGGATTTGACGTCGTAAAATCGGCCGTGCCCCAACTCCGCCATCTTGATCATCGTATCGGGAGCGACATGCGAGCCGATCATGACGGTGCTGATGGTTATCCTGGCGTCGACGATTTTGCCAAGCAGCGAATTCTGGGGCGCCGAAGGATCACCGTCGCTGAACACGATGATGTGCTTGAGCGACGCATCGCATTTGAGCAGTCCTTCGTAGGCCTTTTGCATCAGGCCGTCGAATGCGGGCAAGTCGCCCTGGTTCATGCCCGCGATGATCGAGGCAAGCCGGGGCTTATCCGTCAGTTTCTGCATCTGAAACAACCAACGCTCCGTGCCATCCCATAACAACACGCCCATCTGGTCCTGCGGCCCCAAGGCTTGCAGTGCACCGATGGCAATATCCCGGGAAACCTGGTTCCCGTTCATAAACTCCATGCCGTGCATCACCAGGGCGAGGGCGCCGCTGGGCAGGACTTTTTTCGAGCTCAGCTCCATATCCACCGGCAACGCCTCCTCCAGTGGTGTATTCCGGTAACCGCCCGCCGCGAACGCGTTATCGCCGCCGACACAAACGAGCCCCAGGCCGAAATCACGAACCCCGCTCTCCAACAACCGCATCGTGTTCAGGCCCAAATCGCCCGCCGGAACATTCAGCAGGAAAATGGCGTCGAAACTCTGCATCTCGGCCAAGGTCCCTGGGATATCACCCAACCCTCCCAGTTTGACCTCATACTCGGTCCGTAGCGCCACCGCGAGGTTGTTGTCCTCCGCCGGACTACTTGAGACGAGGAGCAGACGGGGCTTGCCGCGAACCGTGGTGAAACCGCTGGCCTTGTTGTTCTGGGAGATCTCGTCGCCCGGCGCGTCGATCTGGACCTGGTAGCCGTAGAACCCGGCGTCCGTCAGCTTTTGGGGAAAGGTGAATAGGTTCTTGCCGGGTTCCAGCGTGACGTCCTGCTGACCCAGGAGTTGATCGTTGCGAAAGAGCGAAATCCGGGCCGCGCGATGACTGTCGGAAGTGGCGACCAACTTGGCCTCGAACGTGGCTCCCTTCTTGGTGGTCGAGGGTAACGTGAGCTTCTGGATCGCCACGTCTCCGCCGTGCCGCGTCCCAATGGGCATCACGTCCACCGTCACACCTTGGGAACGGGCGTGAACGACCGCTTGCTGGGCATCGCCCACGTTCTCATTGCCGTCGGAAAGCAGGACGATGCGTTTTTGCCCATTCTCGGGAAACGCCGCGCTTCCCAGTCTTAACGCCGCTGACAAATCAGTTCGTTCCGTCCCCACCACCGCTTGGATCTTTTCCGCATCCGCTGCCGTAGCCGCTTCCGTTTCGAGCGCGGCCTCACTCCCGAACACCAGGAAACCGGCCTTGTCTTCCTTATGCTTGCCCTTGGCCCAGCGATTCGCGGTTTCCCGGGCGAATTCCTGTTGGGTGGGCGGCACCGAATCCGACCGGTCCAGGAGGAAGAAAATATTCATCCCCTCCATGGGATGCTTCCACTGGAGCCCAGCCACACCCGCCACCAAAAGTAGCACGACCACCAGACGGATGATGGTAGATGTCCAGCGCCGCCAAGGGGTGAGAAACGCATCGGAACGCCAGGCCAGCCACCCGGTCCAGGCCAGGGCCGGGATCAACAGGAGCAATGCGAGGGGCTGGGTAAATTGAATCATGCCCGGCGGATGAACTTCTGCACGCGGTGATTTAAGGCGTCGGCCACGTACATATTGCCATGCGAATCGAACGCCATTCCCCACGGATTAGCAAACTCCCCGGGCAACGAACCCGCCTGCCCAATGACCTCCAGCGCCTGCCCTTGCGCATCGAAGACGCTGATCCGGCTATTCCCAAACTCGCACACGAATTGCACACCGGACGATTCGACATGAATGTCGTAAGGATAGCTCAATAGTCCCGCGCTCGATCCCGCCGAACCGTAGGTGCGCAGGAAATGGCCACTGGAATCGAAGATCTGGATGCGGTGATTGCACGAATCGCACACATAGACCTCATCCTTCGGGCCGATGGCCAAACCTTCCGCCCGATTAAACTCCCCCGGTGCCAGCCCCGGTGAGCCCCAAGCCTGAAGGAAGACGTGGTTGCTGTTGAACTTCTGGACGCGTTCGACCTGAGTGTACTCGCTGACGAAATAGTCCCCGGCAGAATTTTGGGCTATGGATCGGGGCAGGATGAACTCGCTCAGATTGGTCCCCTTCTTTCCCCACTGGCTTACGAGATGCCCCTCTTCGTCGAAGTGATTGACCCGTTGATAATGAGGTTCCAAGACCAGAACGTGCCCGTCGCGATCGAGGCCCATGCCTTTCGGTTTCCCGATTTCCGTCTGAGGCATCTGCCATTGGAGGAGGAACACGCCCGTCGGCGAGAACTTTTGCACCCGGCCCGTCATGTCGACCACGTAGAGATTGTCATGGCGGTCGCAGGCCACCGAACGGGGTTTGTTAAATTGCCCGGGAGCAACGCCCTTGCCGCCGATCACTTGAGCTTCCGAGAAAAACCGGCCCGACAACTGCCGTCGGGATACTGAAGCCGTTGGTTCACAACCGGTCACCATCCCGAAGGCCATAACCATGCACACCCACTGAAGTGGATGGCGAAGGGCTAGCCGATGGGCGGATATCATGAACTGTGGCCCGTGGTGTGACGTAACCGCTGGCCAGTGGTCAAGGATACAAGTTGAATTATCGCACCGGGTAGCAGCCCCAGCCCCGTAAGGATGACGCAAAGGGCCTTCACTTGTGACGCATGGCCGTAATGCAGGAGGTTAAAAATCCGCATGGCCAGAGTCTCTCCTCCTGGCGGAGCCACAACGATACCCGTCTCCACGTCCCACAACGCCAGCAAGTACACAATGTACCAGACCGCCAGAATCCGGGGCCCAGCCTGGGGCCACAACACCGCCCGCCACGTGGGCCACCAGGATCCGCTCACCAGGCGCAAGGCGTGAAGCTGATCGGTATCCAGCGAACGAACCACGGCTGCCATTCCGGCAAAGGCGAACCCGAAATAGCGCAGAAAAAGGGAAACGACGACCGGCCACTCACTATCACCGGCCCAGCGTGAGGTGAAATGATTGACAGCAATCCCAAGCACGACCCCAGGCAACAAGAACGGGACCCAAAGTCCAGGTCCGAGCAGACCGAGCCGTTCGTGACGCACTTTCTTTCGACTGACCAGCCACGCCGCCGTGGCCACGGCCAAGGTGGCGGTCGTCGCCGCATTGCCCAGTGAACGCCACACTGCGGCTTGGCCTGCGGCCCAAGCGGGAGCGATTTCCACCCACGTCCGTTCCGCGCCCAACCAAGTGTACAAGGGCCAGAGCAAACTAATCGCGAGAATCCCGAAAGCCACCGCCACCGCCATTCCCCCCCATAGCCCGACACGGCTGCGGAGTTCATCCAAGCCTTCGTCCATCACCGCCGCCGGCCAAGCAGGTTCGCGCCACCCCCTGGCGTGAGCCACCCACAGAAAGGCCAGCACCACCACCAGGCACGGCAACGCGTTCTGCAAGGCTTCCACTGCATCCAGCCGGACGTTGAATGCCAGCCAGATACGTTCGGAGAAGACCGGTATTTGAAACAGGACGGGAATCGTAAAATTGGCGAGCGCCAAGGCAAAGCAGATGAAAGCCGCCCCGGCGGTTGGAGTGCGCCCCGCCCCCCACAAGAGTGTTTTCACCACGGTCCAGCCCCGCATGCGTGGTTCCGCATCGATCAGCGAAGGAGAAAGACGACGCCAGGAGGCGAAAACCATTCCCGCTGGAATGGGCCAAAGCAACGACGCCAAGGCGAACGTGGCGGCCACAAACGAGCTGGGGCCAATCGAACCATTGGGACCGATCCGCCAGCGGGTTGAACCTTCCAACCACGCAGACGCCACGATGAACTGGGGCAACATCAACACCGCGATCCCAGTACCCGTCCAGATCGCTATCCAACGGCGCGAGGTGCCCAACGCCGCCACGCCGACCACCCAACCGGCCAACACTGCCAGCAGGGCACTCGCCGAAGCCACGCCCAGCGAATGGACCAGAAGGCGAGTCATCGCCGCATTGGTAGCCGATGCAACGACCTGTCTCCAGCGGTAAAACCGGGGGATTTATCGGGCGGGGACGATCCCCAGTCAACCGCCGGGATACTCCTTCCACTCGAAGGGGCGAACCGGCTTAAGTTTTCCCTTATTTATAACGATATTAAGTGAGCTTGACTCGCCATCGCTTTGGATGCTCCTTAGGGCCTGATCCCCGAAAAAGTATCTTCGCGCCAGCCCTTTGACGGCGGCCGACGAAGGTTGATTTGAACAACATGGATTGCAGCCAAAAGCGCGATGGTATAAGTTCATCGAATCGGGCGTTTTGCCCGGCATTCGAATCGCTCACGTTGATCCGGGACACGCGCGACCCGCAGTGCGCGTCCGTTGACCCTTATTAAGGTTCTCGATGCCGATCGCCCTCATCATCGACGACGATTTCCAGTTGCGCCACATGGTATCGGCCATGCTGCAACAACAAGGGTTCGACACCGTGGACGCGGCGTCGGTCGACGAAGGGATCAGGAAAGCACGCTCCTCGCGGCCTGACGTGATCCTGTGCGACAAATCTTTGGGCGAAGGAGATGGATTCACGATCCTCGAAGCGCTGCGCGCGGACGAGGAATTGAACACCATCCCGTTCATCATGATGACCGGGCAGCATGACACATTGCGGCCCTCCATGAACCGGGGTGCCGACGATTTCCTGCTCAAGCCATTCACCCGCGCTAGCCTGGTCACTTCAGTCCAGACCCAGCTGCGCAAACACCAGCAACGCGCAGCCAAGCTGGCTGAATCCCGGGCCCGGCTCCTGGCGGTCTTGGAAACCTCTCCCGACTTTGTCGCCACGCTGCGAGGTGATGGAACATTCATGGAAATCAATCCCGCAGGTTTGGCCATGCTGGGGATTCCGGAGGGATCGTCCGCCCCTTTCCCAACTTTGGTCGAAGTACGTCCCGACAGCCACAACACCACGACCACCCAGGAAATTCTGGAGGCCGCCCGCAAGCGGGGATTCTGGCGGGGCGAAAGCCTGTTCCGGCGTCTCGACGGACACATTCTTTCGGTCTCGCAAATCATCGTGTCCCATCGAGCTCCCGATGGTTGCACCGATTTCTTCTCCACCAACGCCCACGAAATCGTGGATGCGAAAGCCCGGCAGTCGGCCAGCCAATTAGTTCACCGAGCCCTCGAGTGGAGCAGCAATGGCGTGGCCATCCTGGACGCGGCGACCTCTGCCTGCGCGATCATCTACAGCAACCCGGCGTTCGACCGCAGCTTTGGCTATCCCGTCGGTGAATTGCAAAGGCAGTCCCGGCCCTTCCTCGAAATATTAAAAGCCGATCCCGCCAGTATCATCGCCCTGGAAGGAGCGTTGTCCCAAGGCGTCGAGAAGCGTGCCATCTTCCAATTGGAAGCCCGGCCGGGAACTTCATCCTGGTCCGAAATAGGACTCTCCCCGGTTCGTGATGCACAGGGGGAGGTCACCCATTTTGTCGCTGTCCAATACGACGTCACCCGGCAGAAGGAGGCTGAACGGGAGCGGCAGTTGATGGAGGTCCAGTTGCGGGAGGCCCAAAAACTGGAAGCGATCGGGCAACTCGCCGCCGGCATTGCCCACGAAATTAATACCCCGACCCAGTTCATTGGGGACAATGCCCATTTTCTCAAGACCGCGTTTGCCGACTTGGGACCCATCCTGAAAGGCTTTCGGCTTTTGCTCGAACGTGCGAGGCAAGGCCCGGTCGAGGCCGCCCTGCTCGATCAACTGGAGGCCACGGTGAGAGACGCGGACCTGGACTACCTGACCCGCGAAATCCCGCTGGCGATCCAGCAATCGCAGGAAGGCGTGGAGCGCGTCACGAATATCGTCCGGGCCATGAAGGAATTCTCGCACCCGGGGAGTTCCGAGAAGGTCCCCATTGATTTAAATAGAGCCATCGAGGCCACCCAGACAATTGCCCGCAACGCTTGGAAACATATCGCCGACCTGGAACTGCATTTGGATCCATCTCTTCCTCCGGTGCCCTGTTTCCCCGCCGAGTTGAATCAAGTCCTGCTGAACCTGCTGGTCAACGCGACCCACGCGGTGGAAGAGGCGATTGAGTCCGGGCAAACGACCAAAGGCCGGATAGTCATATCGAGTGCCCTCCGGGACCGGCAAGTGGAAGTTCGCGTCTCCGACAATGGAGCGGGCATTCCGGACCACGTGCGGCACCGTATATTCGAACCCCATTTTACCACCAAGCCGATCGGCAAAGGCACCGGCCAGGGATTGGCGCTGGCCCGCACTGTAGTCCATGATAAACACGGTGGGACCATCCGCTTCGAAAGCACGGTGGGCGTTGGCACCACCTTCATCATCGAACTGCCGTTATCCTCTCCCAAACGTGGAAAAGAAGATTAAGATACTTTTTGTCGACGACGAGGTATTGGTCCTCCAGGGACTGCAACGTCTGTGGCGCCCCTTGCGCGGGGAATGGCAGGCCGAATTTGTCGAAAGTGGTCGCCAGGCGTTGGAGCGGATGGCCCAGGAGAAATTCGACATCCTTATTTCGGACATGGCGATGCCCGAAATGAACGGGGCCGAATTGCTGAACGAAGTTCAGCGCCGCCATCCCGAAACGATCCGCGTCATCCTGTCGGGCCATGCCGACCCGGCGCTCATCGCCCGCTGCCTGGGGTCGGCCCACCAGTTCCTGGCCAAGCCGTGCGATCCCCAGGCCCTCCGGTGCATAATTAACCGGGCTGGGGCGCTGCGCGAAGGCCGGGTCGACGAGTCGATCCGCCACGCCATCGCCCAATTGCAATCGCTGCCCGCGATGCCGGGACTATATTCCTCCATGGTCGAGTCGCTACGCTCTCCGGACAGCGGGGTAGAAGAAGTGGCGCGGCTCATCTCCCGCGATATCGGCATGACGGGAAACATCCTGCGCCTCGTCAACTCAGCGTTCTTCGGGATGCCACAGCGGATTTCCAGCGTGAGCGGCGCGGTTTCCTACCTGGGACTCGACACCATCAAGAACCTGGTACTGTCGCTGGAGGTTTTCGCCCAGTTCGAGAAACGGCATCTCGGCCACCTGGCCGTGGCCCAGCTATGGGAGCATAGCCTGCAGACGGCGGGGTATGCCCGTGCCCTGGTAAAAAAAGCGGGCCACCCGAGAAGCATGGGTGACGACGCCTTTGCCGCCGGGATCCTCCATGATGCCGGCAAGCTCATCCTGGCGACCCACGCGCCCGCGATGTACGACCGGGTCCTGGCCGAGAGCCGGCAGCAACGGATACCGTCCTGGCAATGTGAAGCCTCCATCTTTGGCACCGACCACGCGGAAGTGGCCGGCTACCTATTTGGGCTATGGGGCCTGCCGTCGTCGATTGTGGACGCCATCACCTATCACCACCGGCCATCCTACCCACGCCCCGACCAGACGGACCTGTGTTCAACCCTTCATATCTCCGACATCCTGGCGAATAGAAACCATGGCGAGTTGACCGTGATTCTCGACACAGTTTTTCTTAAACAGGCCGGCCTTCCCACCACCCTCCCGGAATTAATCGCCCAGTTGGGAGATCTGTCGTCCGATTAACACCCGCTCCGGGGGGCTTCCCCTGGTGATTGACCAGTGAAATGAGGCCAGGACCCAAAACATCGGCAGAAAAGGTCCATCCGTCGCCAAACAGACATTTTACCAGGACTTAACATACCCCTTTCAAAGCAAGAATAGAGGCCAAGGATACTAATTCAGTAACGATATTGCGCAAATCGTCAAGCGGCTGGGAACGATTATTCTGATTTAGGTGCCTTGCCTAGGAGAGTGACGCCAAGCCATAGTCACACATGGGCTCGGTCACACAGAAAGCGCCACCGTCGGAAGCCGTGGTCCAGTTTTCGGTCTTTACGCCGAATCGGCTGGGGCGGCTCCATGAACTGGCGAGCCGAATGGTGGATCGTGACGTCCATATCCTGGCCCTGACGGTGCTCGATACGACAGACAGCACCATTCTGCGGTTCATTGTCGACGACCCCGACCGGGCCCGGGAATTGCTTGGCGAGCATGGATTTGCCTTCACCGAAACGACGGTAGTGGTCATTGAAATGCAATGCGAACGCCAACTAAGGGACATCTTTGCCGCACTGTTGGAGGCCGAATTGAATGTACACTACACGTATCCCTTCCTAACTCGTCCGAACGGAAAGTCGGCATTGGCTGTCAGTATTGAGCACAAGGAGGTCGCGGAAGACGCGCTACGACGAAAATATTTCACGGTGCTTTACCAAAATGACATTTCCCGTTAATCAGTGGCTGTGTAACTACTTTACCGGCTCCCTTAGACGATGCCCAGGAGCCGCGGGTTGAGCCCGAAGGAATGACGAGGTGTGATTCCCGCACGCCTGCCACTCCGTCACCCGCAATAGCTGTTCTGTTTGACCGCCATGCCCGCAGTTACCGAAACCTCTCAGTGCCGCCGCTGCGGCACCGCCATTTCGTCGCTGGCGCCCCGGGGGCTATGCACGGGGTGCGTCAAGACCATATCCGCCAGCCGCACGGCGGCCACCGGCGGCCCGACCCGGGAAGAATTGGCGAAACAACTGGCGGTACCTGAACCGCAGGCTCTCACATCCGCCTTCCCCGACCTGGATATCAACGAGATCATCGGGTTCGGGGGCATGAGCGTCGTGTACCAGGCGCGCCAGAAGAATCTCGACCGGATTGTCGCGCTGAAACTTCTCCAATCGGGGCTCTATTCGGACTCCAGCTTTGCCGAACGGTTCCAGCGCGAGGCCCGTTTCCTGGCCCTGATGTCCCATCCAAACATCGTCACGGTTTACGATTTCGGGAAATCGGGTGAGTTCTATTATCTAATCATGGAGTTCGTCGACGGGGTGAACCTCCGCCAGGCGATTGAGGCGGGCGGATTCAGCCCGGAGGAAGTGCTCGAACTCATGCCGAAAATCTGTTCGGCCCTCGAGTACGCCCACGCGCGCGGCATTCTTCACCGCGACATCAAGCCGGAAAACATCCTGCTCGATACCCGGGGCAACATTAAGATTGCTGACTTCGGCATCGCCAAGCTGGTGGGGCGCCGTCCGTCGAATTTCACCCTGACCCAGACCAACTCCCGACTGGGGACGCCGCATTATATGGCGCCGGAGCAAATCGAAAAACCGGCCGAGGTGGATCATCGCGCCGACGTCTATTCCCTGGGGGTCTTGTTCTATGAGTTGCTGGCGGGCGAGTTGCCGCTGGGCCGCTTCGCGCCCCCCTCGAAGAAATCGAACGTCGACCGCCGTATCGATGCCATTGTATTCCGGGCGCTGGATCGGGATCGGGAGAACCGGTACCAGACGGTTGCGGAAATTCGATTGGAGCTGGAAGTATTAAGTCAGTCGGGATGGGATATGACCGGGGATGGCGCCGCGCGTCCGCCGGTCGTGGCTGTGCCTACTCGCCGCCGCCCCATCGTCACACTTTGCCAATGGGTCGCCGCAGGCACACTGCTGGCGACACGCATCATGGAGTCCGACCAGACCATGGTACCCACCCTGGACTTGGGCCGATTCGCTTTTTCAAAGCATCCCTATTGGACGTCCTCGGCTGTCCTGGTCGCCTTTGGGAGCACGGTGCTGGTGTCAATACGAGCCGCTCTAAGGCGCCGGGAATTGTTGGCTCCCCTGGCGTTCGTGATTCCGGCCAAACGCCCGCTGGATCGCCTGCTGGAAGCAGTGGCTACCTTGGGGCTGATGCTTTTCCCGTTGGGCGTGGGTATCATGCTTTGCTCCTATGCCCTGGCTGTATTGACCAGTGCCACTCCTGGAGTCGGCAGCAGTATTCTGGCAGGAGGATGGCTCGCCGCGCTCATCTTATGGTTTCCAGTGGGTCGGGTGGCCGAAAAGGATCGCCCCAAGGACACCTGGGCCTCGATGCCCAGGTGGCTAAAAACCGCGGGCATCCTGCTCCTCTGCCTGGGTATAGCTGGGATTTTGCCATCCCTGTTCCCCTGGAGTCCCACGGCCCGTCAAATCAACACCACCGGTTTGGCGCTCTTCGCCGGGATTGCCATCCTGACCCGTTCGAGCCTCTGGCGATCGATTGCCATTGCCGCCACCGGAACCGCGCTGGCGATCGCCGCCATCAGCAACGCCACCGCACCCCTGGCCATTGGGGCAGCTCATCTTTCGGACGCCTGGTCACCCGCCTTGGAAGATCTTCCCGGCGGTGCGGCACTGACTATCGACTATGCGGCAGTCCGGTATCTCACCTTCGCCTCGATCCTCTGGATGTTCACCCGTAACGACGTGCGATCCGTCTTCGGCCTGCCCCTCGATGAACCCCGGCGGACAAATATCCTGCGCGGCGGAGCCATGCTATTGCTTGCCTTGGCGCTCACCTCACTGGTCACGGTGACTCGCCTGAATATAGAGGCGTTTACCAGCCACCCTACGACACCCACCCCAGTGAACACGGAGCCCAGCGCACCGGACAAGATCCCGGCGCAGGTCCCTAAGTAGCTGGCGAAATCCCATGGACATCCGGCAATCCACTTCGGCGTATGAAGCGTGGGTCCGGGTTCATGCCCGCCTCGTTCCCGCCGACCTCGCCGCCAAGCACACCGCGATGGCTGGAGATCCTTTTTCCTTCCTGCGCGCCACCTTCTATCGGTGGGCGGAGCTGGTGCCAAAGTTATGCCCATCGGAGATGGACGCTCCCCGCATTCTAGGGGTTGGCGACCTTCACATCGAAAATTATGGCACCTGGAGGGACGCCGAGGGGCGGCTCATCTGGGGAATCAACGACTTTGACGAGGCCTATCCCCTTCCCTATACGAATGACCTCATTCGCCTGGCGACCAGTGGCTGGCTGGCCGCGAAATTGGGGCGAATCCGGTTGGCGCCTGCCCGGATCGGGGCCGCCATCATGGAAGGATATGCCGGTGAACTGGCAATCGGAGGGCGGCCCTATGTCCTTTCGGAACGCCACCGCTGGCTGCGCGACACCGTGACCAGCCAGCGGCGCGATCCCACCCGGTATTGGGAAAAACTATGCGCCTACCCACCCTTGGCGCGCGTTCCAAGCGCGGTGAAGACCATGCTTAAACAGGCCCTGCCCGAACTGTCGGAGCCTCCGCGAATTGTGCATCGGCTCGCGGGCCTGGGCAGCCTGGGGCGCGAACGATATACTGCCATCGCGGAATTGCGCGGTGGCAAAATCGCCCGGGAAGCCAAGTCGCTTTTTCCTTCAGCTTGGGCATGGGCCAATGGCCGCCCCGGGGAAACCGCACTCTACTACGATGCCGTCCTCAACCAATCCATCCGGTCCGCCGATCCCTTTCTTAGAGTCGTTCCCGGCTGGGTGATCCGACGCCTTTCGCCCTATTGCAGCCGCATCGATCTGAACGAACTTGCGGAAGAACGGCACGAGGCCCGCCTGCTGCGCGCCATGGGCCGGGAATTGGCCAATATCCACGTCGGCGACAAGAAGGCAGCCACGGCCATCCAACGCGACCTGGCCCAACGCAATCCCCGCTGGCTCCGCCAAGCCACCGAGAACATGCTTGAGGCTACTCTGGCCGATTGGCGGGAATGGGCCAGGGAGACAGATCGAGTATAAGATCAGGAGGGTAAACTTTAGCTCCAGTGGGGTGCTGGCCGTTTCCCCGACATAAATTACTAGAACCCAATCAATTTGGCGGGGGCCAATGATGCTCGCCAATTCAGGGCAACCGTTTCGGGTTCCAGTCCGTTGCAGGAAGTCCGCGTTCGGGGGGCATGTCATTATCAAGCCTGAAAGACGCCATCAGAGGTCTACAGGTTTGATATGCTGGGAACTCACCTTTGCCGCTTAAGGCTTGCTCAAACGATAGTACTTGTCGGCGGCACCAATCGGTATCGCAACCGGATTGATGGTGCCGGAAACCGCGTCTGCCCAATTCGATGGGTCGAGAGTGGAGTTCTCCTGCAAACGGTATCCTGGTGTTTGAGGCTGCCACAATAAGGTCACTGTACCGGTGGTGTGGGGGATTATCACCAGAATAGGTGTTGAATTGGGATCGGCTTGCCTCTCCACGGCCCCGATGTCCGCGTGTGCCCCTGATATCCGGGGAAAACCCCGCTGGTCAACAGTCAAATCAACGGCGGCAATGTCGCTTCCTCTGTCGATTACCGGAGAACCTGGCAGTGGGAGCATGGTAAGGATTTCTCCTCCGTAGTCACCCAAGGGGGCGAGGAGGGGTTCCCCGTCGGTAAAATTGCCAGTTCCCGTATAGCTACCACGAATATCGTAGTCGGTATTTCCCGCAACAATCGAGTTCCAAATCCGTTGATTGCCTGTGAGAATATATATTCCGCTTTCGTTTCCGGAAATCGTGCATTGGTCAACTGACATGGCGGAGGAAATGCCATGAAAAACCGCCCCGCCATACCCGTGGTGCGTCAAATTGCCAGTAAAGGTGCATTGGGTTGCGTTTAAAACGCCCTCATTATCGACACCCCCGCCTTGATGTCCGATATTACCGGTGAACGTGCATTGGCGGAGGTTCACAGTTCCTCCAAGGTTATTAAATATTCCCCCGCCCGCTGAATTCGATGCGGAATTTCCTGCAACGAGACAGCGAACCATCGTGAGACTCCCGGCTGCATTGTTGATCGCGCCGCCATAGCCTGCGCCACAGCACCCATAGATGCTTGAATCCCCGTTTGTTAGAACCAGTGAATTTAACATCACGGAAACGCCACCGTTGACGGTGAATATCCGCCCGTTGCGGTTCCCATCGATCGCAATTCCGTTGGTCAGCCTGGTTGCGTCGATTGTCACATTTCGGCCTAACACAATTTGCCCGCTCGTCAGGACGATAGTTTGCCCAGAAAGACTTGGGTCAAATCGAACGGTTGAGCCGTCTGTAGCGTTGGCTACCGTGTCTCTCAAGGATCCAAATCCACTGTCCGACGTGTTGCGCACCGTGTTGGGGGTCGTGTCGAATGGCACTCCCGCTGCCGTTTGGGTCGCGCCGTTGATCAAGGATCCATTGTAGGCGGCACCAGTAACCTTTGCCCGATTGACCACCACATTGACCGGGTTTGCGTCTGGACCATCGAACGGATAATAGAGGACCAATCCCGCCTCGTCCCCGTTCAGAGGCGCGTACATACCCGCTTTAATCTGGTAGGCGTTCCGCGCCACAGACCACATGCGAAAATCGTCAATAACGGCATTGGAATACCAATCGGCTGCCCCTTGACCACGACCTAGGTAGCACCAATCTCGCACCCCCTCGGGGAAATTGATCACATCAAGAGCGACGACTTCACCGTTGATAAGGATGCTTGAGAGTACACCGTCGCAAGTAAAGGCCACGTGCACCCATTGGTTTAGCGGCACGGCAATCTTCGACGTAATGGCATAGACATACACCTGGGAAAACCCCTGCTGGTAAAATCTCAATACCGGATGGCCGCTGGTCCCATCAGAGAGCGCGCAGACTATGTTATTTCGGGATTCCGGTTTTCCGCCACACTCGATCAATCGGGCCTCTTCCGAATAGGCCCGCAAATAGACCCACGATTCGATGGTAAACCGCCTAGGCAACGCACCCACGGCGCCCCCCGGTATCGAGAGGTACTGGTCAACGCCATCAAGGGCGAGCGCCGTTCCAAAGCTGGCTTGCCCAAACGCGCGGCCAGAAAGCAAAAGCGCGCAGCAAGCTGGAAACCAGGCGCGGACGACAACCATCACAAGTTTGAGGTAATACGACATGACCAAAAGTGTGGAAATGAAAACGCGGGTAACACGCAATGCAAGCACTGCCGCCTCAGCGGCAATTCCTGGGTTCTTCACGGAAATCCGTGAAGCTTGAGACACCGTGCTCCCCTCCCCTTGATTCCACTGGCCGCAATTGGAACTCGATCCCACCACGGAAGCCACTCCAAAAAATCCACTTCGCGTCGCAATTAACCCACGGGAGGCCAGGTGACGTCCGCCAATTCAGGGGGCAACTGCTTCGGGTCGGTGAGATAAAAGGTGGTCATGTCGGTAGGAAGCGACAGGGTTTCTTCGGGGCCTCTGATGATCAGCCACGCGACTTCGCTGTCGGTGTCGTTGAAGACTTGGCGCAGTTCGTTGGGGCGGACCAGCAGTCCACCGTGTTTGGGAAGGGTCAGGGTCTCACTACCCGCACGAATCCGGCCCACGCCCTCCACCATAAAGTAGAATTCCTCACTCCAGATATGCTTGTGCAAGGTGCCAGCGCTCTTGGGCGGATAACGCAACAGCCGGGCGCCGAGGTATTCGCTTCCCGTCCGTTCCAGAAAATCCGCATTGGGGATCTTCATCAGATTGGAGAGGCGCCATTGGAGACTCTCAGGATTGACCAGGAAATGACCGGTGAGAGAGGACATGGGAGGAATTGATGCAAGATGATCGGGCTCACACTGGCAGACCACGGCGCCACACGCTGGCGAAGGTCCTGAGGCTCGTTCTTGGGAGCGTGCCACGTTCCGATCATCGGGGTCAGACTAGCGAGCTAATCCGGGGGACAAAATGCCTTTTGTTAAGACGGGACGGAAATTCACCCGTTCCAGAACCACCGTTACCTGAAGTGCGCCCCAGTGTCTACGGTCCGGAAAACTCCCACCCGCCACCACGATGAATCTGGGCCACGGCCAGCCCACCAAGGGCAATCCCGACCACGGCCACCACTGCGAGTGTCTTGACGATTTTCATACGGTTCGTTCGTTCGATGTGTACGTTGTATTTCGATTACCCGCCGTGTCCACTGAAAGTCGCCCGGTCAGGCTGCCGACACCTTAGACTGCCCTCGGAGCAACCGCAGCCCGCCTGAGATGAGCCAGTCAAAATGCAGGACGAACCCGGTGAAAGTGGAGATGGGCCATCCAGCGCGATCTGGCCCAACGCAATCCCCGCTGGCTCCGCCAGGCCACGGAGACCATGCTTGAGGCTACTTTGGCCGATTGGCGGGAATGGGCCAGGGAGACAGATCGAGTATAAGATCAGGAGGACAGACCTTAGCGGGAACGGAAGTACACCGGCAATTCAAGAACCCATCGAAGGACTGGCTTAGGGTACTCCGCCACTCACCGAAACTTCAGCGCCTGTTCCACTTCGCGCAGGAGGCCGCGGGTCATGGTGAGGCGTTTGCCGCTTTGAAGGACGATGACGTGTTCGCCTTTGAACATGGGTTGGAGTTCCTTCACGCGGTCGAGGTTCACGATGGTGCTGCGGCTGACCCGGAGAAATTTCTCGGGGACCAGTTGGGTTTCCAGGGCGTTCAGGGTCTCGCGCAGGATATGGCTTTCCTTCCCCACGTGGACGGCGACGTAGTTGCCGGCGGATTCGATGGAGTCGATGTCGGCGGTCTTGATCACCACCACCTTGTCGTCGCCCTTGATGGTCAGGCGGGTGAGGTAGGGAGTGCTGGCTGACACGGCCGACGGGACCTGTCGGGCGGCGAGCAGATCGAGCAGCCCCCGAGCGGCGGTACTCGCCTGCCTATTCGCCAAGTATTCGTGGGCGCGAGCGACGGCGGCCTTGAAGCGTCCGGGTTGCAAGGGCTTGAGCAGGTAGTCGAGCGCGTGAGTTTCAAAGGCGCGGACGGCGTGCCTGTCGTAGGCGGTGGTAAAAATGACGACCGGCAGTTGCTCACGGGGCAGCCTTTGCAGCAATTCGAACCCATCCATTTCAGGCATTTGCACGTCCAGGAAAAGCAAATCGGGCGCGTCGCGTTCGACGGCCACGAGGGCATCCGGTCCACAGGCACATTCGCCGAGGATTTCCAGGTCCGGTTCGTCACGCGCCAGCAAACGGATGCGTTGGCGCGCGAGTGGTTCGTCGTCCACGATGAGCGTACGGATAATCATAAGGACGGCGCGGTGGCAATGACCGGATGCAGGCTCGTGTGAAAAGGAATCTCCACCGTGACCACGCAGCCGCCGGACTCGCGGTTGCGCAGGGAGAATTCATGCGCTCCGGGATATAATTGTTCGAGTCGTGCGCGAGTATTGGGCAGGCCCACGCCCTGGCCACCAACGGCGCGCAGGACATTTTTCAATCCCGGTCCCGTGTCGGTCACAGTCAGACGCAGGGTATCGCCCACCCGGCTGGCGTTGACGCCGACTGTGCCCGCCGCGAGCTGGGGTTCGATGCCGTGTTTGATGGCATTCTCAACCAGCGGTTGCAGAATGAACGTGGGCACCAGGGCCTCCAGCAAGGCGGGATCGATGGATTCCTCGACCCGCAGGCGATCCCGGAACCGTGCCTGTTCAATGGCGAGGTAGCGGCGGAGAAAATCGAACTCACGCCGTAGTGAAATCTCCTGTTCGCCCTCCGTGTCGAGCGCGGCCCGGAGCAACAGGCTCAAATCGCCGAGCATGGTGTCAGCGGCGAGGGCGTCGGTATGAATAAGAGTGGAGATGCCATTGAGGGCATTGAAGAGAAAATGCGGGTTGAGCCGCATCTGAAGCGCAGCGAGGCGCGCTTCGGCCAGCCGCGCCTCGGCGGTGAGCGCGCGCCGCTCGCGTTCCTGCGCCCGCCGGGACCAAGCCACCGCCTGACACGAACTGACGATGACGGCGTAGAACAGCAGGTCGAGAAAGGCGAGCGCCATCAGATGGACGCTCCGTTGGTGCCCCGACATCCTCCGCGCGGGCGTTGTGGCCGTACGTTCGCCGTTTCCTGGGTCGCGGAACGTGGGCTCGACCCAGGAAGGTGGCCCCTCCGCGCCAGTGTTGCCGGCGATGTTCGTGTAACGGTAGAGCGTCCAGTGAATCGCGAACATCAGCAGAATCCCCGTCGCGAGATGCACCGTCAGGCTTCGCCCCAGCCGCCCGCGCTCCATGGGAAACCGGAACGACAACCAAACCGCCAGCGGTGCGAATACCACCCACACCAACGCCCTGGGCAGCGTCATCTTCATCGCCCCCAGCAAGCCATATGAATCCATGTGCAGCGCCTGGCCGACGAGCAATACCTGGATCACCAGCCACGCCACCACCGCGACGATCACGGGGACACGCCAGTCGCCCGCATGGGAGGAGGAATCAGGCCGACTCATATAAAGTACGCCAACCGCCCCTTCCCTGGCCTTCGGCAAAGGAACGGGCGGTCAGCACGCAAATGAGAGTAAGCGAACGTCATTCAAAAGCGGAGCGCAACCTTGGCCGTGCTCGGTCTTGGGACGCCTTCACGTTCGCCCAAGCTGGCGCCGATCACGAGGGGGAGGTCTCAATGATGCTGATGCAGCGAAGCCAGATCTCCCTTCTCGATGGCGCTTTTGAGCGCGGCCTGTTCCGCCGTGTCGAGGGCTCCGTCGTGATTCCCATCCAGGCGCACGAGGAACGCATACATAGCGGCGATATGGTCGAGCATCGCCTCGCTGCCCGGCATGATTCCATTCGGCGGAGTATGGGCGGGGAGTTGCACTGTGCCATCGGCGATGGCCTTGCCGAGAGATTCCTTTTCCATGGCATCGAGCTTGCCGTCCTTATTCACGTCGAACGGAACCACCTTGGCAAAGCCTTCGGTGAGATGTTGCGTGGCGGCGGCGGAGTCCATGCCATGCATGGAACCATGCCCACCGCCACCACGATGAATCTGGGCTACGGCCAGCCCACCAAGGGCAATCCCGACCACGGCCACCACTGCGAGTGTCTTGACGATTTTCATATGGTTCGTTCGATGTGTACGTTGTATTTCGATTACCCGCCGTGGCCACTGAAAGTCGCCCGGTCAGGCTGCCGACACCTTAGACTGCCCTCGGAGCCACCGCTGCCTGCCTGAGATGAGCCAGTCGAAATGCAGGACGAACCCGGTGAAAGTGGAGATGGGTGTCATTGAAATGACGCTCCCAGGCAAACCCAATAGCAGCAAACAACGCTATCGCCTGACCGCCCTGGGCAAGGCCGCCCGCGCCAAATCCAGTTCGTGAGTATTCCCCGCCTCCGGCCTCAGGCTCCCCCCACACCCTCGATAATGTCGGCCCGCACTCGCTTGCCTCCGCCAACAGAATCGGCTTCAGTCCATAACCCTATGGAAAACGCCTCACCGAGTCCCAACCCCGGCCCCACTTTCTTCGCCCCTCATTTGACCTTACGCAACGTGCGCGCCGGGGTGGAATTCTGCCAGACCGCTCTTGGTGCGGTTCTTTTGCGGCAGTTTGACAATCCGGATGGCAGCATTCACGTGGCAGAAATGGAAATCAATGGGTGCCTGTTTCATATGCATGATGAAGTTCCCCGCACGGGAGAGTTCAGCCCCGAGACGTTGAAGGGGACAACATCGGCCATCGGCCTGTTTGTGCCCGATCCGGCAGCTTTGGTAGCCAGGGCCGTTGCGGCGGGCGCCCGGGTGATTAGTCCAGTGCAGGATTACGACTATGGTTATCGCCAGGGAACGATTGCCGATCCAGCCGGGCATCTATGGCTGATTCAGAAAAAGATTGATATGCTATAGCTTTGGCGGAGCGTATTCGTAATACTCCGACGGTTACTCGGGGAAAGGTCAGTATCGCCAACACCGTTAGCTCCTCCATGTTGTCCGGAAATACCGGACGCGCTGCCCAAGCCCGGGAGGGCGAGGCTCCTGACGAGCCCAAACTAGCGGCTGGTGGCTTCGCCTCAGAATTGCAACTCATTGAAACGAAGCGTGATGCGTAAACTGAAACAGTGTTCACGAAATCTCACGCTTCGTTGCCTTTACCCTTCCTCGAAACGAAGCGTCTGACCAAGGCTAGGGCTCGTCAGGAGCCTCGCCCTCCCGGGCTCGGGTCGCTCTGCAGTTCGCCTGGATCGACGACGATCACTCGGGTTTCGAAGGCCATGCCCGTCTACTGCCTACACCTCATCCAGCGGCTTGGTCGCGTCACCAAAGGTCGGCTGGTGCACTTCCATCTTGTCCAGCATGGATAGGTAGAGGCGGCACATCTGCCGGTTGGGCTTGTCCTTATAGTCCAGCACACGTCCACCCTTGATTCGGCCGCCACCGCCACCGAGGACCACCACCGGCAGGTTCGAGGCGTCGTGGTTGCCGTTCAGCATGGACGAGCAGTACATCAGCATCGTGTTGTCCAACAGCGTGCGGGGGCCCTCCTGGATGCCGTCCAGCTTGCGGGCGATATAGCCCACCTGCTCCAGGAAGAACTGGTTCACCTTCAGCCAATCGGCGCTGTCGCTGTGCGAGAGCAGATGGTGGATCATATAATCCACCCCCAGGTTCGGGAAACGCAACGAGCTATGGTCGTTGTTCAACTTCAACGTTGTGATGCGCGTGGTGTCGGTCTGAAAGCCCAGCACCAGGATGTCGCACATCAGGCGCATGTGCTCGGCGATATCCTGTGGGATACCGTCGGCCGGGCGGGCCATGTTCGGCTTATCAAGCGTCGGCCGCCATCCCTGCAATTCACCTTTCTGGCCAGCGTTGACGATCCGTTGCTCCACGTCGCGGACCGACTCCAGGTACTCGTCCAGCTTGCGCTGGTCGTTCAGGCTGATATTGCGGCGCAGGTCCTTCGCATCGGAAAGCACGGCGTCCAGCACACTCTCGTCCCCCTTGCTGGCGGCATCCTTGAACAAACGATCGAAAGCCAGCGCGGGATAGACCTCCAGCGGCGTAGGAGTCGTCGGGGAGCTCCACGAGATGTGGGAGCTATAAAGCATCGAGTAGTTCTTATGAACTGCCGGATTCGATTTCTCGCAACCCAGCACCAGGCTCGGCACCTTGGTCGAGCGCCCGTAACGCTGGGCCACCAACTGGTCCACACTGGTGCCGGAACGAATCTCGCCGCCCGAAGCCAGGGGCGCGCCGGACAGCAGATTGCCCGTCTGCGAACTGTGGATATTGCCCTTCTGGGCTTCCTCGTTGTAAAGGCCGCGGACGAACAGCATCCGTTCGCGAAAATCCGTGAGCGGCGCCAGCACCTTGCCCAGCTCCATGTCCTTCCCCTCGCCTTTGGCCCACCACTCCTTGGAATGAAAGCCGTTGCCGGAGAACAGCACCGCGAGCCGCACCGGAGCCTCGCTGGCAGGCCGGACACCGGCAGGCGGCGTGTCACCCCAGACGTTGACCGACTCCATCCACGGCAGGGCCATGGAGACGCCAATGCCGCGGAGAAAGGTGCGGCGGGTAAAATGATAGGAGGGCATGGGCTTTATCGATCAAGTGTGCTGCTTCAGTTTTCGACGAAATTCACCGGTTCAATCTTCACTGACCATTTCCTTCCCCCGGATTTCCCGAAATTCGGGGCTGAGGACAATCGCTTGGACGACGGCGTTGAAGGACCCTTTATGGGTATCCAATTGGCGCCGCATCTCCGCCTGGAGCGGCCGATCCGACAACATCACCGAACGGCCAAGCGCGTACCCCAGCAACTTGCGATCAAATTGCCGGAGCAGCGCCGCACGCTTCTTGGTAAGCAGATAGTCGCGCAGACCCTGCGCGTTTTCCACCTGGGTGCCGTCGAAAACTTTCGCCCGCGTTTCGATTGGGCGGCCGCCGAGATCCTGGGTGCGCCATCGGCCAATTGCGTCGTAGCCCTCCAGGGCAAAACCGAATCCATCGATGTGAACGTGGCACCCGGCGCAACGTGGGTCGGTGCTATGTTTCTCCACTAGTTGCCGTACGGTCAGCGTCTCGGTCGATTCGTCCTCCGGCAAGCGCGGCACGTCCTTGGGAGGACGGGGCAGACGATCGCCCAGTAGTACTTCCGCCACCCAGTTACCCCGCAGAATCGGGCTGGTGCGTGAAGCGCCGGATTGCTTGGCCAGGGTCGCCCCCAGACCGAGAACGCCACCACGACCATACTTTTTCACGCCATCCACCCGCCGCCATTCGGCCCCGGTCACGCCCGGGATGCCGTAATGCTCGGCCAGGGCGCCGTTGAGAAACGTATAGTCCGCGTCAAATATCGTGAACACCGAGCCGTCGTTTTGGAAGAGGTCGGTGAAGAAGCGGATGGCCTCTTCATACATGGGGCCACGCAGGCTGGCAAAGGTGGGGAAATGGCGGGCGCTCTTTTCGTCCAGCGATTCGAAATCGTGGATCAACAACCACGCGCAGGCGAACTCCGTGGCCAGGCGACGCACGCGCGGATCGTGGAGCATTCGCCGGGTTTGCGCGGAGAGCACGGCCGGGTCCCGCAATTTGCCGGAAGCAGCCACTGCGCGCAGTTCGGCATCGGGCGCGGACGACCACAGGAAATAGCTAAGACGCGTGGCGAGCGCATAATCGCTCACCGGCCCCGGACGACTGCCCGGCGCGGCGTCTTCGGCCCGATACAGGAACGCGGGCGAAACCAACACCCGGGCCAGGGTCAGTCGAACCGCCTGGTCGTGCGGGATTTCCTGGCCGCGAAGTTTCTTATAGAGGCCGCGCAGCTCGTCTTTCTCAACCGTCGAAAGCGGCCGCCGATATGCCCCTTCGGCGAATTTGAGCACCGCCTCCACATGCGCCGGCTGGGTATCCACCAGCCATTTCTTATATTCTTCAGCCCGTCGCTTGATCGGTTCGCGCAACGGCTCGAAGGCGGTGGGATCGCCATCCTGCGTCGCGTATTGCCAAAGCTGGTCGAACACGTCCACCAGCTTGACCGGATCCCCGCTGACGTAGTGCAATTCGGCCCACAGTTTGTCCAGCTCGGCGGCCTGCGCGTCATCGAGCATGAGGCGGCGCAGGGCGTCGTCTTCCCGATAACACAGTGTGAGGGTCACCACCTCATCGACCGGCACGATCTTGGTATAACAAAGCGCGGCGGGAAATACCTGGCGAAAGTCCTCAAACGCCGATTCGATCCGTTTCCGCGCGGCGCTACCGTCGCGCACGAGGATGGGCGAATCGGACATCACCGGCAGTTGGCCATCGGACCACATACTCTTGCTGCCCTGCTCCCGGATGGCGCCTGCCACCAAGCCCAGAGCCGCCGGTTTGGCTGCGAGCGCCTGCATCTGGACGCTGCCTTCCGCACCTGATTCCGGATCCAACGCCGCACTGGCCACAAACTCGGCGCCTTCAAACATTTCCGCCGGCAACCGCACTTCCAAGACTGACGGAGCCCTCATGCCCAGGCCAGTCCCACTCAACTTGCTGCTCCCCGCCTTTGGTCCGAACAAGACCGGATCGAGCCCCCACTCGGAGGTCTTGGCTATATCAGTCCCGTCCGCCAAACGGGCATGACGGAGAAAGGCCCCGGCGAGCGGCCCGTTCAACGCCATAAGTTGGCGGTAGAGCACCGCATCGGGCGAATTCTTGGCAAGGCCAGCGCCACCTCCCGCCAATAGTTTTTGCAATTCACCGCTAAGGCGCTGTTTTTCGACACCCCCAGAGGTTGATTGCCATTGAGACAATAACGATCCGGCGGGAATTACCGGACGAGCGCTGGAGTCATTGTCCGGTTCGCTGAAGAAATGCCAGACGCCCGGATTGCCAAGGCCGTCGGCGTGCGGGTTCGCGGTGAGGATATCGGGCGAAACATCCTTCCCCAGATTCCACTGCCGCGTGCCGTCGGAGAGGGTGAGATCGATCGTGGTTAGATCGCAGGAATGATTCCCTTCATGCGGCCCCACGGAGAGACTGATGACATCGCCCGGTTGCACCGCCAGGTCGGCGACGGGTCCCACCTTGGATTCCCGGGTGTCCGGCGTCACTCCGGCGCCCAGGCGCAGTCGGGACGTACCGCGCCGCAATTCCAAAGCCCAATCCACACCATTGCCGCACTCCGTGTGGGCCCGCTGGAGCATGCCCTCGACGTTCAGCCTGGCCGTCACCGGGCTTTGCCAGCCAACCACCACCCGCAGTTTGGGGCTGGGATGCACCGCCACCCGATGCGGCTTCATATTGCCCGGGATGCGCACCTGCTGGTCCGAAGAATTCGCCAATACGCTCAACGCATCCGCACCCGTCCACCCTTTAACGAAATCATAGTTTTCCGCTTTCTCCAGTTTTTGCGCCAAATGAGAATCAATCTTCGCGGGACCGGCGCCAATACCTAGATAATCCAGCCACCCGGCCAGCATCGCCGGTTCCACGCCATGTTTTTGGGCCAACTCCGCCACGGCATTCGCATCCGGGGTGCCAGTGATCTCTGCGACTGCGGCCAAGCACTCCGTGGTCGTCACAGGAATCTTCTCCCGATACGAGGTCAGCAGGGCCGCCGCCGCGCGTACGTCCCGCAAGGGCAGATCCAGCCGGCCCGGAGCGACGAGGCGGGGATTCTCCCAAACCGCAAAATCGTTTTCATTTCCGTCACCGGCATCCGAAGCCGCCAGATAAATAGAAACGGCATTCGTGCCGGCCGCCGTGGGAATCTTCAACCGCACGTCACGCGATACCGCGAGCGGGATGACAGGCACCTGCCAGGCCTTCGGGCCATCCCGCTTGCCTATATGGCCGACGCTCGTGAAGAGCCAGAGCGACTGCTGCCATTGCCGGATGGTGGCGAGGACGACTGGGGACTCGCCCGGCTTGGCGGCCCGCCATTGTGCCCGAGCCTGGTCCAGCAGGAGCGACGGGGTTTTGTCATTGAGCGCCTGCCAAAGGATGCCCAGATATTTCGCGTTCAACCCGCTCTCCCGCGCCACGCCGGCGACGGACTTCTTGCCGGACTTGAGCGCTTCCCGCTGGGCCAAAGTCGCGGCGATATACTTTTCCAAGGGCAGGACCCCGCCGTCCTTGGTATCGAACTTGATCCCCTGCAGGTTCACCGCCGAGCCACCCCCATTCTCGGTGAAACGGCCATAGAAGCCCCGGATTGCGGCCAGTTTCTCCTCCGTCCAATCGCGCGGCGAGACGTTGGGCGAAAATGCGATTCCATCCGGCAACAGCATCGCATGCTTCGCGATTTCCTTGGCGGCGTCGAAATACTTCGTCACGAGGGCGGGCGACATCGCCAGCGAGTTGCCCACGTTCATGAAACCCTCGCCCGACGCCGAATCCGCCGGGAACTCCTTGGCGGGATCCAGCGACTCCACGCCGGTTAGGTCCCTCAGCGTATACGTGTACTCCGCGTTATTCAGCCGCCGCAACACCACAGGTCCCGGATCGGCTCCGCGGGAATGGGCTGCCTCGTCGAGCAACGCATTGACTCTGTCCACCATCTGCTGGCGTTCCTTCGGGCTGGGCTGGAGTTTTTCTTTGGGCGGCATCTCGCCATTGACGAGTTGTTCCAACACCTGCTCCCACGGCTTGGGATGCTTGAGCACGTCGGCCGCTGTGACAAACGGCTCCAGGTCAATGTCGCCCTTGGCCTTGTCGCTGGAATGGCATTTGACGCAGTAATGCTCCACCAGCGGCCGGACATCCGATTTAAAGACCCGTGTGCTGCGGCTCGAAACCGACGGCACCTGTGCCTGAGCCTGCGCGACCGCACCCCAGCAGCCTGCGGCGAGGGCCGCCCAGGCCGCCAGCCAAAGCGGCTTGGGCCAGGGGCTGAATGAGCGCGGGCATAACAATGGCATGGAGCATTGTATGGCCAATCGTCAGCGCCATGAAAAGGGCGATTTCGCCAGGGAACCGAATTTATCTTATTCAAAAAAAGTGGGCCATCCGCCCTTTTGCAAGCCCTCACCTCACCGGCTCGTCCAGGGCCGACCGCAAGGTGGTCAGGATCACTTCCGCCGTATAAGGCTTGGGGACGAAATGCATGACCCCGGCCCCGAGGGCCTTGGCGACGCCGTCATTGGAGGCCAGGCCGCTGGAGCAGATGACCTTGACCTTCGGATTCATCGCCTTGAGCGCAACCACCAGCGCGGCGCCGTCAATGATGGGCATGGCCATGTCGGTCAGGACCAAAGCGACTTCCTGCTGCCGTCCGGCGTAGAGGGCCAGCGCTTCCGCGCCGTTGCAAGCCAGCAGCACCCGGTAGCCAAATCGCTCCAGCGTGCGCTGGGCCACGCTGCGGATCGATCCCTCGTCGTCCACCACCAGCACCAATTCGCCATGGCCGCAGGGCAGGCTGGCTTGTTCGATGGCGGCCTTGTCCATCACGGCCTCGGTGGCCTGGGCGGGGAAATAGACCTGGAACTTCGTGCCTTTGCCCACCTCGCTATAGACATTGATGAATCCACCGTGGCTCTTCACGATGGCCATCGTCGTCGAAAGCCCCAATCCCGTGCCCTTGCCCAGCTCCTTGGTGGTGAAAAAAGGCTCGAATATCTTGTCCCGGATCTCCGCCGGAATTCCCGCGCCGGTGTCCACCACTTTCATCATGAGGTAGGGACCCGTGTGGGCGTCGATATTCATGGACGCGTACGTTTCGTCCAGCATCACGTTTTCCAGGGCCACGGTGAGCTTGCCACCGTCGGGCATGGCATCCCGGGCATTGACGCATAAGTTCAGCAGCACCTGGTGCATCTGCGTCGGGTCGCCGATCACCGTCCAGATTTTCCGTCCGGGATTGAAGTCCACCTCGATCGATTTGGGCAGGGTTTCGCGCAACACCTGCATCAGGTCACGGGCGATATGGACGGGATTGATGGCAATACGTTGCCCCTCAACTCCGCGGGCGAAGGACAGCACCTGTTTCACCAATTCCGCGCCCCGTAACGCGCTCGCCTGCATGGACGCCAGCAACGACAGTCCGCACTCATCCTTGACCGAATCCTTCAATACTTCGATGGACATCAGGATCGGTGCGAGCACGTTGTTCAAATCGTGCGCGATGCCTCCCGCCAGGGTGCCTATGCTCTCCATGCGTTGGGCGCGGAGAAACTGTTCCTGGAGAGTCTTGCGCTCCGTGATATCCGCGACCACGGTGATGAAATATTTAGGTTCGCCCGCAACATCCCGCAGCAGGGTGGTGACCACGTTGACCCACACCACGCGCGCGTCCTTGCGGCGGTAGCGTTTCTCCGAGGAATACGATGTCTGGGTGCGGGCCAGCATCGCCAGCCGCGCCGCGTCACCGGGCGCCCGCTCCTCGGGCAGGGTCAGATCGATGAACGTGAGTTCCAGAAGCTCCTCGAGCGTGTAGCCGGTAATCTCGCAGAGCTTGCTATTGACGCGGATAAACCGTCCCTCGGGACTTACGTGGGCAATGCCGACCGCCGCCTGTTCGAAGGTGGCCCGGAAACGTTCCTCGCTTTCGCGCAGGTTCTCCTCCGTGCGCTTCCGCTTGGCAATGTCCTCCTGGAGCGCCCGGTTACTATACTCCAATTGCAGGGACTTTTCCTCCAGCTTCCGTATCAGGGTCTCACTATAGACCTTGAGCAGCTCCCCTTCCCCTTCCGCCCCCGATTCGGACACGGGCGGCCTGGCCGTTACGACTCCGGCCTGCACGTCGCGAAGCCGCGCCAGGAAATCCTCCGGCTCGGCCGGCTTCAGGATGAAAGCGTCCGCCCCCAGGCTGAGGGCCAGTTGCTCGTCCTCCGGGTTGGTATAGGTGGCGGTATAAACGATGAAGGGAATCCTCTTCAGCAGCGGGTCGGCCTTCCAGTGCCGGAGCAGCGTATAGCCATCCATCACCGGCATCAGCAGGTCCGAGATGATGACATCGGGCGGGTGCTGCCGTCCCATGATGAGCGCCTCGGCCCCATGCCGGGCGGCTTCCACCTCGTAGCCATGGCCGACGAGTAGCGCCCGCAGGTAATAGAGATTTTCCTCCTTGTCATCGACCACCAGCACCCGGGTCATGCAGTTCCTGGGGTTGGGGGAGGCCGGAAGTAACGCGCGATTTGGTCCACAAAAGTATCCGGGTCGATCGGTTTCTCGATATAATGGGTGCAGCCGGCCGCGAGCGATTTCTCCCGGTCACCGGCCATCGCATAGGAGGTCACGGCGATGATCGGCACGTCGCGCAGGGCTTCGATGGATCGCAGGGACCGGGCGACTGCGTACCCGTCCATCAATGGCAGTTGGATATCGAGCAGGATGATGTCAGGCATCAGGGTCCGCGCGAGTTCGATGCCCCGGGGCCCGTCGCACGCCGCCACCACCCGGTAGCCCCGCTGTTCCAATAAGAAGGTTGCCAGGTACCGGTTCTGCTCGTTGTCCTCGATCAACAGGATGGTATGGCTCATGGGCGGTGGGTCCTCTTGAGTGGCAGTATAACTGTGAACTCGCTGCCACGCGACCATTCACTGACGGCAAATATCTCCCCTCCCATGAGGGTCGCGAGACGACGGCAGATGGCCAGCCCCAGGCCCGTGCCTTCGTGCTGGCGGGCAAGGCCGGTGTCAACTTGGCGAAAAGGTTGGAAAAGGGTGGCCAAGTCCGCCGGTTGAATGCCCAAGCCCGTATCCGCGACCCGCAGGCGAACGGCCGGAATAGCCGCTGCGGAGGTTGCCGGGTGATAATCGGGGACCGCTTCGGCCGTGAGCGTCACCTTTCCGTGATCGGTAAATTTGACCGCGTTATTGAGTAGATTCAACAGGATCTGCTCCACGCGACGCCGGTCTCCCGTCATCCGGCCCAGGCCCGGCTGCACTTGGACCAGGAGTTCCAGTCCTTTTTTCTCCGCCGCAGGACGGATCAAGGCCACGACTCTTGCCAGCGATTCCGGCAGATCGAACGGCAATGCGGCCATTTCCAGTTGGTTGGCCTCGATCTTGGATATATCCAGCACGTCGTTGATCAACTCCAGCAAGTGCCGGGAACTGTTCCGCACCATGCCCAGTTGCTTGGACTGTTCCGGATTCAGCGGCCCCGCCAACCCCTGGAGGAGAATCCCCGTAAAACCAATGATGGAGTTCAATGGGGTGCGGAGCTCGTGCGACATGGTCGCCAGGAAGGCCGATTTAATACGATCTGCCGCTTCGGCCCGGGCCACCGCTTCCTGCATCTCGGCCGTGCGCTCGGCCACCCGGTGTTCCAGGGTTTCATTCAGTTCCCGCAAGGCCACTTCGGCCTGGTGCTGACGGGTGATATCCGCGCCCACGCTCAATATCTCCACCGGCCGGCCATTCGCGTCGCGCAGGATGCGGTTGGTCCACGCCACCCAGACCCGCTCGCCGTTGCGCCGCATGTTCTCGTTGGTATTATCCTGGAAAGCCTCCGGGGTGGCGCAAATCTGATCCATGAGCGGCTCCATGTTGCGCCCGTTCGTGTCAGTTTCCGGGACGAGGGTGCCCACGACGTGGCGGCCATGGATCTCCTCGGCGGTATAGCCAAAGAACCGCTGCCCATAGTCGTTCAGGAAGGTGATGACGCCTTCGGAATTCCAGCGCAGGATGATGCTGTTGGCGAGTTCGACCAATTCCCGATATTGGCGTTCGCTTTCCGCCAGCCGGGTCGCCGCCTGCTTGCGCTCCGTGATGTTCCGGATCATCCCCATCAGGTTGCCGTCCGGCATCGTGGTGGCAATCACCTCCGCCGGGAAAACCGAACCGTCCTGACGCCGGAATAACCATTCGCGATGGTAATCACGCCGGGCTCTGATGACATCCAAAGCAGGCTCGATATGGGCCACCTCGGACTGGACCACGATATCCCTGGCGTGCAGCCCGATCAATTCGTCCCGCCGATACCCCAGCATGCGGCACATGCTGGCATTGGCATCCAGGTAAACGCTCTCGGCATCGGCGATGACAATGCCGTCGGGTGCATGCTCGAAAAGGGTATGATAACGCGCCTCGATCGCCAGCCGCGCCTCCTCCGCCCGCTTGCGCGCGCTGATGTCGATGCCCACCCCCACCAGGCAGGTTCGGTCGTAGAAACGCGTCGCCACCCCGGTGAAATAATACGGCGTGATTCGCCCATCCTTGGCCACGAATCCAGCCTCCACGCTAGACTCCCCCTTCTCGAAGACCTCCGCAATCCGTGCGGCGACCAATTCCCGGTCTGGACCGGCAAAGAAATCCAGCGGACGCATCACCCCGATTTCGGCCGCCGTATAACCTGTCACGAGTTCGAAATTCTTGTTCCACCGGAGAAACCGCCCCTCGGCATCATAAAGGTACAGCACCCCTGGGAGACTGTTGAGCATCGCCTCCGAGAAATCGCGCTCGTGCAGGACCGTTTCCTCCGCCCGCAGACGATCGTCGTCGCGCTGCCGATTATCTATACCAAAGGCGATATCCCCCGCCGCCTCCGAAAGCAAGGCGACCTCGCGGTCCTGGAAGAACTGCGGCTCATCCGAATAAACGCTCAACGCTCCCGCCATCTGGCCCGCGAGCCGGATCGGAAAAACCGCGGAGGACTGGAACCCCCGGCGTTGGAGTTCCGACCGCCAATGAGTAGTCGCGGCATCCTGGTAGAGATCGTTGCAAATATAAGGCTGGCCGGATCGAAAACACCGGCCCGAAGGGCCACGGCCCTCCGGCCGATCGTCGACATAGACCGCAATGGTCTGCAGGTATCCGTTTTCGTCGCCGCACTCGGCGACAGGCAGGAGTTGCTGGGTGGCCGGGTCGTGCCAGCCCACCCACGCCATTTTGAAGCCCCCGGAATGAACCAGAATCTGGCACACCTTCCGAAATAACTCCTCGCGTGTCGGCATTCGCACCACGGCCTGGTTGATCTGGCTCAACGCCGTATAAAGCCGGGATAATCGCGCGATCTCGCGTTCGTGGTCTTTCTGGAGCGTGATGTCCTGGATCTGGATCACCCGATGTCGCGGCTGACCCGCCGCATCGCGCACCAACGAGGCACTCGACCGCCCCCACACCACGGCCCCACGTTGATGCAGGTAACGCCGCTCGGTCTGGAGAACCGCCCTACCGCTCTTCGCCAGAGGCTCGGTACTGACCGGGTTTTCCCAATCGTCGGGATGAGTGATCTCCCGTAGCGTGCGAGCCCGCAGCTCCGGCTCCGAATATCCCAGCATCAGGCACAGGGCCTGATTCACCCGCCAAAGCCGTCCGTCCAAACCCACCAGCGCCATGCCAATGGGCGAATGGGTAAACACGTTGGCAAACTGCTCCTCCGCCTGGAGAATTCGCCCCCCCTCCGGCAACGCCGGGGCACTGCCTTCAACGGCCAGGATGTTGGGAGCGGTGGACACAGGCTTTTCTAGTCAGAATTCTAGAGGCGTAGCGAGAGTTTTCGAGCCCGTTTACCAAGGCGGAAGGCGCAATCGTTCCACTTTTCTTGTCCTGCCAGGTGACATTCTCTGGAACAAAATTGAGTGACCCTCTCCATCCCCCGCTGCGAACCAACACCCAAATTAGCAAAGCGAGTCCTGCAGTGAACCTTTCTCCTTGCCCAAACAGGTACGCCGCTGGCATATACCAAAGTATGCCAAAAATGGGTCCCCCTCTATTTCTTGGCTCCGCCCCGCTCCGTGCGATCCTCCCGATCCTCGCCGCGTTGTCTGGAGCCTTGGTCACGCAAGCCGACGCCACCTTTGACTTCACCACCTCCGACGCCGGTTGGACCGGTACCACCCAATGGACTTGGGCGGCGGGCGGTTGGTCAACGCCGGGTATCCCATCCACCATTGGGACCCTCACCTCCCCCACCCTTACGGTTTCCGCCGACGGATTCCTTACCGGAAGCCTGAATCACGCCTTCGCCTTCGACACCTCCGGCGGAGGACCACCCCCGAGCGGCCTCATTTACTATGACGGCGGCCAACTCCAATACTCCACCGACCTCGGCTCCAGTTGGAACACCGTCCCGGGAAACCTGATTACCGGGCTCACCTACGGCGGACTCCTGACGCCCGGCACCGGCAATCCCATCGAAGGCCAAGCCGCGTGGGTGTATTCCGGACCGGCAGGCACCAGCAGTTTCACATTGGGCACCGGTTCCTATCCCTTTGAAACCGGCACCGCCGCCGCCTTCACCACTGGCCAGCAAGTGCAACTCCGCCTCCTCGGCGCCTGGGACCCCTCCAGCGACTCGGCCTGGCTGGTCACCTCCCTGAGCCTGACCTCCGTGCCCGAACCCACCGCCTATGTCGGCGTGACCGCCGCCTGCCTGGGCGCGTTGGTGATCCTCCGCCGAAACCGGTCCACCCGCTAAAGCGACAAATCTTCCCAAAGGCCAAAGGCTGTTCCCGTCTCAACAACGGAACAGCCTTTTTTCATTGGTTCGTGCCTTGTCGGCCAGTCCTCCTCCACCAAAACCCCGCAATGCGTCTGGAATTCCACCTTCGTAAAAACCACGCGAAGCGTCATGGACCGCGGTGGCAAGCGAAGCGCGACACCGCTTTGGACGCGCTCCCAAGCTAGCAGGCCGGGATTCATGCCCGTGACCGACATCGAACACACCCAGCCCCCCGAGCGAGCCGGGATGCCACATAGGGGATTTCATCGTCATACCGTCATATCGTCATGCCCTACCACCCCAACCCACCAGCGACATCGAGACCGGTCTCCGTCAAAAACCTCCCGAAGGGCCCGGAATTCCACCTCCGTTAAAACCACGCGCAGCGTCATGGACAGCGGTGGCAAGCGAAGCGCGACACCGCTTTGGACGCGCTCCCAGGCTAGCAGGCCGGGATTCATGCCCGTGACCGGTATCGAGGCGCACCCCACCCACACATGGCCGACATTCATTGCAATTGGGCACAGTGAGGCGGAGCCAAGCCTTCTCTTCGCCACCATTCCCGGACACCGCAAGCAATCCATTTCAAAAATACGGATGAGTTAACTAGCAGCAATGGAAGTTGCCGATTGATGCTAGCCAATCGCCTTACCTCGGTTGATTTGACATTTGGGCACAAAATTTCTGATTGGAAATTTGATCATTTATTCTGCAAGTCAAGAAAACCCAAGAATACAACCCATTACGAATGAGAGGCTTACAAAAAATTCTTTTCTGCAACTGGGCGGTTTTATTCTGCAAGCGTCTGGCGCACGGACTTGACCACCAACTAAAGCAAACCACTCAAATACGGCGGGCCTTCGCACTCGGTCAGCCCCACTCGCCCTTTTGCAACGGCACAGGCTCAACCCGGCGCGATCCCACCTAATCGCCAACTCGAGATCACCCGCAATCTCAACCTCTTACAAACCCTTCCCCCCCGCTTTGATTTCGCACCATCCGGATCCTGTAGAGATTTCACCTATAGTTCGCTATCATCCCCTTTCCAATCGTCATCTGGCTCACCGTTCTTTCTTCGCTTGATTGCTTTATTGAATTCCCGGAACGCGGTCGACTCGAGTTTTGACAAATTCCCTGTTCGCAATCCGACGAGTTGGGTTTCAATTTTAGCAATATCAGCAAATATCTCCAAGTCTGGTAAATGTATATATCGCCTCTCGTAGATACGGGCGCTGTGAGTGACGATTGTCCCCAAAAAAACCGTCAACAACCAGAGGACCCCCTTCGGGGTCGTGGTGCGCTGCGCCACCCACCTTCTCACCTCGTCAGCACCAGCCCAGTCTTTCCATCGCCAAAGAATCGCTAGAATTTCGGGGTATTCGGAAAATCGTCGCGTGCCAGAAGCGGCACGAATCTTCTCCAGACATATTTGTTTCAGTTCGTCGAGATCGTCCTCTTCAATCAAAAACTCCGTACCCCTCGCCACCCGATCATTGATGCGTTCGTCAAGACTTACTATTTCGACCGGCAGTGTCAGGCCTTTGGCCGTAGTCAATGCGTTCTTCAGCACTGCAAGGCGTTTCTTCTTATCGGGCTCTCGCTTCAGGCCGAAATAAACAAGCCTCCAAGCAGTCATCGATAAATCTTTTCTGAAAAAGCCCACACCGCGTTTGGGAAAATGATCTCTCAACTCGCAAAGAGACAAAATGAGTTGCTGCATGTCTTGGAGTGGTATCTCTTCCTTGTAAGACTCCAACCTATCGAAGGCAGCATCCCGCAAGCCACGCTTCTCAAGAACGGTCATCCAATTCACAAAACCGCGGGAATCCCCGGAAAACTTCAACAAAGTATCCATTTCAGCCTCTGAAAGCTCATTGTCTCCGATGGTCAGAGTAAAGTATCGATCAAATACGCCCGAATGGCAGACTCGGAGTTCACGAACCCACTCGTTCTGATGCCGAGATACTTCAAAATCTACGCCAAAAGGTTTCGTGATACTCGGGAATAGCGCTGTGACTATCACCACCAATCGCGCACGATTTTCACTCCTGCCACGGGATATGATCCGAGAGACAGCCTCATCTACAGCATCCTGGGGAACTTCTCGCAGTGCTGCAGGCCCCTCATATCGGGTTAAATAATACTTCGCCTCTGGCAATTTCTCATAGACTCCCGGCTCAAAGAGCCGGAGAGATTCGAGAGCTAGTAAATCCACCGGATTTACTTCAAAACTTCCTTCTGTTGAATGATGGTGGATATGGAAGGCAAACGAAGCGAGAAATCGATACACATTGCGCAAGTTCTCAAAATATCCTGCGAGCCCTTCCGAATACAGTTGATGCCAACGTTGCTTGTCCCATCGCTTTGAAATCGCTGGCGGACCAATTAGTGAGTCCAAACCAGCAAACAGCACTTCGTCAATTTGACTCCTTGAGGCGTGCGGCATGTGATAGCCCACCTGCACGATCTTCTCAAGAAATTGAATGCCTTTATTGCCGCATGCAGTATCGAGAGCAGTGGTGACAATTTCACGCTCGAAGAGTAAAAGATAAATAATTCGAGGAAAATCGGCATTGACCTTAACAAGTTGAAAAATCTCTCGAATCTCCTCGGTTGTGAGCCGATCAATGTCGTCCACCACCACAAGGACTGGACGAGGCAGTTTTGAAAGCAGCAACATCAAATCTCGCTTCTGCTCATGCAAAGTCCTGCTCCCCGCCTCGCCTTGGGCTTTCAAGGCTTCACCTCCCAGCTTCATACCGGACGCCATTGATTGCACTGCCTTCCCTCCAGCCTCTACCCATGATCCACCTGGTATGCCCATGACTGGCAGAGCCTTTCCTACTGCATCTGTGGCCGTGCCCAGCAATGAAAGCGACTTCGAGTAGGCTTCAAGAGCTCGCGATCGTTTCTTCATGTCTCGGTCTGGGCCTTCTTTGCCCAGCACAATACCAAGATCCCTGAAGAATGCCGCAGAGATCGTACCCGTTCCGGACAATTGCCAAGGATTGAAGTCAAGAACCCTAAGCGCTGAAGTACCCTTCCGATCATTGACCTCCAATAGCATGTTCTTCACTGAGGTTTTCCCACTTCCCCAAGGCCCGTACAAGGCTACCACAAGAGAGTCTGAATGATCCCAACTACCAAGGTCGTTGGCGAGTCGTTCGGCAAACTTGGCCCGACCGAGAACGTCCTCCCGTTTAGTCTTTATTGGACGATCCGCCGAATACCAGTACTTGGGCTTTTGGCTTCTTTTTCCTTTCATGCTGGTTAGTATGATGTTTGATAGTAGTGGTTACCCCACCAACCGCAACAGGTCGAAATCCCGCCTTTTTCAGGTTCTGAGATCATACAAGTTATTTGCGAATGCTTAAACAACCGCCAACCTGCGACATTAGGTTCATCCTCCCATACATAAGAATCTCCCGAAAGTGGGAAATGCTTAATCAAACGGGGCGAAATACCAGTCGGGATTTATTAATAATATCCTCACCCAGTTTAAAGTTCGCGATGCAATTGCACATCCACTTCCACCGCAGTTAGTTACGTTTCTTATGTGACGCCAATCGTCGAGAGTAGATAACGAACTGTCTTTTTTGGCCTCGGTGAACGCTTCGCTTGTGCCGTAGCGACCCGAAAGGACCGCGTTTGAGTCTCGAAATGGGATTTGTTTCCTCGACTGCCCGGGCGCAACTGAACTTAGATGTCCCAATTCCACATGGGTAATCCCACCAAAGACCAAAGGCTCGCTCTTTTGTGGGACGGCACGACCGGGGGTGCGTTTGGCTGACTCGCTTCGGCCCCGGCTGTGCTTGCGGAGGCCCCTCAGGACGAAGCGGATGCGATTTGCGTGGGTCCTGTTGAAGACGATTCCGAGGGTTGGGTGGTACTTCAGCCTTCGTTTCGCGGATTTGACGGTTTGACGCGAAGCCTCTGGCCGATTGTTGGGTTCGTCGGGAGCCTCACCCTCCCGGGTTTTGGTGGACGCATTGGGTGTACCAGGGCAACCAGACGGGGCTGGGCTCGGTGGGTCACAGGGGGCGGACTGTGGCGGAGGTATATTTGCAATTGGCTTCGTTGCAGGTGTTTGCGGCTCTTAAGCGAAACCTCTTGCCAATTGTTCGGCTCGACGGAGTCTCGCCCTCCAGGGTTTTTGGTGGATGCGTCGGGTTTGCCCAGATAACAAGGTGGGCTGGGCTGAACTGGACTGGACTCGGTAACTCGGTGGCCTGGCGCTTGGTTTATTGCTTTTCGCCGGTGGTGATGAAGACGATTTGGGTGCTGTCGGGGGACCAACACGGATTTTCCAGGCTTCCCTTTCCGCCGAAGAAGTGGGCCACGGTTCGCGGGGCGCCGCCGGAGGTGGGCATGAGTTTGAGGGACACGCGTTGATAGGCGGTGGGCTTTTGCGGGTTGGCGTCGTGGGGGTAGGCGAGGTAGATGATTTGCTTGCCGTCCGGGGAAACTTGGGGAAACCAAGCGTGTTCCAGTTCGAAGGTGAGTTGGGTCAGGTTGGTACTGTTGGATTCCCGTCGCCAAATCTGGCGGGTGCCGGTCCTGCCATCGCTGAAGTAGGTGAACCGGCCGTCGGTATCGAGGCGGTTGGTCGATGGGACGGAGGTTGATGCCACGGGTTGGCCTCCGGAAGTCGGAATCGCGAAGGTCTGGCCGCCTTCTTCGAAGAGGATCTCTTTCCCGTTCTTCCCGAAGGCGGGTGAGACGATCCGAGTTGGGGTTTCACGGAGGACCCGGCGGTGGCCGGTGGCGACGTCCAGGACTTCGAGCCGGTTTCCGAAGATTAGACCGTCCTGGCTCACGGTTTTGATTTGGCGGTTTGGGTGCCAGTCGGGCGCCACCGGCGTGGAGATGCGGACGTTCCAGACCCGGGCTTCCTGTACCGAATTCGTATCGTGAGCGAGGACGTAGGGGCCGATTAGAACCTCGTCCTTCAATTCAGGCAGGGTGACCGATCCCATTTCCTCCAGCGGCTCCCCGGGATGGGCCATCCGTAGGGTGACGCGCTTGGCGATGCGTTCGAGTTGGATGATGGTTTCACCGAAGTATTGTTTGGGAAAGAAGATCTCCTCCTCGGGATCGCGCATATAAGCCCCACGCATCAGCCGCCATTGCAACACCACGAGGCCGTCGCCATGGACGCAGGAATTGATGCTCACCGCGTCGTGGTTGGTGCTTTCGCGGATCATCCAGCCGGTCTTGCGATGCCCATTCCCCTGCTCGTTTCCGATGAGTTGGTAGTTCGCGGTCAGCAGGAAATCGCCTTTGATCCGGCGGGCCAGGAAGTGGAATTCGTCGTGGTTGAACCAGATGTTATAGCCGCCGCCGCGCAGGGTATAGGTCTGGGTGGATTCGTCGTAGGCGGAGGAGCCCGGGATTTTCGGATTACCTATATCGAGGGCCATCTCGAATTGGCCGACGGGATCGGCGACGGAAGCCGTCGTCGCTACGATCCAAAGCAGGAGAGGGAGCAGGAAGGCCTGTTTCATGGCAGGTGGCACGGTGATGGAGGAGGATTACCCGTGCCCGGCGGATTTGTCGCGTGGATAATCAAGCTCTGACGGCAGTATCGCCGTCTAAACGCCGAGCCGGCGCTTCTACTTTGAGGGGCCTTTGGCCCAAGGTAGCAGCGGCGGCTCGCCGCTGAAAGGCCCCGTGGGGTCGCCTAAGCCAAGCAAGAAGACGTGGAGGACCGGTATTTGGCTTTGGGACACCCACAAAACGAAGATTCGCCCGCTGGAAAACTCCGCCGCATTTCCCAATTGAGTCTGGCCTCATCAGGGGCGACATTCAGGCCATGGCGCTGATCATTTGTCCTGAATGCAACCGGCAGGTTTCGAGCGTCGCAGTGTCCTGCCCGAATTGCGGGTTTCCCGTCGCTGAAAAAGCCGGGTCGGCGGCCACGCCCGCCACCTTGGTCCAGTCGGCCGATCCAAGCCAGCCCTTGGCTGAAATCATGCCCTCGTGGTGGGGCTACTTCTGGCACCTGTTTTTCTTTTTCCTGATCATTCCCCCCATTATTGCCTGGTGGCAACGGGGCAGCACGGTGCTCCGGGTGTTCCCCGGGCGCATCACGCTGGATCGGGGCCGCCTATCGAAGTGCTTCCGGGAGTTCATGATCCAGGACATCCGGGCGGTCGATATCGACCAGGGATTCATCTCGCGAATCGTGGGAATCGGCGACCTGACCATTTCCACCGCCGCATCGGCTGACGCGACGGAGAAGGTCAATGGTATCCCTGACCCGCACCGCGTACGTGAGTTGATCCTGGCGGAACGGCAGCGGCGGTAAGCAACAAAGCGTTGCCCACCTGCCGACTGGTGGGGAGGAAAGGAAAGTCGGGACTCGGGAAAATGACGGGACCAACCCTCAGCTATTATTCCCGAGGAGTTCGGTAATCTTGATGCCGAAACGATTCTCGACCACCACGACTTCACCGCGGGCGATCAATTTGGAATTCACGTAGAGGTCGACCGGCGCATCCGCCACCTTGTCGAGTTGGACGACCGAGCCGCTGTTGAGACCGAGGACATCGCGCAACGGGAGCTGGCAGGACCCGAGTTGCACGCTGATCTGGACTGGAACATCCAGGAGGATGTCCAGGTTGGCGGAATTATCTTGTATCGTACTCATGTATAACTAGCCCTTGGTGGTGCCCGCCACCTCGACGGCCCAGCGGCCATCGATGGTTCCCAAACGGCCTACGTAACGCGGTTTACCCGCCAGCGTAAGATCGACTTGCTCCGAAAAATTGGCCGGTATCGGTATGACATCCCCGGGTTTGATCGCGCCCAACTCGCGGGCAATCAGTTGCAATCCACTCCACTGCGCGGTGACCGTGATGGGCACGTCCGCATATTCCGGGCGCCATTTGACACCCACCCCGGCGGCGGGAACGGTCGAGAGGTCCTCACTGCTGGCGGCCATCTTCTGGCTAAGCTGCCGGACCAGGGGCTCGAGCGTGGTATAAGGAAAACCGATGCTGATCTGCTCCATGCAATCGCCCATCGTGGCCTCAATGACCAGCACCAGCATTACGGAATCGGCCGGCGACGAATTGAGGAAGCGGGCGTTGGTTTCGTGGCCAATCATGTTCGGGCGCAGTTCCCGATACTTCGCCCAGTGATTGCACCACTCGCTGAGGATCAGGTTCACCACCTGGTCCAGCAACGCCACTTCGATCTCGGTGAGATCCCGGTTCATGCTCACCGAATGCCCCGGCCCACCCAGCAGGCGATCGACGATCGTCAAGCCCAGGCGCGGGTTCATTTCCAGCACGCAGATGCCCCGCATCGGCTCGACGCGGAAGAGGCTGATGTGCGTGGGACTCGTCAGGCCATCGGTGAACTTCTGGTACGGAACCGTGTGCAATTGGGCCATTTGCAGCCCAAACTCCATGCGTAAATAGATCGAAAGCCGGGCCGCCAGCGACTGGATGAATTCCTCGTGGTGAACCCGGAGCTTCCGCAGCTCTATCGGGGTCAGGAAAACCGGCGTCCGGAAATCGTAGGGCGAGATCGACTCGCGCGGCTGTTCCTTCTTGGACCCGTCCGTCTGATGGATGACGGCGTTGGTCTGCTCCTCGGCGACTTGCGCCAGCAAGCGCTCAATCTCGGACTGAGAGAGTACTTCGCTGCTGGCCAGACTGGAATCGGGAGCGGACATACGTGGGTGGGACTTCGATGTTCCGGCTATTGGATCGCGAACTCGGTGAGATAAATCTCACTGACCACACCCTCCCCGAGGACGGTGTTGAAAACCGAGATCAACTCAGAACGGATGATATTCCTCGCGCCCGGTTTTTCAAGGTCGGGAATCGTCTTGCTCGACAACGTGCTCATGGCGACGTCTTTAAGCTGGGCATCATATTTTTCGACGAGGTCCTTGAAGTCCTGCCTTTTGCTCACCAGCGTCACGCTCGCGAGCAGATACCGCGTGCCCATGGTGCCCGCGACATTCACCAGGAGCTTGCCACTGAGGTTGGCGGTCACCTTGCCGCCGGGCTTGCCCCCTTCCTTTTTACCTTCCTTCCCGCCCTCCTTCGCCCCTTCCTTGCCGGAAGCCTCAGTCTTGCCGTGGGCTTCCCCGCCGGACTTGGCTTCGCCGTGGACGGGCGCCTCTTCCTCGGTGCCTTCGGTGTGGGCGGGCACCAGTTTGGGCAGGAGGACAAACTTGGTCATCCCAAAGGCCAGCGCCGGCATGAGCACCAGGTTGAGCAATAGCGGCAGGAGCGCCTTCATGCCTCCCCCATCCTTGGCTGGCGCCGCACTGGCGGCTCCCGCATCGGCTTCCTTCGCGGACATAATCAGTTATTCCTGTTAGCGCTTGAGATTGACGACTTCCTGGAGGATGTCGTCGGTGGTGGTCACGATGCGCGCATTGGCCTGGTAACCACGCTGCATGGTGATCAAACTGGTCAGTTCCCCGGCGAGGTCGACGTTCGATTGCTCGAGCGCCTTGACGCGGAGCTTGCCGTTGCCCGCGGTGCTGGGTGGAGCGGCGGTGGAGGCTCCGGCGGCGGCCGTGTTGGCGTACATGTTGCCGCCCTGCTTCACGAGGGCCGACTGGTTCGAAAAAGTCTGCAACAGCACCTGGCCGCGCGTCTGCGGAGTGCCCGTGCCATCGATGATCGTGATCTTGCCGTCGCCACCGATCGAGTACCCCTGCATCTGGCCGCCGAATCCGGCGCCGTCGATCTGGATGTCGCCCACCGTGGCAAGCGTGCCGTCCTTATACCCCTGGACCCGGTAGCCCGAGCTGTTCACCAGGTAATGGTCCGTATCGACCGAGAAATGGCCGTCGCGGGTCACATAATTAATCTTGGAATTGGGGTCCTGGACCGTGAAATAACCATTGCCATCGACCGCCATGTCGGTCGCATACCCGGTGTCGGCGATCGTGCCGTTCTGGAAATCGGTGCTGACCGAGCTGGTCGAGACGCCGGAGCCGATTTGGATCGAGGAAGCCGTCGACGATCCGGGGGAGAAATACTTGTTAAAGTTGTCGACCGCCTCAACCTTGCCGGATTTGAACCCGGTGGTGTTCGAATTGGCGACGTCGTTGCCGATGACTTCCAATTGGTTCTGGAAGTAGTTCAGTCCGCTGACCGCAGTGTTCAATGTCGAGAGCATAAAATAATAAGGTAAAGTGTTGGTTACATCTGGGTGGGCGTGAAGCCGACCACTTGCGAGAGTTTATATCCCTCGCCGTTGACGATCAGGAGAGGGGTGGTGCCATCGATGGTCACGCCGGTGACCTGGCCGCTGGAAATCTGTCCGTCCGCGCCCTGGAGCAGGACCACCTTGCCCAGCATGCTGCTGGCCTGGGTGATCTGCTGGCCCTGGTTCATCTGGGTCATCTGCGCACTCATGGACTTCGATTGTTCCAGCGAGCTGAATTGCGCCATCTGGGCGATGAAATCCGTGTCTTTTTGGGGATTCAGTGGATCCTGCGACTGCATTTGGGACACGAGCAGTTTCAGGAAATCGTCCTGGCCCAGCGTCTTGGGGACCGCGGGGGGCAGCGCGGAAGTGCTATCGAACGCCGTGGCGCCAGCCGAGGAGGTGGGAAGAGTATTGATGGTAGACATAAGTTTAAGCCCAGGATTCCAGCATGTACCGCGAGAGTCCGCCTTCCGTCGAGGGGGTGGGACGAACGGCAGGACGGGACGATTTCGAAGCCGAGCCAGCCCCGTTGGGTGAACCCCAGAAAACAGGCAATTCTTCGCGGGCCTCACGGTTCGGTGAATCGTGGCCGCCGGAACCTTGAAACCAGCCGTTGGACGTATTGCTGGAGGCTGCGGCCGCCTGGATCGGCATCAACCGCACACCTTGCTGTCCCAACTGCTGTTGTAAATCGGACCAACCCGCTGCCAGCGACGCCATGTCGCCCTTCTCGCAGTGGCAGGTGGCTTCGATGCCGTTGCGGTCGAAGCGGAGTTGCAGATGAAGCTCGGTCTGGGCATCGGGCCGGAGCACCGCCGTGAGGCTCGCCGGTTTGACTTGACGCATAATCATAGCTTCCGTGTGCAATAGCTCGCTGATGCGTTCCATGCGGAGGTTCGCTGCCTCCTGCGCCGTTTCCTTGGCCGGGGCCGCGGGAGCGGCGGCCGCCAACTCGTCGATGCGGAACGTGGGCTGGGTCATTCCAGCCACCGCGTCCGCCGAAGAACCCGCAGCCGTGGCTTCCTTGGCCGAACCTTCCGAGTTCCGACCCGGCAGTTCTTGCTTTCCGCCCCCGGCAAAACCGTCCTGAAAACGCGCGAATTGCATCGTATTTCCTGTTGAAGCAGCCGGTGTGCCGGATGCGGAGACGGGCTTTTCCGACTGGTTATCTTGGGAGGTCATGGGTCCTTTCTGGGCCGTGAAGGAGTGGACACTCACGGCGTCATTTTTCGGATTGTCCACGGGCGGAGTGGTTTGCTCCGCCGTGGGGTTGGGATTTGCTTCCTGAAGAGTCTCCGCACTCGCGAGCGGCGTGAAAGTGTTGGGCAAGTTCAGCGCCCCTGGTTGCTTCGCGGGATCCGTCGAGGGCGTTGCGCCGGCCAGTGTCGTAGCGACTGCTTCCTGTTTGGCGTTCGCTTGAGCAGCGTCACCGTCCTTCACCGGATTGTTGGCCTTGGCCGCAGCCGAGTCAGACAAAGCGGACTTTCCGGACTCCCGGTTCCCCGAGGGACTTGCGCCCCTGCCGTTGGCATCCAACCAAGGCCCAGCGGCTGTGCCTTCCGTAGCTTCGCCATTCAGGGAACCGCCAGAACAAGTCCCGGTACCCGCACCGGTCCCGGTCTCCGAATCTTCAGCCGAGCCACCGCCGGGAATCGTGGGTTCTGCGGTCGGAGGGGTGGGCGGAAGTTGGAGACCCAGCAAAAACGCTGCGAGCACGGCGGAGTCTGTCGCGCTGGCCGACGGAGGAGCCGTCGGATCCGCTTCACCGTCGGTCTCGTTGGGGGTGGCCGACTTGGCCACCGCGTTATCGGGAGTTTTCCGGCGTTCCTTGGAGGACTTCTTCAGGAAGTCTCCAAAATCGCCTGGGTCAACCGAGTATTGGGCTCTAATTCGTCCATGAAGCCCGGGGGCAGGAGGCGGCGTCCGTTCCGCGCTGTTACCAATCGGTAGCGCGGTGGTCATTTTTTTATGAGGCGGGTTTCTTGGGTATGGCTTGGGAAATTCGCAGGCGTTCGGAAAGTTGCGCAGCGCGTTTGGCGCCGATGTCACCCTGCCGGGAAAGGGCATCCAGGACGGGCGCCGTTTCGGCATCCTTCATCAGCATCATGATCTTCACCAGGGACGTTTCATCCATCTGGAGGAAGATATTGGCGGCCGCCACGGGATCCATGGAGCCGTACATCTTCGCGAGACGCTTCACGTTGACCGCCTCGTCTTCTTTGACGCGGGTGATTTCCTTGTCCAGATCGTCCCGCAACCGGCTCACTCGCTGGGTGACCACGGTCAGTTCCATCTGCTCGGTACGCAAACGGGCTTCCCACTCGCGGAGTTCACGTTCCCGGGAATTCACCGCCGCCTTTTCGCGCTGCAATTCCTTGATCAGCGAATCGGCCTCGGCATCGCGGGGATCGAAAATCTGTTTTCCGTGCCGGGTCGCGGGCGCGGCGTCTTCCGTGGTATCGTTGGCATCCACCGCTTCCTTCGGGCGCAGGGGCGGCACTCCCTTTATAATCAGCATCGCAGTCACCAGCAGGTAAAGAATCCCGCCGATGACCGACGTTACCATGGGGTTTTTGAGCAGTTTCATGATGCGGCAAAGCCCACCCGGGAACCAATCCGGCGAAGCGCCATTTCATCCAGGAGCTTCTGTTCCTCGACGAGCACTTCCCGGTCATAGACGGCGCGTTCCCTTTCCTGGAACTTCTCGACGGTTTCGCGGCCTCGTCGCGCGACCTGCAACTGGCCCAGGGCGGCGGCCAAACTTCGTTCGGTGGCGGCCAGGCGTTCGTTGGCAGCCCTAAGATCGTCACTCAGGCGCAGGCCATACCCTTGAAATTGGCTTAACACATTGGCGGAACATCCCAATCGCATGGACTGTCGAACCTCGTCCCGCAAGACCTCGACCGCCCGCTCCACCGCGTTGCGCGCCTCCAGGGCCACCTGCCGGGTTTGCATGGCCTTCGCGTATAACTCGAGCTTCGCCTGTTCTTCCTTCTGGCGAATCGTCAGGAGCGCGGCAAGTTTGAACTGGAACGGTTTCATCGACTAAGCGGGCTTCGCCCCTTTGTTCGGTGGCGCCTCGGCAAGGATTGCCTCCAAGGCCCGCCAACTATCCGAGAGAGCAAACCCCTCGCCAACTCGCTGGCGCAGGAAGGCCCGCAGCGGCTCGTGATTGCGGATCGACTTGTCTATCATGGGGTTGGAACCGGCCACATAAGCCCCCAAACTAATCAAGTCCGCGTTCTTTTTGTACACCGCCAGCGATTCCCGGCCGTTGCCGGAAATATTTTGCTGGGCGTCGGTGCAGAGGTCGCGCGTCAAGCGGCTCACGCTTTGGAGGACGTCGATGGCGGGGTAATGATTCTGCTGGGCCAGATCGCGGCTCAGCACGATATGGCCGTCGAGAATACCGCGCACGGCATCGGCGATCGGCTCGTTCATATCGTCGCCTTCCACCAGCACGGTAAAAAATCCGGTGATCGCGCCCGTTTCACCGGCGCCCGCCCGCTCCAATAGCTGCGGCAACAGGGCAAAAACCGACGGCGTATAACCACGAGTCGCCGGAGGCTCGCCGACCGCGAGGCCCAGCTCGCGTTGGGCCATGGCAAAGCGGGTCACGGAATCCATCATCAACAACACGTTCTTGCCGCACTCGCGGAAATACTCGGCGATGGCCATGGCGGCGTAGGCGCCCTTGATGCGCACCAGGGCCGGTTCGTTGGAGGTGGCCACTATAATGACGGACTTGCGCCGCCCGGCCTCGTCCAGGTCCTTTTCGAGGAACTCGCGCACTTCGCGACCACGTTCGCCGATCAGCGCGATGACGTTGACGTCCGCATCGGCATGGCTGGCCATCATGCCCAGCAAGGTGGACTTGCCGACGCCCGAACCGGCGAAAATCCCGAGGCGCTGTCCGCGTCCGCAGGGTATAAAAGTATCGATGGCCTTGATGGAGGTGGTCAGGGGCGTCTTAATACGCTGACGCTTCAAGGGATGCGGCGGCGCGAGCATGACGGGCACGTGATGCTTGACCTCCAAAGGCCCCAGATCATCCAGCGGCTCGCCCAAGGCAGTTAATACGCGTCCCAATAGTCCGTCACCCACGCCCACTTGCAAGGGACGCCCCAAGGCGGTGACCGAACTCCCCGGTTGAATGCCATGCACTTCGCCCAGGGGCATGAGGAGGACCCGGCCGTTGCGAAAACCCACCACTTCCGCGAGAGTGGCTTCCTGGCGGGTGCTTTGGATCCGGCAGATTTCGCCGACCGCCGCCACGGGGCCTTCACTCTCAATCACCAGCCCCACTAATTGGACCACGCGTCCCTGGGCCTGGATGACCTGCGCACCGCGGATACGTTCCGTCGCCAAACCTATACGGGAAAGTTTGGCGGAGGGAGAAAGGGTTCCCAGGCTCATGTCTGCACCGCCTGTTTTAGGAGTTCAAACTTGGTTTCCCGGCGGGCGTCCAGCGAACCGAAGTCGGTCTGCACGATGCACCCACCGCGTCCCACCGTGGGAGACGGCTGGAACCGAATGGCTTCGCCACCGATTTGCTCGTGGGTCAAGGGAGACTGGACATCCTGGATCAGGGCCAGGTCGTCGGGATGGAGCACCACGGTGATGCGCCCTGTCTGTTCGGCCTGGGAGAGCGCTTCGCGAACCACGGCTTCCACCATGCCCGGGGTGATTTCCAATCCGCCGACCAGCCGGCGGGCCGCTTCCATGGCGAGTATAATCAGGGCGTCCTCGGTCGTCCGCGCCACTTCGGGAATGGCATTGCGCAGCGCCGTCAACACGCCCATCTGCAACACCTGCATGTCGGAGCGCTGCTGGATCAATTGTTCCCGGAGGGAACGTTCGGCCTCCTGGCGGCCCCGTTCATACGCGTCGCGTTCGCGCTGCACAATCGCCGCCTCCAGTTCCTCGGGGGGCGCGGGCAGCGAAAGCTGGACACCCTTGAGCGGTGCCGAAAACTTGATCTGGCGGGGGGGAGGACGCATGCGGCGACCTTACTTCCGGCCTCCACCTGAAGCGGCTTCGGTCGAGGCTGCTTCCTCCTCGGTCTCGACCTTGCGCACGATCTCGATGATCCGCAACTGGGCCGCTTCGATATCCCGCAGCTTGAGCGGGCCCATGAAGCTCATTTCTTCCTGCACCGTCTCGGCGGCGCGTTTGGAGATTTGTCCCAGCAAGGACGTCTTGAGGTTTTCGCTGGCGGTCTTGAGAGCGATGGCCAGATCGCGCATGTCCACTTCGCGCAATACCTTCTGCAGCATCGGAGCGTCGAGGCTGCCGACATCTTCGAAGGTGAACATTTTCTGGCGGATCGCCTGGCCCAGGTCGGGATTGCGTTCCTCGATATTGATAAGGAGGCTCTTGCTGACATTCCGGTCCAGCGCGTTCAAGAGATTGGCGGCGGATTTGAGCCCGCCCGTCTGATTCAAGGCGCGGGTCCGCTTGTTGCCCAGGCGCTGGCTCAACAGGGCCACGACTCGTTCCACCACCTCGATGGGCGTGGGCGCCAGGGATGCCAGGCGCTCCACCACCTGCTCCCGCACGTCGGCCCGGAGCATCATGAGGATGGGCGAGGCCTTCTCCGGCGGGAGATAGCTTATAATGAGTGAAATCATCTGCGGCTGTTCGTGCTTGACCAGGTTGAACAGCTCCCGCGGTTCCAGTTCGATGATGGCCTGCATGGAACCCACCGCCGCGCGGGTGGGCGACACCTTGCTGATGATGCTCGTCGCCTTATAAACACCCAGGGCGCGTTCCAGGACGTTCTGGGTGAATTCCGGACCGCCGCGAATGGAGGTGCTGGCTTCCAGCGCCACGTCGGTGAACTCCTTGAGAACCTCCATCTGGAGTTCGGCGGACACCATCTGGAATTTGTTCATCTCGGCGCAAATCGCCTCGATTTCCTCGGCCTCGAAATTACGCAGGATCTCCGAGGCGCCGTCCGGGCCCATGATGAGCAGGAGCAGCGCGAGTTTTTGCTGCTTCGTGAGTTTATTATACTCGGCGAGCGTCTGGGGAGAGGCGTCGGGTTGGTTGGCCATACAGGGGGGGGATTACTTGGACATCGGGCGCGTCCCGCGGACCATCCAATTGCGCAGAGCCTGGGTCACGTTCTGGGGATTCTGCTTCACGAGTTCGTTCATGATGTCCACGGTCATGACGTATTTCTCGGATTCACTTTCACCATCCAGGCCGTGATTGTTCCCGTTGCCGTTCCCATTGCGATGGCCATTGCCATTGCGCATGCCGTTCGGGGCCATGCCATTCATCTGGCCGTCGCCCACCGGCACTCCGATAGGGATCTGCTCCAACGGAGTTTTCTGGAAGACGCGCCAGAAGGCCGCCACGACGCATAGTCCGAGCGCCGGATACATGGCGTTCTTGAGAATGTCGCTCCAGAAGCGACGGCGTTCGCCCTGCTCCAATTGGGTGGCCAACTGTTGCTGGGGTTCGTCGTTGAAAGCCATTTCTTCCACCGTCAATTCGTCCTTACGACCGCCTTCGCCGCCCACTTCCTGGATGCCGAGGGCGCTTTGCACCGCTTTCTTGATCTTGGCGATTTCCTCCGGTGTTCGCGGTTGCGCCACCCGGTTGGTGCTCGGTCCGGTCATCTTGGTCGCCACGAAAACCGCCGCTGAGATCCGGCGCACGCCACCCGCCCCTTGGGTCATGGTGCTCGTGATCTCGTTGATCTCGTACTGTTGTTTGCTTTCCTTCTTCTTCGTTACCGACTTGGTCGTCTGTGCATTGCCCGTGGCAGAGTTCGTTTCGGTATTGGCATTCGTGGGCACCCCTGGTGTGCCGCCCGGAGTCTGGCCAATCGATTGGCTATCGGTATTTTCGTCGGTGATCGTACCCGTCCGCAGCACCTGGCCGTCCGGGTCGAACTTCTTCTCTTCCCGATGCAGCGTGGTTTGGTCGACATCCACCGCGACTCGCACGATGGCCTGGCCCGGTCCAATCACGGCCTCCAACATGTCCTGGGCTTTGCGGGTCAGGTAAAGTTCGTAGCTCTTGCGCGCCGCCAGTTGGGTGGCGGTCAGTCCGCCGATCGATTCGGAATCACTGTGTTCGGAAAGCGTGTTGCCCAGGTTGTCCGCGACGGTGACGTTGTTGGCGACGAGGCCTTCCACCGAATTGGCCACCAGGTAGCGGACGGCATTCACCGTGGTCTGCGGCAGGACTATATTACCCCGCACCCGCACAAAAACCGAGGCGGTGGGTTTGCTTTGATAGTCCACCAGCAGGCGATTCGGCGGCATGGTCACCATGACCCGGGCGCCCTCAATGCCATCGATCTGGCCGATGGTCCGGGCGAGTTCGCCCTGGATGGCCCGGATATAGTTAGCGCGCTGGATGAAGTCGGACAGCCCGAAGTTCGGCTTGTCGAAGATCTCCATGCCGATCTCGCCGCCCTTGGGCAGGCCCTTGCCGGCGAGCTGGATCAGCATCAGGGGTTTCTTGTCGGCGGGAACGAAAATGGTGCCGGAGCCCTTTTCCACCTTATAGGGTATCTTGGCATCGTCGAGCACCGCCAGGACCTTCGAAGCCTCCCCTTCGTCCAACTTGGAATAGAGTGGCACATATTCGGTGCGTCCGGACCACGCCGCCACGCCGCCCAATCCCGCGAGCACGGCGACGGTGGCCACCACGATGCTTACCTTCTGGTTGATCCCCAGTTCTTTCCAAATGGCTTTTAGCTGCTGGACGATCTGCGTAAAACTTTGGTTCATGCCTGGTGCTTAGTTGGGGTTCAGACCTGCATGCGCATCAGCTCCTGGTACGACTCGAGGAGCTTGTTCCGGACTTCCACCATCAATTGAAAGGAGACGCTGGCTTCCTCCATCGCGATCATCGCCTGCTGGAGTGAAACGCCGTTGCCAGTCATGAGCCCCTTGGTGGCATCGCCCGCCGCCACCTGCTTGGCATTCACGTCGGAGACAAACTGATGCAGGGTATCCGAAAAGGCGTCGGCTTGCGGAGCCCCGGAAAGGGCGCGGGTGGGACTCGCACTGAATTGCCCCAACTCCGTGGCGGGAATCGACTTGGCGCCATCCTGGATGGCCTGGTCCACCGAGGCCTGGACCTGCTTCGGGATGTACGCCCGCATCTCGGGAGTCATCATACCGCGAACTGTCGAAAGGGGATCCATGGAGTAGAGTTAAGAGGGGGGCCACAAGCGATGCCGATCAGTGTTTACCAATGGACATGGCCTGCATGGCCATCTGGCGCGAATTCTTGACCACCATCAGGTTGGCTTCGAAGGCGCGGGACGAAGCGATCATGTCCACCATTTCTTCATGGATGTTGATATTCGGCATGGCCACCATGCCGGTCTTTTTGTCGGCGTCCGGATGCCCCGGGCGAAAAACCATCTGGAACGGTCGTTGGTCCTTATCAATGCGGGAAACACGCACCGAGTATTGACTGCCACCCTGGGGTCCCATGCCACCGACCTTATTGTCCAACACCGATTCGAAAGCCACCTGCTGCCGCTGATAAGGCTTGCCGTCGGCTCCATGGGTCACCTGGGCATTGGCGATGTTCTGGGAGACCACCTCCATGCGCACCCGTTCCGCTTCCAACGCGGAGGAGGTCGACTGAATTCCGGATAAGAGGTTAATCATGGGAGTGTAAAAGGGGACTAGTGGCCGGTGATCGCCAGGCGGAGTTGGAGGAGGTGCCCGGTGATCATCTGGGTCTCGAATTGGTGGGAAAGGGTGTTCTGGTTCATGGCGAGCATCTCTTTCTCGAGTTGAACCGTATTGCCATCGCGATTGGCAGCTATCGCGTTACGATCAAGCACCTCGGTCGGTTGCAAGGAGCTTAACTTTTGGACGTCCCCCGCAGCGGTTGCGGACCGGAGATCGGCCACGAAGCTGGGATCCACGTCGACCCGCTTGTAGTTCGGGGTCTCTACATTCGCGAGATTGCTCGCGATGGCGTCATGGCGCAGAACCGTGGCATCCAGCATCTTTTTGCTGGCGGCATAGTTTGCATCGTTGAAGAGCGCCGTGATCATGAAATCTCTGGCCGACGCAAACCGTGAAGCAACGGTTATGCCGAGATTTCAATCAGTTCATTACCAAAGCTTTACAATCGGGGGACCTGGCTGGATGGGCAATTCTTTCCGGGTCAGGTGAAGGGTAGGCAACGAGGGAGGAAAGAAGTGTCGCCCCGGGATTATCGGTAGCTTTGGGGATTTCTGAAGAAGGAATGGGAAGGAGGGGAATGATGGGAGGAACGAGAGCCTTGGTTTGCTACATCAGGTCCAAGGGGTCGATGTCGACGGCCAAGGTGACGTCTTCCGGTAACACGGTATCGATGATCAGGCGGTTCAGTTCGGCCGAGAGCCGCGACATGCGGTTGGTGCGCAACATCAGTTGGTGCCGGTAGAAAGTCTCGGCGCGCAACAGGGGTGCCGGTGCGGGTCCGGAAATCATCAGGTCTTTCCAATCGACGAGACGACGGTCGAGTTCCTTCCGGATATGGTCGGCGGCAAACTTGACCTTGTCTTCGTTGCGGCCCTTCAGGGTCAACAGCGCCACCCGGGCGGTGGGCGGATACTTCAGTGGCTCTCGGAACTCGATTTCCTGGTCGTAAAAACCGAGAAAATCGTGCCGCCGGGCAAACTGGATCGCCGGATGAAACGGGGTGAAGGTCTGCACGAAGACTTCCCCTTCCACGTCGCCTCGCCCGGCCCGTCCGCTGACCTGGGTCAACAACTGAAACGTGCGTTCCCCAGCCCGGAAATCGGGCACGTGCAAGCTAAGGTCGGCGTAAACGATTCCCACGAGCGTGACGTTGGGAAAATCCAGCCCCTTGGCGATCATTTGGGTGCCCACCAGGATATCGATCTTGCCGGTGCGGAATTCGCCCAGGATGCGCCGGAAGTCGTCCTTCTTTTTCAGGGTGTCCGAATCCATCCGCTGCACCCGCGCTTTGGGGAAGAGTTTCTTCAGAATGTCCTCCACCTTTTCCGTACCCAAGCCTGCGTACCGGATGGCCGGGTTTCGGCATTCGGGTTCCGGACACTTGGAAGGCACGGCTTCCGAATGCCCGCAGATGTGGCACATAAGCTTGTTGGCGGTGCGGTGAAAGGTCAGGGCCACGCTGCAATTCGGGCAGCCGGCCACGTAGCCGCACTTGGGACATTGAAGGGAACTGGAATACCCACGCCGATTCAGGAACAGCATCGTTTGCTCACCGCGTTCGAGGCGTTGGGTGATGGCTTCCTTGAGCCGGAGCGAGAAGATGGGTGGTGAACCGGATTTGGATTTGCGCGATTCGTCCCGGAGATCAATCACCCGCACGACCGGCATCTTTTGGTCGTACGCCCGCTTGGGCATTTCTATGAGCGTGTACTTCCCTTTGCGCGCGTTGTAATAGCTCTCCATGGAGGGCGTGGCCGAACCCAGCACCACGACCGCACCTTCCCGGTGCCCGCGCACGACCGCTACATCACGGGCGTGGTAACGGGGCGATTCCTGCTGCTTGTAGGATGGCTCGTGCTCCTCATCCACGACGATCAAGCCCAAGGGCTCAACCGGCGCAAAGATCGCGGACCTCGCGCCAATCACGATGCGCGCCCGGCCCTGCCGGATCTTGTGCCACTCATCGTGGCGCTCGCCGGTGGACAGGTGCGAATGCAACACCGCCACTCCCGTTTTGAGTGGGCCGCTGGAAAAACGGGACTTGAAGCGTTCCACGGTCTGCGGGGTGAGCGAAATCTCGGGCACCAAGACAATGGCCCCCTGCCCTTTCGAAAGCGCATGGGCGATGGCCTGCAGATACACCTCGGTCTTGCCCGCGCCGGTCACGCCGTGCAGGAGAAAGGTGGACGATGCCAGATCGGTCCCCTTGGGTTTCCCGTCTTTGACGTTCTGCGCCATCTTTTCCATGGCGGCCGTGATCGTCTCAAACGCCTTGGCCTGTCCTTCGTTTAGTTTGAAAGGTTCGGTCGCGACGATCTGTTCGCGGGCGTACGGATCACGTTCGTCGATCTGCAAAGAGATCGTTACCAACCCCTTTTCCTCCAAACGACGGACGGTATCAGCGGTGGTCTCACCCAGGCGCAAAAGCTCCTGAAGGGGAATCTCCCGCCACTCGTTAACGATATTCCAAATGGCCTCCTGTCGCTTGGAGAGCTTGGGCATCTCCACCGGCGCGTTCATGGCGAACACCTTCAGTCGCTCGCGCCACGTCGGGTCTTCCTTCCGTACGGCTTCTGGCAAAACGCTCTTCAGCGCGATCTCCACCGGGCAGCAGTAGTACTCGGCGATCCACCGTGCGAGGTCCAACACCTTGGGGGTCACGAGGCTCTGTGCCCCGATGACGTTGGTGATGGATTTGAGATTGGTGTGCGGAGACGAATCCGCCAACGCCGTGACCACCCCTAGCACCAAGCGCGGTCCGAAAGGCACTTTGACCCGCGAACCAACTTCCACCCGATTCGCCAATTCCGGCGGGATCGAGTAGTCAAATTCCTTTCGCAGAGCTATTTCCAGTGTAACCCGGGCAACCATGGTGGACGCGAACGCCGTCCCTACGGTAACGGGTTAGCAGTCGAAAGTGGAAGGGATTCGGCCGCTTGGGATTTGTTCTTCTCACGCTGGCTTCCACTTTGAGCCATCGGCAAAGACCGTGGTCTGGGTATAGGCCCCAGTCGCCAAGTCCAACTCGATGAGCTTGGCTCCTTTCTTCAGCTTTTCCCCGCCGTAACCAGAGTAACCCGTTGCCCGACCGTAGTTGAGGTCGACGCCTCGGTCCCGCACGGCGTAGTCGTTGGTATGGTCGTGGCCGCAGAAGGTTGCCCGAATGGTGTTGGCCCCCGCCAAAACCGGAACGGCTTCGCCTGACTCTTTCTCAAAGCAGACCTCTTCCTGGCAACTGCCCAAGGTCACTTTCTCTCGGTACAGGCTTTTCTGCTGGAAAACGGGGATATGGAAAAACGCCAAGGCGGGAAGCGGTTTGGCGTTCCGGGCCTTCAATTGTGCCTGGGTCGTTTTGAGCCAGGCCAGTTGCCAATCGGTCAGCCCAAAGCGGTTGGTGTTCATCAGGAACAGATGGGCCATGGGCTTGGAGACTCCAGCCGCATCAGAGCCCATCATTTCCAAATAATAGTCCCCATGAGTGGCGCCGCCGCGGTAAAAGGAATTCTTCGCGGCTTCAAGTGCGTCGTGACCCCGCTGGAAGTCGTCGAGTTGATCGTGATTTCCCCAGCAAGTGGCCCACGGGACGCCCAGTTCGCTCAAGCGGGCCACCGTATATTCCAACGTGGCCTGACCGCGCCCACCCGGGTTGTCGTGCCAGAGATCGCCTGAGGAGACGACCAAGTCCGGCTTGAATATGCGGACGAAATTCTGCCAGTCGCGGACCGTGGCCTGGTCGTCATCCGTCTTTTGCAACCCAGACTCGACCCCGCAGAAGAAGTGGTTGTCGGTGAATTGTAGGAGCCGGAGCGACTGCTTTCTACCGAGATCGAGTTTGGCCATCCCGTCGCCCGGTTTGGCGATCCGGGTGCTGCGACCAATCTCTGGCGGAGTCAGCGTAGAAGTTGGGGCGCCCAGCAATCGCGGGCTCGCGGTGGCCGCGGCGAGCAGCCCGGGTGTGGCCTGAAGGAAATGGCGGCGCGTCATCATACGTGCAAGCCTTGCGATTCGCACGCCAAGGGCAAGCGGGAAGTCCAATTACGGAATCGTTGTTCGGTAAAATCTTTGCAACGCGCCACCGGCGTCGGGATCGATAAACTGAAATTGCCGATTGGTGGAGACAAGATTCGTCAGGACAAACCAGTCAAAGAGGTTGCTGGAGGCGCTGATCTCGTAGTTTTGATTCGAGGCGCCGGTGATGGTGAATTGGAATGAACCATCGGCCTGGCTTTGCGCTCCGCTCAGGACAGTGGGGACGGGCGCGGCGGGAAACGTGATTTCCCAGATACCTTGGTTGCCACTGTATTCGATCACGTAGATCCGGTTGCCGATAATCTCGGAATCGATGGGGTTCGCAAAGCCGCTCACTAATCGACTCACCCGCGCCTGATAGTTGGTGGTCCCCAGTTTGGTCAGTTCGAGATCCAAAAGATCCTGGCTGGCGTCGGCAAAGGGGCCAGCGACGGAATTGCCGATGGCATCCCCCGCCGTCCAACTCAACACAAACCCGTGATGTTGATAGGGGGCATCCATCGCACCCTCCGTGTCGAACGCCAGGCCGAGTGGAGAGCGGTGCGCGGTGAACGTGCCCATGATATTACCGGTGGCACTGGAGTCCTTGACCTTGCCATCCGCCGGATCGCGGTATTTGTCGGCGTCAGGACCGAGGTTGATGACCGGTTCGGCCAACTCGGCTGGTCGCACCGGAAAGCCGGGATCGTTGTGATAATATCCGCCTTGGACGGCGACAAAACGCGAATCAAGGAGGCGATCGGTGGCAGGATTATAGTTGGCGAACTGCTGGGGATTGTCAGTGCCTCCAATGCGCCAGGGAAATCCATAGTGAAGCCCGGGACGCAACCAATTCAACTCCTCCGACATGTCGCGGTCCGGACCGTTCTCCGTTCCAAACAGGTCACCATTGGGCGCAAAGGCCAGATCGAAGGAGTTACGCGTTCCCTCGGCATAGACGTATCCCTGCTCGCGAAGTGCGGCCAGGTTATTGGACAAAACCAGGCCGGATCCCGACGTGGGAACGCGAAGGATCTTGGCGGTCAAACCGACTTCACGGGTGTTGGGAAACAGACCATTGATCGACTGCACTTCCCCATGATCCGTCCGGGAACCGCTATTGATATATAGATAGCCATTGTCCGGACTTACCACGAGCCCGTTGCACACGTGGTCGAACGCGGTCTTGCTGCGGGGATAGGCTTCAGTTTTGGCCAGCAACGACCAGACCCGTTTTCCGGGATCGTTGGGCACGCCTTTCATGATCCGCGCAAAGGTGCTGTTGCCATTATTGGTCGTCGAATTGCCCAGTACGTAGATCGTTCCTTCGGGACCGATGGCCAATCCCTGGGCGCTCTCGGATATTCCATGGTCGGCCACGCCATAGACCTTCGTACTGGTCGAGGTCCCGCTGCCCGCCTGCAAGTTGACGCGGAACAGGTCGCCGTTGGCTTTCAGGTAATAGAGCTGGCCGGTTCGCGGATCCGCGGCGATGCGCAGTGAATTGGCCCCGGAACTGTTGGTCGTCTTCATGACCAGCCGGACCTGCAGGTTCGGCTTCAGGGCAACTGGGGCTGCGGTGGCGCATTCCACACCCGCTAGAAGCAGGAAAGTGGACACGGCGCAACGCAACCAAATGATCAATCGGGATACCATGGGGGTGGCGAAAGAGTCGGTCGAAATCGTCGGTGGGTCAAATGACGAATGACGCGTCGTTCGGTCACGGGCACATCTTCTTTTCGTGGGCTGAGGTGGTCGAACCGCGGGTGAGCCCATGGTCGGAAGCTTGGTTTCGGCCGGAAGAGCATCCGGAGGATGCCAGCCCGTAGCCGGTCGGTCGAGTCGGCGAGACCACCGGTATCCGTCGCAGAATCCACAGCTCGCGCCCGCAACGTATTTTGGGTTCTCGTGTATCGCGAGCACGGATTTCAGCCGATATTTCCGGCATCAAGCCCGACCTTCTTTCCCCTTCAAGCGGCCTTCGTTCCATAGACGCTCGCGACGTGCCAGAGGAAAATACACCTTGGGCGCGAGCGATAACTCCGGTTTCTATACCGGTGGTATCGTTGCGCTCAACCAACCGACTATCCCACCGCCTACACCAGCGCCGAGGGCGTCGCCCAAGCCGTTTACACCGCGGCGACCGACGGCAGCAACCGCCTCCGCTATCCCGCCGGCGCCGACAGCGTGATGCTGGCCGAACTCCGCAAATCACTCCCCGAGGAGGAATTCCTGGCCCGCATACGCACCATGACCGGACGCCGGCCCGCTAAACAAGACGACAAAAGTATTTAAGACAATCTCCGAAGCGAGGACGGCTACATTGGATACCCTCAAACCTCCGGTTATCCTTTGCTTTCTGAGCGAGTGAAATGCTTGACGATACGGAACAATCCAATCCCAAATATCCACGGACAGAACATTGCGGCAACAGACGGTTCGGGTATCGGCGTCAACAAGGGCTCTCCGGCCAAACCTGCATCATAGATGCTCTTCAATTCGGAGAAACTCAATGCGCGGTCCCAAATGGCGAGGTCGTCGATTTTGCCATCCCAATTGGCCTGGTCGGGATGAGGATCCGAGGGGTCATCTCCAATGTTCAGCAGCGACGAGGATGCCAGCAGTTTTCCGTCATAGTGAAAGCTGCCAGTGATGGCTCCGTCCTGAAAGAACGTGACAGTGTGGAATACGCTGTTGGCCTCAACAGCCATGAAATGCCATTGACCTAACGATACCTCAGCCGAAGACACGTCATAAGTTATGTTGACTATATTGGGGGGACTGCCGCCATCCGCAACGTACAGGCTCATGTTGGGGTCGCCACCAAAAGTTGCGTAGTTGAAAGCGCCCCAGGCGCCGTTCCAATTTGCCGCAATGGTCGCCCAACGCGGGATCGAGTCGGCCCACGCCCAGGTGGTCAACGTCATGGAAGCTGTAGGCATGGCAAAGTCAGGCACACTTACATACTGATGCGTGCTCGGCCCCCCAAATTCCAACGCGCCTCCAATTTGTCCGGAAGTCCAGCTGCCTTGACCACCTGGATAATTGATTACGGCTCCGTTGTATCCGTTGCCGCTCAAGTCATGGACAATTCCACCACTTGATTCGTCGAAATTCCAATAACCAATCAAGCCATCGCTGAGGCCGGAGGATGCCACGCCTTTCACGCAAGTTACGTCTGAAAACAAAACCCCTGCCGTCAGGCAAATGGGCACACCGACAATTCCGATTCCCGAGAGCACTTTCATCCGTTCGATGCTAGGATTACTTTTACGCCCGTCAAGGCATAACGATTCCAGATCTGTCCCAGACCCGGAAAATCCCTTTTCATCATTGAAACGTACGATTCTGTCTTGCTGTGACGGATACCATTCAATGCACCTTCAGAGATCGGAAGGGCGTAACTCGAGACCACCCGAAAGCCCCCAATCCTCATCAGCCCCAAACATCCTCTACACTTCGCTCTCTCGAATGGGCAACAGGTCCATTTACACCTTTAAAAGCGGACTCTTAAACGACACGTGTTCCCCAGCATGGCGCTCAAACCACCTCTTGGCCTTTTGGGTGACGTAGTTCGATAAAACATCCCCCGCCCGGAACAAATCGCCGCCGCGCCAGGACGATGCAATCAACAATATACGACTGGGTTTGCGCAGGCGTTCAATCTCTGCGCCCACCTCCAAACATACCTCCCAGAGATCACCCATCTGATCGCTCGTCTCCGGTGAGTGCGGTCGATCAAGGATATACCCTTCTGGCTCACCTCCCTCGGGGTACTCCGGCGGTTCATCTACAGATTGGTCCCAGTCCTGCCAATTCAGGAGGACTATATGCTTCTTAATCACCGGTCGAAACCGGAAACCCGTGAGACCCGAACCCTCCAGCAACTTCTTGAATGCGTCCGTGACCACAATGCCTCCGGCTCCAAGAAAACTGATGGACGGAACATACGGCCCCGTGCGTTCGAGTTGGATCAATTCTCCGTCCTCCTCCGAGTGCCCGGACATGCCCGCAATCAAAATATGCGAATAGTCACCCCACGGCGACTTTGGCTCTTCCAGTGTATAGAAATTCGTCATTGGTGGTAGTAGCTGACAAATCCTTGGAAAAAATTCCAGCATCTGCCAGCCGAAAAATTTCACCGAAATCACCTGCCGTAATGGACAGATTAGTGAGGCATTGAAACCAAAGAGTTGACACCCCACGAGGGATACCCGGGGCAGACCCTAGTATTCACGGTTCCCAAACCCCATTTATCATTCTTTGCAGGACGCTTTGGGCTGATCCTCGCAATGGAATTTCTCGCTGCAATCGCGCCACCTTCTCCCGGTATTCCGGCAACATCTTGGGGCGCGCGCGTTTCAAGGCTATTAGCAATTGCACGAACAGGATTCGCACGCCCTCGTTTTGCGGATATTCGAGGCAGAGCTGCAGGTTGCCATCCACAATATCCCGTTCGCCGCTAAGGAAGGTCGATGGCACGCCGTCCATCCCTGCGCAGCGGACTGCCAAGAGCTGTTCCAATCGCAGCAGATAACTGCCAAAGCTAGAACCAACCGGAATCTGATAGGGTGATGGCGGCGGGACAGGCTGCACGTCGGCCTTTTCGCGCAATAGAGCCAGCAATTGATCGGCCATGACCGGGATACCCGCTTCGGGTTGTGCCTCACGGAAACCTCCGGTTACCGTGCCCAAGCATTGGGCATCGATAGTCCGCACCAAACGCAATTCGACGGACCATGTTTCAGCGTTGGGTTTTAGGAACACAGTGACCACGTAGTCACTCGAGTTTTCCGATTGCTGGGTATACAACGCCGCATCGCCATCCTCCCAGCTGGCGCCCACAAACGCAAAAGCGGGGGCTTCACCCGTCACCCAGGGAAAGAGGCTTTGCACACGCGCTTCGCTGTGAAATTCAATTTGTTCCGCCAGGAAAAGCGGAAGAGCGCGGGACATCCGCCCCCGACCGTCCGCCAACTGATGCTCCGCCCTTCGGGAATTGGAGATGAATTCAGCCGCACTCCCAATCAACGTCACCGTGGGCGCATCCGCTGGTTTCGCGGGAAAAAGTTCAGCGGCGGGAGATTCGGGTTTGAGCCATACCGGACCAGCGATGGTGAGCATGACGGACGTCGGGCGTTCCTGGAAGCCTTGGTGCAGTGGAAGTCGGGCTTTCGCAATCTCGGTGTCCCAGTAGCCTAAGTGGCCTTTCCAGTCCGGGCGCCCCTGGGCGTAGAGTTGGCTGAGAATCCGGCTGGCGGTATCGAGTTGGCCAAGGTCAACGTTGGTTTTGATAAGGTTGACGCCGACTTCGAGTCCGTGATCGGCGACGTCGAAGTGTGGCCCCACGAGTTGGAGGATTTCAGGAAGGTGGCCCGCGTTGCCCAAATCACCACTGATTTGACTGAGCAAGTCAGCCGGTATTGGCTTCTGGACACGCGAGAGCGACTCACGATAGAACGCCAAGGCTTGCTCCAGATTGCGCGCCTCGATGCTTGACCGGGCGAGCCACAATTGAGCACGCCAACTGCCAGCGAGAGCCGCAACTCGCCGGAACGCCGCTTCGGCCCCCGCCTCCCCATCTCGCTCGCGAAAAATGGCCTGATACCAGAGCAGTCCATTGTCTTGGTTGGGATCAAGTTCGAGAGCGTGCCACAGTGTTGACTCAGACAAGGTCTTGTGTCCTTGACCCGCCTGCGCCTTCGCCAGGTTTGTCATTAGAACGCCATCTTCGCCGTGCTGGCGCATCGCGGTCAGCACGATCTCCTCCGCTTCGCCCCACTGTTTGAGGTAAATCAGTACCACCACCAGAAAGGTTGCACCGCGCTTGGGATCGGAATCGATACGGTGGAGCTGACGCGCGGGCTCCAGGCAATCGGCAATGAAACCGTCATTGAGAGTGGCGCTGATCAGATTGGCGAGTTCGTCCGGCTTGCTCCAGGCGCCCCGAAAGTTTCCCGGCAAGACTTTGGTGCGCCATTCCTCCCGAGGTATCTCGCAGATTCGACCGTAAGCATCCCAAACCTTGAGCGTGGCAGGCGCGCCCGGAGGCGGAGGCGAAGCCGGTGGCGGCGTCAACGCAGGCGGCTCCGACGCGTTGGACTTCTTCCCAAACATTCTTCGTAGAAAGCTCATATCGCTGAAACTTCGCCAAATAGATGCGCGTTGCAGAATTCACCAGGCATCGGCCACGAAGATGCGCAATCGGAATGATCCAACTCAATCCCAGAGTTGTCGACGTTGAGGTTTCACCGAATCTTCAGGCCGAACACACCTTCGCTCCCCTGCTGGTTCCGTGCGGCGCATCTTCTTACTACCCAAGACTCGGCATCACGCAGGTGCAATCCTGAAAGGATCACAGCAATTAGCCGGTGGTCGAGCTGCGCGACACCACCGGTATAGAGCCCACCGAAAGGGCGAGCGCCGAAGGGTCGAAACGGGAGCAAGGCCGAAGCGCGAGCGAGCACGCGGGCACAGCGTGCCAAAGATTATAACGACCCGCTTCCCGAGGAAGCCAAACAACGCCAATTAGCCATTACATCAGGCTGTTTTGGGGTTGTTTCCGGTTCGTTTTCCGTCAATCTTGACAAATTGAAAGCCGTGACCATAACGTCGCTCCCTTTCGGCATTCGCGCCTGCGCATGAAAAAATTGATCGCATTCCTACTCGCATTCATAGGTGTTACTGGTTCAGCGCAGCGGGCGGCAAAACCGCAGAACATAGACCCAAAAGCACTTCTGTTCTCTGTACCTACATTGTCTGACGATATCCCGGCTCTGGAACCAATGGATCGAGCGCCGAAGGGAACGGACCTCGCCTTTCACGAGGACGACTGGAGCCAGGTTGAATTTCTTCCGAAAACTCTACTGCCCGAGATTCAGAAGATGATGAAGGAATATAAAGCGTTCGAGCAGACCAATCGGGTCCAAAACGTTTGGCGAAACGTCTATGTTCGCAAGATTCAGCGTAAACCGTTAGTCAGTGGCTCTGCGCCCGTCCAGCAGCTCGAAAAAATCCTGGGAGTAAAAGCCGGAAGAACTTTGATACTGTATTCATCCAGCACCGTGGGCGGTTCCGTTAAGGACGGGTTTACCCTCCCATTGGGCGGCAACGTTACCCTTTATGGCTATACCACCCACGAAGGAATCCCCGTTTTGGGGGCGAGTGTGGGTCCGAACCCTGAGGATATCAAATTGTCCCAGGCGTTCATCAAACTCAACTCGACGAGCGGCATGATGCTTGTCGACTGGCGTGCACAAATGCTGTTGGTGTCCACCAATAGGTCAGGAAAGATTGACATCTGGAGGCCATGACTTGCGTCGCCTCGGCAAGTCTTTCTGGCGTGATGCAAGAATCTCTTCCGATTGTTCGGATCGAGCACCTTCAAGCGGACTGAGTCGCTTCCGCCGTCATCCATGAAGCAAATCGGCGATCTATGGGTAAAGGAGGCGCCCTCCGCCGTGCTCGAATTGCCCGGTGCAATCATCCCGTTGGAAACCAACTACCAGCTTAACCCGGCGCATCCCAATTTCAACAAGATCAAGATGGGCAAGCGCTTTCCTTTCTCTTTAGATCCACGGCTGGTCTAAGCTCTGATGATCCATGCCGCCCTTGTACTTTGGAATAGGGTTCCGCGTTAAGAATGCATGATCGAGGCTTTTGGTTTGGTCGCGTAATGCTTCACGAAATTACTCATCGACGATTGCTTGCTGAAATGCTTCGAGCTTCGACCCAATCTGCAAACCCAATGGACACCAAAAAAAGCAAGACATATAAGATGCAGCGTGAGAATTGCACGCTCCGCGGAAGGAGGTCACAGTTGATGAAGTCGCATATCATCTCCTGGTTTCTCTTCAAAGAACTGTATGACCAAAAGCACGCTTTAAGATCCTACGAGGCTTATCGAAAAAAGGGACCCTCGGGAGACTGTTCAAAAGACATTTCCGTGAATGTTCACACCCTAACCCTCGTTACCCCTACCTCACATACCCAACCACCCCCTGAAACGCCACCTTCTTCCACCCACCGCCCTCTTCCAGCACGGTTGGAATCGTTCCCTCCGGCAGTAGGCCGATGACCGGTTGGTCCAGTGAGGCACCGGCGTGGATCGGTTGGGCTGCGCTGGGCGGAGTGTGTTTGGTCAACTCGGTGTTCGCGAGCAGTTCCCGTATCTGCAACGCCTTTTCCTCGCTGCCGGTCATTTGCTCGAGTTGCGCGAGGTCTTTTCCGCCGAAATGCTCCAGCAGAGTGAAGGCGATTTCATGGTCGCCCTGGTAGCGGCAGTACGCGAGGGTGTCGGAGTCGAGCTTGAGGTCGATTTCCGCCTTTTCGGCTTTGCGAGACGGTTCGGTGTTCGACACCACTTCCCAGCGTAAGAAGGGCCGGTCACCGAGGACCGCCGGTGCCACGAGCCTGACGGTCGCGGCGTTGCTATAGATCCGGTAGGCATTGCCGAACCCGAAGCTTCGGCCGCCCAGATCCTTGGGGTCGATGGATATGCGTTCCGAGGCCGAGGCGCCGCGCACATCCAGAACCTTCTGCGAGCCCGGGGCTGGGGCCGCTTCCACCTCACACGCGAATACCAGAGTCTTGAGCTTCGGACGCTTCTCCAGCGCGATCGGCGGGCTGAACTCCACGTCGATGGTCAGCTCCGACCATGCCGGAGGCGCGGCCAGCTTCTGCTTGATGTCGTCCCTGTCCGACTCCAGCAGCATATTCAGCAGGTCGAGCGCGGAGAGCGAGGGCACGCTCGCTTGGAGGGATTTGTCGCTGAAGTGGTACGTCCACGACCACACGCGCGGAGCGTCGCTTCGAACGGCGTAGAGATGTTCGCCCCGTCGGATCGTCCCATCGCCACTCGTGCGCAAAGAGATGATGGCATTTCCCGAGGCCAAGGCCGGACCGTCCGCGTCGAACACCAACTTCTTGCATTCGAATCCCAGCGCCTTCGCACGCTCCTGGGCCGGCAGAATCAACCCGAGGACGAGCGGATCGAGCTCCAATCGACGGCCACCCCGGAGGTTTTCCAACACCTCCGTATCGTCGGTGGTGAACCCGAATTCGAGCTGGGAACTCTTCATGTTCGCAAAGTCGTAATCCAGCTTCAGGCTCTCCTTGATCTTCTTCCGGTTCTCTTCGAAGAGCGGCGAAATGGTCTTGGCAAACGCGTTGATCGCCGCCGCGTCGAAGCCCGTTCGCGGCTTCAGCAATTCCCGGATCTTGTCGAACACGAGGTCCAGATTCCAATCGACGTCGATCGGCTTGAAGACGGTGGTCTCATACGATTTCACCAGCAGATATAAGCTCCGCTGAAGCGACAGCCGGGCCGTCTGTCCCATCTTGGCGATGACCTGGTTGGCTTCCACGCTGAGCTTGGCCAGCGATTCGCCGCGCTCCTCGTACATCGTCACCAGGGAAGCTGCATTGCCCGCCAATTCCGCATAGCCGTCGCCCATGGCCTGCAGCACAGCGCTGAGCTGGGTGAACAATTTGGCCTTGTCCTTGTTGAGCGTGCGGATCTGGTCGGTCAGTGCTTTCCACTTGGGACTCGCGGCCGTGAGTTTCGCCAACTCCACCTCGATCTGTTCATCCGACACTTGCAGTGCGCCGATCGCCTCGCCCGCGATGGAAAGCGCGGGTCCGAAGCCGTTGCCCGCGATCTCCCAAGCACCCGCTTTCTTCTTCGCGGTTTCCTTGTCCCCAGCGGGTTTGTCTTTCTTCTTGGCCTCTTCCTTGGCTTTCTTGGCCTTGTTGGCTGCGTCCCGGGCTTTCTTGATCGTCCCACCCATCTTGGTGACCGTATCGGGCGTGCCCTCCACATCGATATCCGCTGCGATGTTGACGAGGTCTCCGATGGTTCCCAGCACTGGTTGTCCGACGGGAATCACCTGGCAAATGGCGGCGGCCATTTTCACTCCGGCCTTGATCAGCGCCTTCTGCTGTTCGTTATGGGCGGCCTCGTTGAAGAGCTCGGTGCGCAGTTTGCCAAGATCGTTGCCCAACCCCTTGAGCCGCTGCTCCACGGAAGTCATCTGCTGATCGAGGCTCTCCATTTTCGCCTCCGACTGCACCAACTGGTCGGCGATCCGTGCGGAGTCCTTGTTCAATTCCTCAATCGCACTGCCGAAAGCATTGGCCGCGCTTTGCTCCTTGTTCGCCACGTCCTGCACCCACGCCGCCAGCAACAGGGTGCGAATCGCGTCTCCCGTCTCGAGATCATAAAGCCGAAGCGTCGCCTGGAGCGAAAGGAACGGCATATAACCCGCCGGATTACCAAAATAATCCAGTTGGTTCCGCAACCGGTGAAGCATCCCGGCAATCTCGGATTGGGCGGATGTCCAACGCGCCGCTTCGCCTTCGGTCCAGGGCAAACCCGCGTCCTTGCCGATGGGCAACGGCAAACCCAATGCCTTTTCGTAAGGCGCCAGCAGTTTGCTTACCGGATCGCGTGCCCCCGCCAGGAACGCGTCGCGCGCATAGCGCAGCACCGCTTCCAGTTGGTACGGGTGGACCCACGCATTCGTGGCGGAAATACTCCGCTTCGCCTTGGTCTCTCCTTTTTCATGGGCTGGCTTCCGGGCGGTATAACCCGTTCCCGCCTTCGTCGTCCGTGTTTCGAGGAGATTGTTGTCACCGCCCGCATCCTCACCGGCGAGATTGAACCGGATGGTCAGATCGTAGTGAGTGGAAGTGGTCGGATTGCCAGCGGAGC
>DATJII010000153.1:0-5530 GCA_035493435.1 Candidatus Limnocylindria bacterium | reverse complement strand
TTCGATCCTGGGCTTTTCGGGTTGGGCGGCGGTCAGTCAATGGGGGCTGGCGGGTCTCAACAACAGTGGGCCGCATGGCTTGAGCGAAATCCTCTATGCGTTCAGCTCCGCCACGGGCAATAACGGCAGTGCCTTCGCGGGCCTGACGGCGAACACCCCCTGGTATAATTCCACGCTGGGCATGGCCATGTTGATTGGCCGGTTCCTGATGATTGTGCCGGTCATGGCGCTGGCGGGTTCGCTGGCCCAGAAGAAGCAGGTTCCGCTCGGGCCGGGCACGTTCCCGGTTTCAGGTGCGACGTTCGTGATGCTCCTCCTGGGCACCATCCTGCTGGTGGGCGCGCTTAACTTCCTGCCCGTATTGGCGCTCGGCCCCGTCGTCGAGCACTTCCTTATGGGCCAGGGCAAACTGTTCTAATCTCGAAGCAGAGGAAATTTCCATGACTCAAAAAGCTCCATCCCTTTTCGATTGGAAGATTGCCGGTCCGGCGATCGGCGAATCGTTCAAGAAGCTTGATCCGCGGTTGATGATCAAGAATCCGGTAATGTTTGTCACCCAGGTCGGCGCGGTGCTGACCACCGTGGGTATATTTACCGCCCACGACAGCCGGGGGTTCATCGCCCAACTGGCAGTGTGGCTGTGGTTCACTGTGCTGTTCGCGAACTTCGCGGAGGCCGTGGCCGAAGGGCGCGGCAAGGCGCAAGCCCAGGCGTTGCGACGCACCCGCGTCAAATCCCTGGCCCGTCGTATCACCAAGGGCGGTGGATTCGAGGAAGTCAGCGCGGACGCTATTGTGAAGGGCGACGTGGTCGTCGTGCGCGCCGGTGAAGTGATTCCCACCGATGGCGACGTGATCGAAGGTGCCGCCACGGTCGATGAATCGGCCATCACCGGTGAATCGGCCCCGGTCATCCGCGAGAGCGGTGGCGATCGAAGTGCGGTCACGGGCGGAACGCGTGTCTTGTCGGACGAAATCAGGATCCGGGCTTCGACGAATCCCGGTGAAGGCTTTCTGGACCGCATGATCTCGCTGGTGGAGGGCGCCAAACGGCAGAAAACGCCGAATGAGATTGCCCTGACCATCCTGCTCTCCGCGTTGACGCTGATCTTCATGCTGGTCTGTGTCACGTTGAAGCCCTTCGGCCTCTACTCAGAAACCAACTTTTCCATGCCCGTATTAATTGCGCTGTTGGTTTGTCTCATCCCCACGACCATCGGTGGGTTGCTAAGTGCCATCGGTATTGCGGGAATGGACCGGCTGTTGCAACGCAATGTGCTGGCCATGAGCGGCCGCGCGGTGGAGGCGTCCGGTGACGTAGACGTTCTTCTGCTCGACAAGACGGGCACCATCACGCTGGGCAATCGCCAGGCCACAGAATTCATACCGGCTCCAGGCGTTGGGCCGGAGCGTCTAGCGGATGCCGCCCAACTAGCGTCGCTAGCTGACGAAACGCCGGAAGGCCGCAGTATTGCGGTGCTGGCTAAGGAGAAGTTCGGTTTACGTGGCCGGGACGTGGCGGAAATCCAGGCCCAATTTGTGCCCTTCACGGCACAGACCCGCATGAGTGGCGTGGATTTTCCCGCTCGTGACGGGCATCCGGCCCGCCAGATTCGCAAGGGCGCTGCGGAAGCCATGCGGCTCGCGGTGGACAAGGCAGGCGGCATGTTCCCTGCGGGAGTCGCCGAGGCTGTGCAGCAGATTTCCAAGGCGGGTGGGACCCCCTTGGTCGTTGCCGACGGAAACGAAGTGCTCGGCGTGATCTATTTAAAAGACATCGTAAAGGGCGGCATCAAGGAACGTTTTGCGCAATTGCGCAAGATGGGCATCCGCACCGTGATGATCACCGGGGATAACAAGTTGACCGCTGCCGCGATCGCTGCTGAGGCGGGCGTCGATGACTTCCTGGCCGAGGCCAAGCCGGAGGATAAACTGGCCTTGATCCGCAAGGAGCAGTCTGGCGGACGCATGGTGGCGATGATTGGCGACGGTACGAACGACGCGCCGGCCCTGGCGCAGGCGGACGTGGGTGTCGCGATGAACACGGGCACCCAGGCGGCCAAAGAAGCGGGCAACATGGTGGACCTCGATTCGAATCCCACCAAACTTATAGAGATCATCGAGATCGGCAAACAACTGCTGATCACTCGCGGATCCCTGACCACTTTCAGCATCGCTAATGATGTCGCGAAGTACTTCGCGATCATCCCCGCTATGCTCATGGTCACCTTTCCGGTGATCTCGCCGCTCAACATCATGCGGCTGCACAATCCCAACAGCGCCATCCTGAGCGCCATCATCTTCAACGCCTTGGTGATCATAGCCCTCATCCCACTGGCCCTGCGAGGCGTGGCGTTCCGTCCGGTGGGGGCGCTGGCCATCTTGCGCCGAAACCTGGTGGTTTACGGCCTGGGCGGGGTTTTGGTTCCCTTTGCGGGCATCAAATTGATCGACGTCCTGGTCACCACTTTGCATCTCGTCTAATTGTATGAAATCATTTATCTCTGAACTCCGCAGTTCCATCATGGCCACCGTCGTTCTGGGGGTGGCTTGTTGCGGAGTCTACCCGGTGGTCGTCTGGAGCCTGGGCCAGGCCATGTTCTCCAAGAAGGCGAACGGCAGCCTGATCGTCGAAGCGAACGGAACCGTGCGGGGTTCCGAATTGATCGGCCAATCGTTCACCGCCGAGAAATACTTCCACCCGCGTCCTTCCGCCGCTGGCAACGGTTACGATGCCACGAGTTCGGGTGGTAGCAATCTGGGGCCGACCTCCAAGAAGCTAGCCGATACTATCACCGGGAACATCGCCGCCTATCGGGCGGAGAATGGCCTGACGACGAATGCCCCCGTTCCCGCCGACGCGGTGACGACCTCGGGTAGCGGGCTCGATCCGCATATCAGCCCCGCCAACGCGGAGTTGCAAGTCGCGCGGATCGCCAAGGCAAGAAATATTGGTGCTGAGAAGGTTCGGGCAATGGTTCGTGATTCGATCGACGCAGCCGATTTCGGGGTGTTCGGCGAACCGGGCGTCAACGTGCTTCGGCTGAACCTGGCCCTCGATAAGCTATAAGCTTCGGGGAAATGCCCTCACCGGGTATTTCCCTTCCCTTTCTTGGGAGCAATGAACTGCCAACAACCGTCACGTTCAACTTCAGCCAGGGTTTGCCAACCGCGCTATGCTCGACGGACTGACATGGATGGTGCTCGCCACGGGGGCAGGGTTGTCGCTATGGATGTATATCCAGATGATCGGGACCCTGTTCGGCTTCCTGCAGCGAAAGCCCCGCACTCGACGCGTGCGGACGGGGGATTATCCATGAGATACCCGGTTTCAGGGCAAACAAAATACTGATGACCAGGGAACCCAAGAACATGGAACACCAAATCATCCACAGTCCCCTCAGCGTCCAATCCTCTAGAATGACATCAGGCTCGCTCATCGAGTCGCTGAATGCCTTGAGTGGAGCAGAAATCGGATGATGAACCCAGTCTCCTGGATGAAAATAGTCAAAGCCAGTCGATTCCGTGCAGAGATAGAGATGGCCCGTGACGCACGTGCACCACGCAATGGTGGCAAAGAGGGTGCAGGTGCAATACATCAGCGTAAAACGCAGCACCCGCCTCAGGGAAAATTGTGATAACATTATTTGGCCGATCCTTCCAATGGCGGCGCTTTTCAAGTGCCCCAAGCATGTTTGATTGTTCATCCTCGTCAAGGTCGACCTGGACGGCCTTAAGTCTTCGCTCCTGCAGTGCGTCGCAGGCAAAATCAGCGTGTCCGTCGGGCCTGGTCGCGGCAGCCAAGGGCGGTTCCGCACTTTCCGGACAACAATACCGGGCACTTCGCCAATCTCGCTCCACGTCGCGACCATCACTACTCTCTCCCCGTGTCTGAGGACCGCCCGAATCCCGATGCGTTGCTGGCCGCCATCCGCAAGGATGAAAGTGCCCGGCAGCGTGGACGCCTCAAGGTGTTCCTCGGCATGTCGCCCGGGGTTGGGAAGACTTTTGCCATGCTCGAAGCGGCCCATCGCGAATTGCGAATGGGCCGCGATGTGGTCATCGGTTACGTAGAGACCCATGGACGCGCGGAAACCGATGCGTTGACCCACGGCTTGCCTTTGGTTCCCCGGCAGACCTTGGTGCATCGGGGTATGCCCTTGAGCGAGATGGACTTGGATGCCGTACTGGCCCGCCGTCCGCAATTGGCAGTAGTCGACGAGCTGGCCCACACCAACGCCCCGGGCGCACGCCATCCCAAGCGTTACCAGGACGTGAGGGAACTGCTCGACGCGGGCATTGATGTTTACACCGCCCTCAATGTCCAGCACGTCGGCAGCCGGGCCGAGATTGTAAGGGAGTTCACTGGGGCCACCATCCAGGAGACGGTACCCGATTCCATACTTGATGAAGCGGAAATCGAGTTGATCGACCTGCCTCCCGGCGAGCTGCTACAGCGCCTGGCTGCGGGAAAAGTGTATGTGGCCGAACGGGCCCAGGCCGCGGCGACGAATTTCTTTCGTGAAGGCAACCTGACCGCCCTGCGGGAACTCACCCTTCGACTGGCTGCCGAGCACGTGGGGCAGAACGTACGGGATTACCTGAGCGCGCGGCAGATTGCCGGTCCGTGGAAATCCGGCCAAAGGCTGCTGGTGGCGATCAGCCCCAGCCCGCTGTCGGAGTCCATGGCTCGCTGGACACGGCGCTTTGCGGACAACCTGCAGGCCCAGTGGCTGGCGGTTTATGTAGATGTTGGCCGTCCCTTGTCAGGCGAAGACCAGGCGCGCCTGCAAAAGAATCTGACCCTGGCGAAGGAACTGGGGGCGGAGGTGATCACCACCACCGACCAGGATGTCGTCGCCGCGATCCTGCGGGTGGCCCGGCAACGCAATGTCACCCAGATCGTCGTGGGCAAACCCGCCGCCGCCCGCATCCTCCAGCCGTTCCGTGCGAACGCGATGCTGGACCGGCTGATCCGCGAGAGTGGAAATATAGATATATGCTGTGTTCGCGCCACCTCCCGCGACGGGGCGGCGGCATCGTCGCCCCCGCGTTTCGTCCTCAGTTCGACCCCCCGCCAATACGGCGTGGCCCTGGCGACCGTGACGGCCACCACCGGCGTCAATTTCCTGCTTCAGAACCTGACCGGCCCCTATGGCCTGTCCATGCTCTATCTGCTGGCCAATATCGTGCTGGCGCTCTTCCTCGGGCGTGGGCCGATCTTCCTGGCGGCGGCGTTGAGCGCCATGTTGTGGAACTATTGCTTCCTGCCACCCATTCATACTTTCTATATCGAAAGCGCGCAGGACGCGATGATGTTCGGCATGTTCTTCGTGGTCGCGCTGGCCATGGGGCAACTCACGTCCCGGTTGCGGGCCCAGCAGGACGCGGAACGCGAGCGCGAGGAACGCGCCACGGCGCTCTATTTATTAACCCGCCAGTTGGTCGAGGGGCAGGATTTCGCCGAACTGTTGGGCCGGGTCATCGCCCATTTCGGCGCCGTATTCGACGCCGAGGTCGCCATCCTGCTG
>DATJII010000152.1:0-8750 GCA_035493435.1 Candidatus Limnocylindria bacterium | reverse complement strand
GTAACGCTTGGGATCGAAGAAGAGGCGCTTGATCAGCGCACGGGCGTTGGCGGCCGTCGGGGGATCTCCAGGACGGAGGCGGCGGTAGATGTCCTTAAGGGCTTCTTCCTCGTTCTTGGTCGGATCCTTCTTAAGGCACTTGATGATAATGCCATCATCGGCCGAGGTATCCACCACGCGGATCTTGGTCACTCCCAATTCCGCGATCTGCTTCACGACCGCCTTGGACAGCGGTTCGAAGGCGCGTGCCACGACGAGGCCCTTATCCAGATCCAAGGCGTCCTCAACGAGAACGAGGTTCTGGATGTTCTCCATCTTCTCCGCTTCTTTGACAGTGACTTCCTTGATGTCGTAGAAGAGGTTCAGGATGTCCGCGTCGCCACTGTAGCCGAGGGCGCGGAAGAAAGTGGTGGTAAGGAACTTACGGCGGCGCTTCTTACGATCCAGATAGACGTAGAGCAAGTCGCTCGTGTCGAACTGGGCTTCGTACCAGGAACCGCGATCCGGGATGATCCGGAACGAATGCAGTTTCTTGCCGTTGGGATGAGTAGTTTCCTCGAAGGCGATACCCGGAGAACGATGGAGCTGGCTGACAATAACGCGCTCGGCGCCGTTAATGACAAACGTTCCCTGCGGGGTCATGAGCGGGATTTCGCCCATGAAGACATTCTCTTCCTTGGCGCCCCGGGTTTCTTCCTTCAGCACGAACTTGACGTACAAGGGGGCACCGAAGGTGAGGCCCTCGCGCAAGCAATCGAGCCAATCGATTTTCGGCTCCTGTATTTCGTAGCTGTGAAAGTCAAGAACCGTCTTTCCGTCGTAACTCTCGATCGGGAATACTTCCGTAAAAACAGCTTGCAAGCCGGTGTTTTTCCGCTTGGACGGTGAAACATCGGTCTGCAGGAATTCGCGATAGGAATCCAGCTGGATTTCGATGAGGTTCGGCGGAGCGATTACTTCCTTGATTTTACCGAAGTTGATGCGCTCGGAGTGTTTCGTGGCCATTGCTACCTCTATCTGTGACTGGGGCTGCGCGACCGTGAGGCCGCTCATTTAGTTCGCCGTAAAGACAATACGACGAGCACTGGCGACTCTCTCTCGGTTATCGCCAGAACTCGTCAGACTGTTATGCTACCTCAACTTCTGCAAAGAGTATCTCTTACGGGCGCGTACGCAATTAATTTCGGGAATATTCCAACTGTGGCACAGTTCGATTGCCGCAGGTGCAAAAGGCCAGTCGGCTGCCATGAGGACTGCCGACTGGCCCGGAAAGGAGTCGATTACTTGAGGTCGACCTTGCCGCCAGCGTCTTCGAGCTTCTTCTTGGCAGCTTCGGCTTCAGCCTTAGGAGCGCCTTCGAGAACCGGCTTCGGAGCACCTTCAACCAAGCCCTTCGCTTCGGCGAGGCCCAGTCCGGGCTTCACTTCGCGAACCGCCTTGATGACGTTGATCTTCTTGTCGGCAGGAACCGAGACGAGGATCACGTCGAACGTGTCCTTGGCCACGGGAGCTTCAGCGGCCGGACCAGCAGCGCCACCAGCGGCAGCAACGGCCACCGGAGCGGCGGCGGTCACGCCCCACTTGGTTTCCAATTGCTTCACGAGGTCAGCAGCTTCCAAAACGGTGAGCTTGCTCAATTCTTCAACCAATGCGTTAATATCAGCCATATTGTGTCTTCTTTTGTGTCGTCTCGTCGCCAGGACGGCCGTCCCGAATTAGTCCGCTGCCTGCAGACCGACGATTTACTATGTTGTGAAATTCGCCCCCCTTACACAGCGGGTGGCGAAGAGTATCAGGCTTCCGCCTTCTCGGACTTGGCCTTGAGCACCCGGGCGATCTGGCTTCCCGGAGTGTTGATGAGCGCGGCGAGCTTTTGGGCCGGTGCCTGGAGCACTCCCAGAAGTTTGCCTTGCAACTCGGCCAGCGGAGGCAGGTCGGCGATGGCGCGAACCTCTTCAGCGGAGAGCTTGGTGCTACCCAAGACTCCGAATTGCAGCTTCGGCTTGTCGAATTCCGCCTGGTAGGTCTTGAGGACCTTTGCAGCGGCGGCAATATCCTTCTTGCCGGTCACGATGGCCAACTGGCCAGCGAGAACGCCGGAAAGATCGGCCAACCCGGCTTCCTTCGCCGAAATGCGGAAAATGGTATTCTTAACGACGTGCATTTCGCCACCGGACTTGGCCAGTCGCTTACGCAGTTCGTTGAACTGACCCACCGACATTCCCCGGTAATCGACCACCAGGAAGAAGGGCGAGCTCTTGAGCCGATTGATGTACTCGGCGGAAATGAACTTCTTTTCTAGGCGCATGGAATCTTCCGTTATTTAAAGATTAGCCGTTCGCGAATTCCCGCAATTCGAGCGACACCGGCGGGCTCATGGTGAGCGAGAGGGTCATGCTGCGGACGAAAATGCCTTTGGCGCTGGAAGGACGTGCCTTATGGACCGCCTCAATCACCGTGCGGGCATTTTCCGCCAATTGCTGAACCGTGAAGCTGGCCTTGCCAACGGGGACGTGAATGTTGCCTGCCTTGTCGATCTTGAATTCGACACGACCGGCCTTCAATTCGCGCACCGCTTTGCCGGTATCTTCAGTCACCGTGCCGGTCTTGGGATTCGGCATCAAACCGCGAGGTCCGAGGACCTTGCCGAGCTTACGAACTTCGGTCATGGCTTCGGGAGTCGCAACGGCGACATCGAAGTCCGTCCAGCCTTCCTGGCACTTCTTGATCATGTCATCAAAGCCAACGTACTCGGCACCGGCAGCGCGGGCTGCTTCGGCGGGAGCACCAGGCTTGGTGAACACGAGGACTTTGACCACTTTGCCCGTTCCGTGAGGAAGGGGGCAGGTTCCACGAACCATTTGGTCGGATTGCTTCGGATCGACACCCAGGCGAAAGGCCAGATCGACGGTTTCGACGAACTTGGCGCGAGGAAATTTCGCGAGGATATCAACGGCCGCGCTGAGAGAATAGGACTTGGTGGTATCCACCAATCCCAGCGCTTTCTTGTAGCGTTTGCTCGGCATATTTTGTTGCGGTCCAAACGGGCTAAGCCCTCCCGCGTTCGTTGTGACAATAAGCCCCCGGCGTTTAAACCGGAGGCAAAGAGCCGTTATGGGTACAGCCTCGGCACCCCAGGTGTCAAAGAGTTTTTACGAGATTTTTTATTCACACTCCGGCAATCTCGAATCCATGCACGCGGAATTCGCCATGGGCGCCTTGGGAAGCCTGCTCGCCGATACGGCGGGCAGCGCGGTCAGCGGACGCCATACGGGCTGGGAAGTCGTCGGGTGGTGTGGCAATGCGCTTTTTGCCAGCCGGTTTATCGTCCAGTGGATCGCCAGCGAGCGGAAGCGTCAGGTTTCCGTGCCTGCCGCCTTCTGGTGGTTGAGCTTGGGTGGTTCCCTTGTCTCGCTGGTCTACGCCATCGCCCAAAAGAACCCGGTTTGGATCGCCGGCCAAGCCATCGCCTGGGTGCCGTACATCCGGAACCTGCGCCTCCACTACTCCCACCACGCCAAACAAACCACCTGCCCCGAGTGCAGCGCCAAACTCGTCCCCGATGCTTTGTATTGCCACCGTTGCGGGACCCCCTGCCCTACTGAGGGGGAGAAGAGACTGTCCTAAGCTGAGAATCGCTACCTCACCAGCACCGCAGGCAATCCAGAGAACCAGGACCACGGCGCGATCATCAGACCTAAGCAACAGCACCTTCTTGTTGTGGCGGGCACGCCGGGAGGAATAGCTGCCGGAATCGAATCGGCCACGTTGGCGGGCGAGTTTATCCGCGAGCACGCAGACACACTATCGCCATCACAGCTTCCCAAACAGCAATTATGCACACTGAATTCGGACTAGAAATAGCAAGCGACAGCATGCACACGGAAGTCTTTGCTGAAATTTACCTCCGTGGAAAATTTGTTGCGCTCGTTAGCCAGGATAAAGGTCTGGATCACCTTGTGATTGAATTTCCCGATGCCGGAATAGATGAGTCATTGGTTCTCCGAGAAATAGATATGGAAGAATTTCGACGCACGCTTTTATTTGCGAGCGCGAAACTATCGGGACAATCCAAAGGGGAATGATATGGGATGACAAAACCCCACCAGCGAACCAAACTAAAGAGTAATTACTGCATGCAGATCTGGCATGGGTTTCCCCAGTTGAATAGTCACCAGGACGATATGCAGCCTCGGTGTTACGCCCACTTCACACGGGCACATCATTTTATCGTCAAATCCGCGGTCATTTTCTCCCGGCCCTCGCGCTTCCGCCTAGTGGCAAATCACGCCCTTTTGCGCGAGTGGCATTCATTTGGGGCTTTCACCCAGGGTTGGCGTTTGTGCCTCACTCCAACCCTTGGCTAGAGTACGTATCCCTTGCAGGGATACGAGACCCGAGGTCGTAGTGATCGTCTTAAGTCCCGAATGTCTCGGTATTTCGACCTTGGTATAAAAGCCTCTCTTGGAAGTGAAATGGGTGTTCCTGCGGGGGAAAAGAGCGGGGGCGTTTTGGCGATGGGCTCGAAAGCTGGCGAATATTCATTTCGCTCGGAAAAAGTCACGGGCATGAAGCCCTTCCTGCCAGCCTAGACCCGCCTCCATAGCGGTGTCGCGCGTTGCTTGCCACCGCACTCCACGACGGCCAGCGCTTCGATTCATTTCGGGTCTTTGGGCAACAGGCTTCGAAATGCCGAATAGTTCTGCGCGAAGCTTCCTCGCGTAGTCACGAGGACTGGGCGGAACTACCGCTTTGGAGGGGTGCGTTGTCAGTGATTCCATGGCTCATCCGAAAAGAACTGCCGGGGAAAACCAGCGATGCTAGGATGGAGTACATGCGCACGGTTTGGGTATTCCTTTGCTTGGTTCAGGGTTGTCTTTTGGGGCTGGCGCAAGGCCGTCCCGACGCGGCGGCGGGTGGGCCTGGGCTTTCGTACGCGGAATGGACAAATGCTTGCGCGAAGTTGCCCGCGAACCGGGCTTTGGGGGAGCGCATGCCGCCAAAGAATCTTCTGCCGTTGCAGGAGTTCGGCGCTTTGGATGCCGTCCTTACGGATTTCTTTGCCCTATCCACCCAAGGAACGTTGGGAAAAACGAATGCGTGGGTGGGTGAACGTCCCACAGCGGAGGCTTTCTACAATACTTCCACGGCGTATTTTCTGAAGCCGACCGCATCATCGGCCCCCTACTTGAAGCGTTTCATTCCTCGGCCTCTCAATGCGGAGTCGGCGCCGATGTTCCAACCGTTTGCGGCCCGGGTGCGCGTGCCGGAGGGCGGGGAGATCTTCTTCCACGCGGATCTGCACGGCGACATTCGATCGCTACTGGGGAACTTGGCCTGGCTAAACCGGGAGGGATACCTCACCGGTTTCCAGATCGCCAAACCGGATTTTCACATGGTGTTTTTCGGCGACTATGCGGACCGGGGACGATATGGGGTGGAAGTCCTCTATACCCTGCTCCGTTTGAAGCTAGCCAACCCCGATCGGGTTTTCTTGTTGCGGGGAAACCACGAGGAATTCTCCATCGCGGCGAGGTACGGCTTTCTCAGTGAAGGGATCGTCAAGTATGGAGCCGCCTTTGACGTGCAAAAGGTGGTACGGGCTTATGACTTTTTCCCGGCGGTGCTCTATATCGGGACTTCCGGAAGTTATATCCAATGCCACCATGGCGGGATGGAACCGGGGTTCGATCCCCGAGCACTCCTTGATGCCCTGGGCGATGCGGCCTTTCAGTTCCTGGGCGTGTTGAATCAACAGCAGTTCCTGAAGAGCCATCCGGAATGGACCGCGCGCTGGCCTGAGGCGTCGCAGTCGCTCGCCCAACGGGGGCTTCAGGATTTCCGCCCTCTGGATCCCATTGTACCGTCCACGCTCGGTTTCATGTGGAACGATTTTTCAGTATTGCCCGACGAACCGGATTTCAACCTCGATCCCGGTCGGGCCTATGTTTACGGGCCGCAGGCAACCCGGTATTTGCTGGCGAAATCCTCAACGGATAAGAACTCTCTGAAGGCGGTTTTCCGAGGGCATCAGCAATCCTCCCAGCCGAATCCTTTGATGAACCGAATCGTGGCCAGCCATGGGATTTATCGCCACTGGCAGGCGGCGGAAAAAGAAGGAGACGTGGAAGCCCACCTAGAGAAGAACCCAATACGTCCGGTGCCGGCCGGTTCGGTGTGGACCTTCAACGTCGCGCCGGACAGCGTCTATGGCGAAGGAAACCAATATAATTTCGATTCGTTCGGGATCCTGAAGACGGCCAGGGAATTCGCCGACTGGAAGCTGCGGGTGGTGAATGTGGAAACGGGACACTAGGCCGGGAGGGAGCAGGGAGAATTTTCTCACACAGAGCCGCGGAGGCGCGGAGATCAAAGACCTATACGCCAGAGCGGAAATCCGCTTTTCACGCCAGCTGTGTCGCAGCCAGGCCGGCTCACGTGCACGACCCTCTCGGAGGCGCTCAACAACACACGGCCCACGGCCGTCGGAATCGAATGGTTTCCCGAAGCGGAAGGGGGAACCTATCTCCGGCGCAGGAAGCCTATGAAGAGGAAGCCCAACGAGATGGAAACCAGTGATCGGAAGAGTTGGGGACTGGTGCTTTTTCCCTGGACGGCTTCCAGGGCGGTGTGCTCGCAATTGCGGGTTACGGGACTATAGCTCTTCGGACGCCGAACGATGGCGATGATCCTGCTGAAAAAGCCCGGTGCGACACGGCGACGAATGACCCGGACGCGTTGGCCTTGGGCAAAGTCGGCGTAACTCGATAGGTGCTCGCCGGATTCCGGGGTGTTGTGCAGTACCACGTTGGGCGCGACCACTACGCCGGTGTGGGTGAAGGGCGACCATCGCTTGGGACGCGTCAGCACATCTCCGGAACGCAGGCCGGGCAAGTTGGGTAACACGATCATTTTCTTTCGAGCGTCAGAACCACTTCTCCGATAGCATAACCTAATTCCCTGAAAACGCGAACAGGCAGATTCCCACCCCACTGCCCCAAAACCGTGCGTCCACCTCAGAGCCCACGAGAGCCCGTCCATTGAGCCCTCGTCGCTACCAGCCCTGCAAACAGCATGGGTCCTACTTCTTTGGCGCAACGGGCGCAGTAGCAGGCGCAGCTGCCGGAGCGGCCTCGGGCTTCAGTCCGTACTTGGTCAGGTACGGGACAAAATCGGGATTACGATGGCCAAAATCCTTGAGCTTCGTGGCAGCCAGGGCCATGGACCGATCGTCTTCCTGCAAGCGGACGGCGACGGACTTATTCAATTCCAACTCGCGGACCACAGTACGGTAATTCTGAAAAACGTATCCACCAGCGGCCACCGTTCCCAGCAACGTAAAAAACAGTACCCGTTGGATCGTCGAGCGTAAGGAATCCAATTCCTCGGATAATTCGCTTACGCGGCGGGAGAGAGTATCAGTCGAATCGTTTTCCATGATGGAGGGAAATCAGCGGTTGGGACGGGTGGCGGCGGGCGCGGCAGCCTGGTTCAGGGGGACCCCCATTTGCAGGAGCAAGGTTCGCATACTCGGGTTTTTCTCCGAATAGACCACGGCATCGGACACCAATTGGGTCAGGGCTGCCTTGTTTTGGGCCACCAGCGGGTTCATGACGCGTATGGCAGCATTGACGCGATTAAATTCGCGGCTCTTTTGCAGCCAAAGCCCGCTGGCGACACATAATCCTATGGATGCAGCGGCCTGCAACAGGACCAACAACATCGTGACCGGCGATTTTTTCATCCTTTTGCGGCACCCTACTCCGACACCTGTATTTTCCAAGCCTTTAGTCAGGCGCTACTTACCGGTAAACTCCTCGATCTGGCCTCGTTCCGGGACAATGACTTGGGCGCTGGGACGCTCCGCCTTGAGCAATTCGGCGAAGGCCAGCGAGGATCTTTCCTCGCCGTGGACGACGGAGATTTTCCGGATATTGCCCGAGATCTTTTTGACGTAGTCGATCAGTTCGTTGCGATCGGCATGACCGGAGAATGCATCCAGCCGGGCAATCTGCGCCTTCACAACATGCGGTTCGCCGAAGATGTTGACCGGGTTCCTCCCTGACAGAATCTGGTATCCCAATGTATGCTCGGCGCAATACCCGGCGAACAGTATCAGATTCCTTGGATCGCCAATGTTATTGGCCAGGTGATGGCGGATCCGCCCGGCCTCGGCCATCCCCGAGGCGCTAATGATGATGCAGGGATCCTTCAAGTCATTGAGCCGCTTCGATTGGCTTGCTTCGCGGATATAAGTAAGGTTCTCCATACCGAAGGGATTCCCCTTCGTCTGGAGGTAATTCAACGTGGCGTCATCGAAACATTCCGGGTGCAGGCGGAAGACCTCCGTGGCGTTCACGCTGAGGGGGCTGTCCACAAACATGGGAATTCGCGGCAGGCAGCCGGAATCGGTGACCTGATGAAGCGTGTAGACGATTTGCTGGGTGCGCCCCACGGAAAAAGCCGGAATAATGACCTTGCCGCCACGTGCCACCGTCTCGCGGACTAGGCGGCAAATCTCGTCCTTGGCATCGGGCGCCTTCTCGTGGTCGCGGTCACCGTAGGTGCTCTCGATCTGCAAAAAATCGACCCCGTCGACGGGCTCGACGTCGCGCAGGATCTCCTGGTGTGGACGCCCCACATCGCCACTGAATAGATAGCGAAAACGCCGGCCCTCTTCCTCGATGTCCAAGACGACCTGGGCCGATCCGAGAATATGGCCCGCATCGCGAAACGTGACGGCAACTCCT
>DATJII010000151.1:0-4080 GCA_035493435.1 Candidatus Limnocylindria bacterium | reverse complement strand
TGCTCTACGCCACTATCCTGGCTGCCAATCATCAAAAGGAGTTGGCGCGTTCGATGACGGCCAAACTGAATCCTGACGATTTTCTCCCTGTCGAACGGCAGTTTGCCAACAACTGGTTGCCCGTCCGTCTTTAGTGGTCGGCGCATCAGGAAGTTTTTCGTCGGGTACGGTTAAACTCCACTGCTTCAGCGTAGCGAACTCCGGTGCCGCCGAAGATGTCGAGAGCGCTCCCGATCGTCAGGTCCACTCGCCCTTTTCCCAAGGTCTCAACCGTCTCCAAGTCGTCCAAGCTACGGGCCCCACCTGCGTAGGTGACTGGCAGAGTCGATTCTTGGGCCAATTGGGCCACCAATTCGTTGTCGATGCCGCGGCAAAGCCCCTCGACGTCGACGGCATGAACCAGGAATTCAGCGCACTGGGACGCCAGCGAAGCCAAAACCTCTCGTCCCAGACTCACCGAGGTGAATTTTTGCCAACGGTCCGTGACCACCCAGTACCGCCCATCGCGTTTGCGGCAACTCAGATCGAGAACCAGCCGCTCGCGACCAATCAGGGCGACCAAATCGCGGAGGCGCTGCCAGTCCACCTGGCCTCCGAAGAAGATCCAGGACGTTGCGATAACATGCGAAGCCCCGGCATCGAGCCACTGGCGGGCGTTGGCGGAGTTGACCCCCCCACCGTACTGTAGTCCGCCGGGCCACGCGCCCAGGGCGGACTTGGCAGCTTCTTCGTTCCCCGGGCCCAGGGCGATGACGTGTCCACCGGTTAGACCATCCTGGCGATAGAGTTCGGCGAAATAGGCCGGTGGCTGGGAGGACTCGAAATTGGTCCGGAGCCCATCCGCACTGTCGGTCAGAGTGCCCCCGACAATCTGGACGACTTTTCCGTTACGCAGGTCGATACACGGCCGAAACACGGCGTGAAGATAGTTCGGCACCTCCCAAAACCCAACGCGATTTCGCACCATCACCAGCGAATTTAGGGCCGCCGATGCCTAGCCGAGTGTGCCTAAAAGTAAGGGAATTCACTGGACATCAGGTCGCATCACCGCCGCCTTGCATTCGTAAGAGTCGATGCCCAACCTCAGCGCGTGACCAGACCGTTGGCCATCGTTTTCTATGAGCGCTTACTTCCGGGAAGCCAGGTCGTGAACCGTTTGGCCGACATGGGCTATCGCGTCCAAGCCATGCACGTGGCTGCCGAAGTCCCCCATGTCGTGGAGAGTTGTGCTCCCATGGTTTTGGTAGCCGATTTGGTTCTCCGCTCCGGTGATTTTTCGCCGATCATTGCCAGACTCAAGGCGGCAGATTCCACCAAGCACGTGCCTATCCTCGGTTATTGCGATCCGAAAAACGCCAAAGTGGTTGAAGCAGCCATAGCCAGCGGGGCTAAACTGGTGGCGGGCGAAGCGGGTATCCTGGAGCAACTGCCCCAATTAATGGAACACGTCCTCGCTTTGGATTAATTAAACGACAAGACGGCCGGTCCGGCTTCAACAGCGCACTCCGCTTCATTCTTAACGCACTCATGTCCACTCCATCGATCAAGCTCACGCAGGGCATCCACGTGATGCACCTCTTCTACCGTGTCGACCGCAGCCGCTGGGCCCAGGTTAATCCCACCGAATCGACGGCCGCTCGGGAGAAATTGGCACAATACTGCCAGAAGTTTGTCGGCCCGGCGCATCCGCGTGTCATGTCCTTTGCGAACGTGGGTGGCAAGGCGGACCTCGCATTCGTGCTCTACGCGGCCGAGTTGCAAGAGATTGGGGCCATGCACCGGGAATTGGAGTCGATTTTCCCTCCGGGCACTTTGGCCGTTGTTTACTCCTACCTGAGCGTTACAGAATTGCCTGACTATGTGAGCGGTGACGAGGATCTGAAACGCATGATCCAGCACGGCGAGCATAAGCTGCAGCCGGGCACGCCGGAGTTCGACCAGGCGTTTGCCGTCGCCAAGAAGCGCAACGAGGAATACCAATTCTACCGGCTTTATCCCCAGCTCGACGATTGGGAAATCATGTGTTTCTACGGCATGAGCAAGAAGCGGTCTGGCCAGGACAACTGGTATAGCCTCGATTTCGACACCCGGAAGAAGCTCATGGGCGCCCATGCCAAGACCGGCCGCAAGTTCGCGGGCAAGATTTCCCAATTGATCACCGGTTCCACCGGCCTCGACGACTGGGAATGGGGTGTCACGCTGATGGCCCATCGCTTGGACGACGTAAAAACCATCGTCTACGAAATGCGCTTCGACGAAGTGAGCGCCCGCTACGGCGATTTCGGGCCGTTCTATATCAACATCCGCCTGGACGCCGCCGGGCTCTGGGACCACCTCCGCCTGTAGCCACCGACGTGACGAGGTGGACGGTGCCACTTAGATCCCGCGACGCACCTCCACCCCGTAACCTCGTCGGCTGCGGGCGCTTCTCTGGCGTGCAGAGGGAAGTCGATCGGTTAATCGACCTTCTCACCGAGCATTGCCCTTCGGGAACAATACCTTGTCTGGAGCCGCATTGAGGGCGACGAGGAGTTTTCGGGTTAGGTCATTTTTGACCTGGCCGGCTGATTTGGGGTCGACCAGGTACTGGACGATCGCTTCCACCCAGGTGTTCGGATTGGGACGGAATAGGACGACGGGGCGATCCCGAACTTCCAGATGGTGTACCGGAGTTGCGGAGAGCAGTTCCCGGTAGGCGTGGACCTTCTGGCTCATCGATTCTCCCACTTCGGCAGTCGTGATCGCTTCCATCGTTTGGGCAATGAACTCGAAATCGCTCTCGTAGGCCACTTCAAACACGATCTCATTCCAGATATAAGGAAAGAGGGGCCAGGAATAGTTGATGACAGGAGTCGAGAAGACGTTGGTATTGGGAAATTTCACCAACCGTCCACTGGGATGATCGGTTGTCAGGTGCCGCCCGCCTATTTCCCAGATCGTGGTGTCGAGATAGCTGACATCGATCACGTCGCCCCGGGCCTCGCCAATTTCTATACGGTCACCGACGCGATAGGGCGCACGGAGTAGAATATAGATCCAGGCCACAAAACTGGAGATGGGGGTTTGCAGGGCAAAGCCGAGGACCAATGAAATCAGGCCCAACGAAACCACCGCCGCGTACCAATTCACGAAGAGGATCGAGATCACCACAAACACCAGCACGATGCCAACGGCCAGTTTGGCGATGCGTTTGAGGTTGAAGCGCGAGACAGGGTTGCTGATGCGGTTGATAACGTAGAAATCGATGGCTTTGGCTCCCGCCAGAATGGAGACGACGCTGGTTCCAGCAACCAGATAGGCGTGAATTCTAAGAAGTGTCCCCGGACTCAGACCCAGGGGAGCCCAATCGAGCACAAATCGAATGGCAACCAAGACTCCCAGGGCCGCCAGATAGGGAATAAACCACCACCCCGATTTGGGCTTGCTGGCAGCAAGCAACGCCGTTGGGTTGGCCAGGAAATCGTCAGGCCGGGAATAGTTCGCCGCCGCCTGCTCCAGTCGCTTCAGCGTCTGGGACTGCCGCAGTGATTCAGCGGATTTTTCCGAAAGGGGATTGCTGTCCATGGCGTGACCTTACCAGCGGAATTTACGCCAAAGACACAGGGTAGGGCAACCGATCCCGAAAGGGAGTGGGGAAGGGGGCGCAACTTGACACTGCTCCCGGAGACTTGAGTGATCGGCGTTGGTCCAGTCGAACCACTACGTGGCTCAAGCCTGGGCGAGGCTCCTGACGAGCCCAGCAATCGGCGGGAGGATTCGCCTTGATGGACGGCATGGGTATCGAAGTGTAGTCCTTGGTGAAGTGAAACGGCTCGTGTATCACGCTTCAGTTCAACGGGTTGGGATTTTTGTGCGAAGCGACTGGCTGTTGGTATGGGCTCGTCGGGAGCCTCGCCCTCCCGGGCTTTGGCCGACGCATCATTTGGGCTTTGGCAACATGGAGAGGCTGGGCGTTTCCGTTTGGCATTTCGGTTGGTTTTGGAAGTGCCTCCGCTCTTTGGACTCGACCTTATCCCGATTCCAAAGCGATGGATATTGCGTGTCGGATGGAGGTCACTATTCAACCGGTCGTAGGAAGCC
>DATJII010000150.1:0-59151 GCA_035493435.1 Candidatus Limnocylindria bacterium | reverse complement strand
CATCGGGGGAAGATGGGTTCACGGTCCATCGCGAAGCCTGCAGAATCGCAAACGCCCTATCCGAGGCCGGTCCTTCATTCTATAGCGTAGAAGACGGAATGGTGACAGAATCCAGCCTCACATCTGTGCTTCCAGCCGCCTATGGGGATCGATTTTTCCTGGTTGCTATATCGGGCCAACCCGAATTTCGTCCTGCTTACGACGCCCTCTGCCGGATGGGGTTCTATGATTTCGAGCCTGATCGTATTCGAGAACTGCAATCGACAGGCCCGACGGAAATTCTCGCTTCGGACGGTGCCAATCTCTCGAGCGTCTTTCGCCGCTTGGGAGAATTCGACAAGGAACGGCAGAATCGAGTCCTGGAATATCTGACACTGGTTGTCCCGAGCATCAGTGAGGTGACAGTCAAAGCCATTGGAAAGAAGGAGACTTTAACTTTCCGGCAATACGGTAAAGCACCTAACGGTCGATTCAACTTCAATGATCTGGCTGCCTACGGCAGTTGTTTTGACGCTGAAAGCATGTCCGATGGCACGCTGCGGGCTCTGGCTGTTTTGGTGGCTCTTTTTCAGTCACCTTTCTCGTCCGGCGCGGTGGTTCCTTTGGTGGCTCTGGAGGAGCCAGAGACGGGTCTTCACCCGGGCGCTTCCGCTGTGTTGCGGGCAGCCTTGACGGAAGCTGCGGAATCGACCCAGATACTCGCCACCAACCACAGCCCGGATCTTTTGGACGATAAAGAGATTGTACCCGGCGTTCTTATCGCGGTCAAAAACACCGACGGGTCGTCCATTATTGGGCCTATCGACAATGCCAGCCGTAGCATCATACGGGACGGACTAATGACCGCTGGTGAGTTGCTTAAGCAAAACCAACTTGAGGTGGTCGACGTTCGCTAGCCCCACGACACGAAGTTATCCTATAGTCAAATGGGCTCAGTTCGTATCGCTTCAATTGTTGAGGGGCATGGAGAGGTGCTCGCGGTTCCCCTCTTGATCAGACGATTCGCGTCGTCCGCCGGATTCTCCGGTCAAATTGATGCGCCTCCGCCTTTTCGAACGCCCAAATCGAAATTACTTCAAAGTGGTGAGTTGGAACGTCTGGTCGATGCCGCCGCGAATAAGGCAGGTAAGACGGGCGGTATTTTTATTCTGATAGACTCGGACAAAGATTGCCCCGCCAAGCTGGGTCCCGAATTACTCCGACGAGCCAGGCACTCGAGAAACGACATTCCAATCGCTTTGGTACTTGCCCATCAGGAATTTGAATCATGGTTTCTCGGTTCGGTACAATCGCTCCTGGAAGTGCGAGATTTTCGTCCCACCCTCAAAAACCATCCTCAACCCGAGACTATTAGTGGATGCAAAGAATGGTTAACGACTACACTTTCAAAGGGCCGAAAGTACTCCGAGCTTTTGGATCAACCCGCCCTTACCCAAGCCTTCGATTTTGAAATGGCCAAGGCCAACTGTCCTTCGTTTGAAAAGTGCCACCGTGAGTTGATGTCGCTTATCAACCAACTCGTCGATTCGGCCTCTGGTCAATAGCCCCGCGGTCGACAGCCACAGGACTATTGCGGCAGCGTAATTGTTTTGGGGGGTTCCCACGTTCAAACTGTGGCCTACAAGGCGATCCGCCATCGAAAAAGCTATCGCACTCAGACCTTTCGCGCATTTCCAGATGGTCGCGTCGAATCTCTTTGGCTGGTTTCCCTCCCTATCCCCTTCCTGCTGCTCCGTTTCGTTGTTTCCTCCGCTCCGGAGCCGCGTTAGGGTCCGCTGGAGTTTATGGATACACCCAACCGCGAGGAGTTCCTCCGGCTGGCCGCGCAGGGCAATTGCATTCCTGTCGCGCGCAAGTTGCTGGCCGATTTTGAAACGCCACTTTCGACGTACCGAAAGTTGCGTGGTTGGGGTGAGTCATTCCTGTTTGAGTCCGTGGAGGGCGGCGAACACCTCTCCCGCTATTCGTTCGTGGGATGCAATCCGCGTGCGGTCATCCGCCAAAACGGCGCTACCGTCCAGGTGATCCAGGAAGGTAAGCTGGTGGAGGAATACTCCGTCAGTCCCGCCAATCCTTCCGGCAGCGATAAAATCGTTCACGACGGCCTCGAAGTCGTTGAACGGATCATGTCCCGGTACAAGGCGGTCGACGTTCCGGGTCTTTCCCGCTTTTCCGGCGGTGCGGTTGGTTTTATCGGCTACGAATTCATTCACGATGTCGAACCCGTGGTGCCTCGTCCGGCCAAGGACGAGCTGAAAACGCCGACGCTTTATTTCGTTATCGCCGACCAATTGCTCGCTTTCGATCGCGTGGCGCAGACGATCACCGTAATCGTTAACGCCGTGTTCGAATCCGGTACCAGTCCTTCAGACGCCTACGACGATGCGATAAGTGAGATCGACCGGATTGTTTCGCTGCTGGAACAACCTGCCACTTATACGGCCACGGAGTTGCCCGCTGAGCCGAACTACCTGCCCTTCCAATCGAACACGACCCAGGAGCAGTTCACGGCAAACGTTCTTAAGGCCAAGGAATATATCCGGGCAGGCGATATCATCCAGATTGTCGGCTCGCAGCGTTTCTCAGCGCCGGTCAAGGCCTCGCCCTTGGATATCTATCGCTCGGTACGATCGATCAATCCTTCACCTTATATGTTCCTCTTGGAGCTGGAGGGCATGGCTTTAGTCGGTGCGTCGCCCGAGCTCCACGTTCGTTGCGTGGACCGGGACGTTGAGATCCGACCGATCGCCGGTACCCGCCGTCGCGGCAAAAACGCGGACGAAGACAAAGCTCTGGAGACTGAACTGCTCGCCGATCCCAAGGAGCGCGCGGAGCACGTCATGCTGGTCGATCTGGCCCGCAATGATATAGGCCGGGTTTGCGAATTCGGCTCAGTCAAAGTGGGGGAATTGATGGTCGTGGAACGCTATAGCCACGTGATGCACATCGTTTCCGAGGTCCATGGTATCCTTCAGAAAAATAAGACCGCCTTCGACCTGATGCGCACCACGTTCCCCGCTGGAACCCTCAGCGGCGCGCCCAAGATCCGGGCGATGCAGATCATATCCGCGTTGGAAGGAACGACTCGGGGGCCTTACGGCGGTTGTGTCGGTTACTTCTCCTTCAACGGCAATGCGGACCACTGCATCACCATCCGCACAGCCCTGGTTAAAGATGGCGTAGCTTATGTGCAAGCCGGCGGCGGCTGGGTCAATGATTCCACGCCGGAAGCCGAGTTTGAGGAGACGGTCAACAAGTCCAAAGCCATGCGTAAGGCCATTGCCATGGCCGAGACTCTGAACCAAACGCCTCGTTAACCCGGCTTAAGAAAATATGCCTGCTGCTTCTCGCTGATGGGCATGGCCAGTTGGGTCATGACCTTCAGCATGTCTTCCCAGACTTCCCGTTTGATGGCCTGGGTCTGGGTGCGCAACACGTACGAGGGGTGGTAGGTGGGCATCAGGGGTATGCCTCTATAGGTCTGCCACTGGCCACGGAGGCGGGTGATGGTTACCGGACTTTTTCCCAGCAAGCCTTCCACCGCTGTGGCTCCCAGCGCCACCATGACCTTGGGCTGGATGATATCGATTTGTTTTTGGAGCCAAGGCAGGCAGGTGTTCATTTCTTCCGGGGTCGGTTTTCTATTTCCGAAGGCCTGCCCAGTAGTATCCGGCCGGCATTTCAGGACGTTGGCGATGTATACCGTGCTGCGCGAAAGTCCCATTGCCCCGATGATTCGGGTCAACAACTCCCCTGCCTTCCCGACAAAAGGTTCACCTTGGATATCTTCATCCGCCCCCGGAGCTTCGCCAACGAACATTAGCGGACTGTGGATGTCCCCTACCCCAAACACGACGTTCTTGCGGGTGCTCGCCAAATGGGGACATTGGACACAGGCCAGAACCTTCGGGCGTAATTCAGCCATCGCAGCTTCCTTTCCTGCGGCGTCCAAGGGGGGTGGCAAAGGTGTCGAGTTGACCGCCAAGGGTCTGGCCGGGGTCACGGCGGGGGGCTTGGCCGGTGCCGCTTGGGACCACCGGGCAACGGCGGCCTGACTGGGCCGCGGAGGTGCCACTGGCGCAGGCGGCTTTGCGGTTTCCACCGCGTCAAAATTGGGTTCGGTCGGCCCGGTAACCGGGTTCGCAGGGCGCGTCATTGCGGGGGTCGGCCTGCTGGTGGCGGTAGGAGCCAGCTCCATCGTCGGAGCTGGCTTTCTTCCCAACGGCGCTATCAGGGCCCGCACGGTTTCCTGCCGCACCGGAATATGGGTGACGCCGCGGTCGCGGAGCCCCTCGAGATGCGCCACGGTGGCGTCGAGTAGTTGGCGATAGGCGTCGTTCACTTTCCGAGAGAGTTCCGCCATCCCTGGCTTTTGCCAAGCGGAGAAAACCACGGGTTCACGCGCTAGCGCTGGTGTATTGCCTCAATGCCGTGCGCCAGATCCATTCGCTGAGTACAAACACCACCAGGCTCATGCCGCACAACTGGAGGACCGTCGTGGGTGAATCAAGTTTGGAGACCAGAACCTTCACCGGGACATTCGAGACCAGCAACATGGGCAGCCCGAACGTGAAAGCGATCTTGAACGCCCCCTTAAATGCCTCCGCCGGCAGGCGGGCGATATTGAAAAGGTTATAATAGCCCCAGATCACGCCCTGCGCCCGGACGGTCCAGAAGGCGATGCTACCTAGCATGAACGCCAGGGAGTAATGGATCAGCAACGACACCGCGGCGAGCGAGGCGAATCCCGCGATCCGGGCCAGGTTCAGGTCCAAGTGCAGATGCTGCCCGGCATAAACCATTACTCCTATGGCGCAGCCGGCATTCACAAACGCCCCCAAATCCACCTTCCGGAACGATACCAGGAAACGCGGGTTCACCGGCATGAGCAGCATGAAATCCAGTTTTCCCGAGCGGATCAATTCGGACAGCTCGGTCAGGTTGGTCAGGAAAATTCCGGTAAACAACTCCTGCACCAAGTTGCTGAAAGCAGCCAGCATGATTACCTCCCATTTGGTCCAACCCGCGATACTGGCGGTCTTGGTGTACAAAACCGACATAAAGGTTAATTGCAGGGCAAACCACATCAGCTCGACCAGTATCCACAATAGGAACGTGACCTTGAACTGCATCTCGCGCACGACACTGTTCCGGACCAAGGCTCCGTAAAGGCTTAGGTAGCGTAAAAGCCCTTTCGGGCCCCGCTGTGGTACCGTGGGTAGTATTTCCTGGGCCGCATTCATGGTTCAACCTCCGGCCGCCGTATAACGTTTCAATCCCCTTCGCCACACCCACTGGCTGATGAAGAACATCGCCAGAATCCAGGCGGTTTGGACCGCAAATCCCCGCCAGATCTCGGAGCCTTCCACACGTCCCAGATAGATGCCGACCGGAAAATAGAGCAGGTAGGGATACGGCGTGCAGTTGATCACTGTTACCAGGCCCTTGGGTAGAATATCCAACGGAAACAGATGCCCGCTGGCCAGGTATTCCAGGGCGAATTGGAGAAAAATGAAGGTGCTCACATCCAGCACCCAAAACGCCAGGAGGGCCATGGTAAATGCTATCAGAAATTGGAGGACACCGCCCATGACCGCTGCCGTTAGCGCGGCCACCAGGCCTCCTATGCTGACTGGCCCCTGAAAATGCTGGTGCAGATAGGCTATGAACAGGGTCACGGGTATCAGCGCGACTGTGGTATAGATGGCCCGGCCGGAGAGGTACAGGCACAGGCGATAGCAAAAGTAATTGATCGGTTTCAGCAGGAATTGGCTGATGTTGCCATCCTTGATGTCAGCCGCTATTTGCCAGTCATCTTCCGCCACGGCCGTCAGTGCATCCACCAACGTGACCAGCAGGTAATAGCTGATCATGCCCGACAAGGTATAACCGTCTATTCCCCCGGGGTGGCCGTCTCCCTGGTAAATGGCGCGCCACAGAAAAAGCGTCCCAGTCAGTGGAATCAACCCGAAGGACGACTTGACCAGGAAATTGATCCGGTACACCAGGGTGTTCTGGATCCCAATGCCAAAGACGTGGAGGTATTTTCCCAAGTGCTCGTTTCCCCTGCTCTACCTTCGCCGTTGCTGTGGTTTAGTGGCCGGACTTGTTGCCGAGTAGATCCACCCAGGCGGCCTTGGTGATGGTCAGCACGCGCTCCAGTTCGGTTTTTTCGAAAGAGCTCAGGTTGCCCTTGGTTTTGGACTCCAACATTTCGAGTTGGTCGACGAAAATTTTTGCCGCTTGGAGATCCGGTTCTTCTGTTTCGCCCGATTGCGGGTTCGGCAATAATCCCAGAAACGTTAAAGCCATTTGGCCATGGCCATGGATGAGCTGGAGGAACAAGGCCGTATGGATTTCAACCAGGGATGCGTTCGCCAAGCTATCCTCGTCCAGTGGCGGATTTTGTCCGGTCATATCGAGCTTTCGTCCGTTTCGTCGCCCGCGTCCTGCTCAAAAACCTCTCGGCTCAACAGGCCCACCAAGTGTTTCAACCGCTCTTCGATATCCACCGTTTGGAGAATAATCTGCCGATCCACCGGCTTCGGTAACAGCATGGTGGCTACCAAATCGGCCAACTGACCGGGATCCTGCAGATTGCGCAGCGCCGAGGTACAATCTTCAATCTTGGCGTTTCCATCGACTGTCGGGCCTCCCGCCAATTGCTGGATGACTTCCAAGGGCAATGCCTGTCCCTGCCGCAGACGGGCGTCCACCAAATCGAGCGTACGGTTGACCAAGGCGTCCACCACCAAGCCCTCCTTCGCTTCGGGCAAAAGCGGTTCAATGAGATGTTGGCGAAACGGTTTGTACTTTACGGCTTTGCCGAGCTTGACCCGGAGCAATCCCTGTAAGACCAGATTCGAGGTGCCATCCGGATTGTTAACGGCCGCCCGGACGAGGCCCAGCGTGGCCACCGGAGCCGGACTTTCGCGTTTGGTACCCGGTTTTTGCATCGCCAGACAAAAAAGCCGGTGATTTTCCAGCGAATCTGCCAGCATGGCCCGGTAGCGCGGCTCGAAGATATGAAGAGGCAGCAAGGCCCGTGGAAACAGGCTTGCCTCGCTCAAGATCATCACACCGACGCGATCGGGTAGCGTCACGTCAATAAGGTAGGTACTCCTTTCGTCGGTGCAAGCTCCGGGAAGGCCCGAATCGCCGATTGAGCAACCTGCCAGCAAGATCTGGATAACTGTCACCAAAATGGGGTTCCAACCGTCTGAGGTCAACATGCTGGAACTTGATGGCAATCTTGCTGACAGGCTCCGGGCGCTTCCGGGTCGCGATTCTAAAGGCTCCGGTGGTGTTGTTCGGCTTGTTCACACCCCTTATTACGAGTCTTCCTTTTCAAGAGAGATTCTTTTCTTAAGCTCACCGGGTTTCGGTGAATGGGCGGGAGCAACTCGCCCTTTCCTCGGGAGACCCAAATCGACTACCGTAGCCCCCTCGTATGGCCGCAGCGACTTCGTTCGATGATGTTTTGGAATGGGCAACTGCCTCGTTGGCAATTGCTTCCGTTGCCGTCGCGGCCTGCCTTTTCGGCGCCTTCGATTCCGCGTATTACATGTTTTCGGCGGGTTTGATCGCCTTGGCGTCGGCGGTTTGGCTGGTCCGTTTGTGGACGAATTCCCAGCAAAGGCTGCTTTTGTTGCCCATTGTCTGGCCGCTGCTGCTCTTTTTAGGTTATGCCATTTATCGCCATCAACACTCGGAAATCCCTTACTTTTCCCGTATTGAGCTGGCCCAGACCGTTGTTTTTGCGCTGCTCGGCTGCCTGACGGTTCAGAATCTTCAACGTCAGAGCGTCTTGAAATGGGGCACGGCGGCGTTGGTATCGGTGGGTGTTTTACTCTCCGCAGTGGCCATTTTTCAGTGTATTCGGCAGTCCGATACGGTTTTCGGGGCCACCAAATCGATCATTTATCGTCATCGGTTTGGCGCCACGTTCATGAACCCCAATCATTTGGCGGGATTCCTGATTCCGATCTTATCGCTGTCGCTTTCACATCTCCTTCTGGGCCGAGGTGGCCCCAAGACGCGGATTTTGTACGGATATGCCTCCGTGGTCATTCTTGGCGGTATAGGGGTGACCATGTCCCGGGCTGGCTGGGCCGGTGCGGCAGTGACAATCCTTTGCCTGGGGTTGTGGCTGGCCCGGAGGCCGGCCCTGCGCTTGCCCTTGGCGGTAGGTGCCGTGGTGTTGGTTGGTGCGGTTTCGTTCGTCCTGTCGAACACCAAGGGTGCGGGCGCTCGATTGGACGGATTGTTGGACAAAGGTTCCAAGAACAGCGGGTATTCGCGTCCGTGGATTTGGGAACCGGCCTGGCGCATGTGGAACGACCATGAGTTGCTAGGGGTCGGCGCCGGGCAATTCGATGTCCATTTTCCCGAGTACCGACCCAGCGTGATTCAGACCGCACCCGAGTTTGTCCACAACGAGTACCTTAACATCCTGGTGGATTACGGAGCAGTCGGGGCGGTGATTGCCTTGGGAGGCTTGGTCGTGGCGATTTGGACGGTGGCTTCGGGTAGCAAGCACATGGAGCGAGGATTAAGCGATCTGGGCACCCGGGGAAGCAATCGCACCGCTTTTTACGTGGGCGCCTGGGCTGGTTTGTCGGGATTCGCCGTCCAATGCATTTTTGAATTCGACCTGCATATCCCAGCTCTGGCACTGGAGGTGGCGTTGGTCGCGGGTGGACTTTTCTCCCTGATGCGCTACGCCAGTGAACGCTATTGGATACGCCCCCATTGGGCGCTACGAATCGCGATCACTGGGGCGGTGATTGGAGCCTGGTGGTGGACGGGCCCCGTGGTCCTGCGGGCGGCTGCAGAAAATCGGCGTATTCTGGACGGAACCAAGGGAGTCAAATTGCGGGACGTGTACCTCTCGAACCTTCGTTCGGCCCTGGCCATCGAGCCTGGCAATCCAAACAACTACTACCTTTTGGGCGAAGGCCTGCGCCAGCTGAGTTGGGACGGTGACGAAAACTGGCGCGATTATGCAGGCGAAGCGGCCGAGGTACTGAAGAAGGGAACGGACATCAATCCCCATGATTCCCGGATGTGGCTAAGTCTGGCGCTGACAGCCGGATGGCTGGGTGACACGAACTCCGCTTCGCGCTATTTCGATGAGGCATCCCGGCGAGGTGGTGAGGACCTGACCATAGCGAATCATCATTCCTGGTTTCGTCTGCAAAATGGAGATCCAGCCCGGGCGATCGAGCTGGCCCGGCAATCCACGAATTGGTTCATTTGGGGGAATTGGCAGCCGGTCTATTACATCAGCCAGGCGCAGGCCATTTTGGACAAACAGGCGACCAATAAGAATCAGTAGGCAGGGAATCAAATTCCGTTCTTGCTGTGGTCGCGTACGTTGGGGTGGTGACACGTCGCGCACTGTCACACACTCAGAGTTAAGCCTAAGTGAGGCTTGACACCTCCTCCGGTCTGCTAATGTATGAGGCTGACGGTCGCACCCGCGCAATAAAAGCGGGACAGCCGTCTCATTTTAGCAAGACTCTGTCCCAATCATGAGCACAGTCGAGAGACGTCCATTCCAAGCGGAAATCCAGCAATTGCTGGATATAGTCATCCATTCCCTTTACACCGACCGCGAAGTCTTCGTGCGCGAGTTGGTTTCCAACGCGGCCGACGCCTGCGAGAAACTGCGTTTTCTCCAATCCTCGGGCGAAGGCACGGTATTCGAATCGGAAAAGGCTTTGGGTATCACTGTGGTCCCAGACGAGGAAGCTGCCACATTGACCATCGCCGATACCGGCGTGGGCATGACCGAGGCGGAACTTGTGGAGAATCTAGGAACCATCGCCCACTCGGGAACCAAGGCCTTCCTGAAGCAATTGGCAGATAATCAGAAACCCGATACACGGTTGATCGGCCAGTTCGGCGTGGGCTTCTATTCGGCCTTTATGGCCGCCAAAAAGGTGACCGTCTTCACCCGCTCCTTTCGTGAAGGTGAATCGGGCTGGAAGTGGACCAGCGACGGCGCTGGCGGTTATGAGATTGAACCGGCCACGGATGTTCCTCGTGGAACAAAAATCGTCCTGGAGTTGAAGGATGACGCCAAGGATTTCCTCAAGGAAGGAACGCTGGAGCGGGTGATCAAGCGTTACTCGAACTTCGTCACGTTCCCCATCGAGTTGGGGGGCAAGCGGCTCAATACCGTCCAGGCCATCTGGGCGCGCAGCAAGAACGACGTCAAGGACGAGGAGTATAACGAGTTCTACAAATATATCGGCCACGACAGCGATGAACCGCTTTATAGGCTGCATTTCACGGCGGACGCGCCGTTGAGCATCCAGGCCTTGTTGTTTGTGCCGCAGCGCAGTTTCGAGGCCATCGGTCTGGTGCGCCAGGAATCCGAGGTTCACCTCTATTGCAAGAAGGTGCTGATCGAGCCGAAGGCGAAGGGCTTGCTGCCGGAATGGCTGCGCTTCGTCAAGGGCGTGGTCGATAGCGAGGACCTCCCGCTCAATGTATCCCGCGAACGCATGCAGGATTCCGAGCTCATGAAGAAGCTGAGCCGGGCGTTGACGAATCGCTTCCTTAAGTTCCTGAACGATGAGGCGGAGAAGAATGCGGAGCAGTATGATAAGTTTTATAAGGAGCATCACCGGTTCCTGAAGGAAGGCGTGCTGTCGGATTGGGATCATCGGGAGGCCTTGGGCAAACTGTTGCGATTCCAAAGTTCCACGACGGAATCGGGCAAGATGACGTCGCTGGCCGAGTACGTGAAGCGGATGCCCTCAGATCAAACCGAGATCTATTACCTGGCGGCGGCCAATCGGGATGCGGCGGAAACGAGCCCCTATTTCGAGGTCTTCAAATCCCGTAGTTACGAAGTTCTGTTCCTCGATGATCCGGCTGAGGAATTTGTCCTCGAGCGCCTCAGTTCCTTCGACAACAAGAGCCTGACGGCGGCCGAGAAAGCCAATCTGACGGTCGTTCAGCCGCCCGCCAAGGAGGGTGAACTCACCGAGGAGCAGTCCAAATCGCTCTCGGAGTGGCTGAAGGAGAAACTGGCGGGGTCGGTGCATGACGTCCGGTCATCAAATCGTTTGGTGGACAGTCCGGCGGTGGCGATTGAAAGCGACTCGATGATGACGGCCACCATGCGCCGGACGTTGCGGGCCGTAAACAAGGACAAGGGTGGAATGGACAATGAGCCGCCCGATTTCGAGTTTAATCCGCGGCACCCGATGATTGTGAAGCTGGAAGGCCTGCGGCAGAAGAATAGTGACCTGGCGGTTCAAATTGCCGAGCAGGTACTGGACAATGCCCGGATTTCCGCCGGCATGCTGGAGGATCCCCGCGCGATGCTGAAACGCATCAATGGGCTGCTGGAGCAGCTCCTGAACAAGGAGTAACTAAATAAAAACACGTCCCGAGGGGACAGAAGCGAGCCGGTGGTCCGGGAGATTGAAGCTCCGGCCACCGGCTTTTTGCTTGAGAAAGGGGAATCAGGCTTATTCCGGCGTTACCGTCAGGGTGTGGGTGACCGGAGTGAACGCGGTCTTGATGGCGGCCACCAAGGGAGCCCGGACGGCTTCGGTGGCTTTGACGGTGCCTTCCATATCCTTCTTGCCCGCGGCCCCGTGGAACTCACCCTTGATCTGGCTGGTTTCGTAAGCCTGTTTGGCCGCCACGGCGGCATCCACCTTGGCAAACGCAGCATCGAAGGGTGTCACGCTGAAATCGGCCGCCAGATTGACACCCGCTTTGAGAGCGGATCCGGGATAAACCGTCGAGGAGGTGCCCCAAGTGACGCGGTAGCTGCGATTGCCGGCATCGGATACTACCAACTTGAGGCGATTGAGCTCCTGCTGGAACGGGACCCATTGGAAACCAGAACGCAGCGCACCGTCATCCTCCAATGCGCCGGTGGCAATGAAAGGGTACTTGGAACTTTCGATCGTGGCGCGGCCGACCGAACTGGAGAGTATCTTGTGCCCGGCTGTGGCCGAAGCCTTGGAGTTGGAGAGGTTGACCGTAATGGTGCCGAGATCGCCGGTAAGCCCCAGGCTATGCAAGTAGGCATAGGCCATGATCCCCTGCCCTGCCATACCCGGATGAACGCCGTCCTTACCTGGCACGGCGTAGTCGGCCCCGTAATACTGGCGACCCACGAATTCTGAAGTGACCATGGGTGCGAAGACATCCGCATAGCTGGCGGTGTGCAGCGAACTGGCCAGGTCGATGTCGATGTTTCGCAGGGTGCAAAGATTGATATTAAGATCGGTCACGGTGCCTGTGGCCGACTTGACCCAACTCGGCATCTTGCCCACGGATCCGGGCGATCCCAAAACGACGCGAACGCCGTGGGATTGAAACGATTCGACCACGCCAGACATCGTCTTCCGGTAAAAGTCACCGATCTCGGGCTTATAAGGAACGTATCGGTGATCGTTCATGCCATAGCAGGTGGTGGCGACGGTCGGATTGAAGCGGAGCACGTCATTGGTCATGCGGTGTAGGAAGCCGTCGGCTGTCTCACCGCTCCAACCGTATTGACGGACCGAGATGTTGAGCTCGGGAGTGCAGACCGTCAGGTACGTCTCAATAATCCGTGAGTAGAGCTTCTGTTCCGTGATGGAGTCGCCGCAGATGGCGAGTCGATCACCCGCCACCAAGACTGGCTTGGCAGGCGCGGCAGGCGCGGGTCGCAATGGAAAGAAGGCGAGATAAGTCTGGAGGGCCTGATCGGCGCAGGTGGTGAGGACAATCAGTGGCAGGCAAAGGAAAGAGGCGCGTAGTGACGGCATAAATCGTAGGACTAGGAGACTGGCTCGATCCTATCCAGCCAAGAACAAAACAAAAAACCCCGGTGCACAAGGCACTCGGGGTGAATCGAAGGACAGCAGCGTTTAGTGCTTTTCCTTATCGGGCTTGAAATCCTTGTGGCAGGCCTTGCAGCTGACGGCTTCCTTGAACTTGTCGGTGGCTCCGGCTTCGCCTTTTTCCAACGCATGGGCGGCGGCGACCAAGGCGAGGGTCTTCTGCTTCCAGACCTTGGCGTCCCCTTGGGGCGGCTCGTTCAAAGGCAGGGAAGAGTAGTACTCGACCATCTTCTTGATATCTTCGGTCGAGGCGGTTCCCTTGGAGATCCGCTTGCCGATGTTGTCTTCCCCCTTGTTGATGGCCTTCATCACTTCCTCAATGGTGTACTTGGGCTTTTCAGCGCCCAAGGCCGAGGGAGTGAGAACAACGGAAAAGCCGAGAGCGAAGCCTGCGGCCACTTTGATGAATCGGTTCATGAGATTCGTTTGGTCCCCATGCAACATGGAGTGCGGGGGGAACAGATGGTGAATGAGCCGGAGACGGTGAATTTTCAACAAAAAAGAGTCAAAACCACTCGAATTAGCACAGAAATGGCGAAGGCAAGGGTGTACCATTGGAAAGCCGGGTCTTGACGCTATAAAAGAGTCCGCGTTATCACCCGGTTTCGACGATTACTGCCATGCCGACTTACGAGTACAGTTGTGAAAAATGTGGGTGCAGCTTCGAGTGGGTTCAATCCATGTCCTCGGAGGTGCTGAAAACCTGTCCCAAGGAAGTGTGCAAAAAGAAGACTTGGGGCAAAGGAAAGGTGAAGAGGTCCATCGGCACCGGAGCTGGGCTGATTTTCAAGGGCAGCGGATTTTACATCACCGATTACCGCAGCGAAGGCTACAAGGAGGCCGCCAAAAAGGATTCCACGACCGCAGTAAGCCCGACTCCTGCACCGGCGGCAACCGATTCCAAGAGCGCTCCCACTGAAAAACCCGCTACCCCAGCGAAGGTCCCGGAAAGCAAACCCGCGCCTGCTCCCAAGTCCTCCAAGAAGGGCTCGAAGAAGGAGTAAGCCTCCTGAAGGGAGCCATGACAAGATATGTAACTGTCTGTTTATTAATGCTTTGCGCTGTCTTGTCAGAGGCCCAAACCCTGCCGGGCTTTGGCACGGGCTCTAGTCATACCAGTCTCAGTCGGCAGTTCGTGGTACATGGTGGAAATAAGGATCTGGTCAGCAATCTACGAGAGATTGCGATTCCGAGAGACTCGAACGGCCAGAAAATGGCGCAATGGTTGGCCCGTGTTCCCAATGCGACAGTGGGAGACAAGATCGAATTGGAACCGCGCTTGGCTGCGGTATCGGCTGAACGGATCAAGATAACCATGCTGCGGCTGCTCAAACAGCCGGACCATTGGAAAGGCCAGGTCCACATCTATCTGGTTAGTCCTAACAAATGGCAGGGAGCCACGGAGATTCGACCCGTAGCTTTTCGGGATGGCTGGAGATACGCCGTCATTGTACCCGAAGAGATTGAATGGCAACGATTTGTGCGGACCATAGCAGCCGTAATCCTGATGGAGACGGTGAACCGGGCGGATCCTCAACGGTGGTCTGAACCGCCGCTCTGGTTGACCGAAGGCATAGCAGAATTGCTCCTGATTTCACCGGGCCGAGGTCTGGTTCTGGAGTCAGACCGAACTTACACATCGATTGCCCGTCGCGCTGACCTCTCGGCGGAAGCTAGAAAACTGCTGGCGGGGCAGGGGGTTCTCGACTGGACAGAGATCAGCAACGCCAGCGTGGCGGATTTTAAGGATGAGGAGTCGTACAACCATTTTAGGGGAAGTGCCCTACTACTAACGGATTTTCTCCTGGTTCGACCGGAGGGATCGGAGAATTTGGGACGATTCGTCGACGGCTTGGGAAGTGTGCTCAATTGGCAGACCGCCTTTTTGAGGGCCTATCACAATGATTTCCGCTCAATGCTCGACGTCGAGAAATGGTGGGCAGTATCGGATGCTGCTGACGCGATCAATGGGAGCACGGGAATGTGGCCCAAGGACACAGTGATCGCGCATTTAGGTGATGTCTTCGTGGAGTCGGTGACCCCGGAAGATGTGGCCATTGCTGGCAGGGACCGGCGATCAATGCCGCTGTCGGAATTGATCGTGACGTGGGACTTCAAACGGCAGCGCGAGGTGCTGGATCGCAAATTGACCCAGCTACGAATGCTTCTGGCCCACGCGGACAGGACGCTCTCGCCGTTGGTGGAAGAAGCGTATCGGACCTTGGATAAGTACAGCGAAGATCGGTCGACCGCAGGACGGGATCCCGAATCCCGGTCGCAATTGGAGGCCAGGGCCCAAATAATTGCCCGAGCAGCATCTCGAAAGATTGCCGTCCTGGAGCACCGGGTGAACGAGATGCGGATTCGCCGATAGAGCCGGACCGGTTAGAGATCCCCACAACAGGTATTGTGGGCACCGCCGACGTCCAGATTCTCCTCTGCGGCGCATTGGAAGCCTTCTTCTGGTTCGGCTTGAGCCGTCGTTTTAGCTGAGCGCCGCATCCAGATCATGACCATGGTGACATCGGCAGGGCTGACGCCGCTAATGCGCGAGGCCTGGCCGAGGGTGCCGGGACGGATCTTCTCCAATTTGAGCTTTGCCTCCCGCCTTAGGCTGTGGACCGCACCGTAATCGAAATCTGCGGGAATCGGTTTATTTTCCAACGAGCGGAACCGGGTGACATCGGTTGCTTGGCGTTCGATGTAGCCGGCATACTTTACGGAAATCTCTACCTGGAGGGCTGTTTCGGGCGTAAGAGACTCGTTGCGATGGGGCAGCGAGGCATAGGTATTCTCCGGACGGCGCAAGAGTTCGAGCAGGGAATCTTGGCCCACCCGGGTCTTAGCCAGCCGACCGAGTTCGTCAGCGATGGCTAGCTGTTTGGCAACGACCCGACTGAAGCGCTGGGACGAAAGCAATCCCACTTCCGCTCCAATGGCAGAGAGGCGAAGGTCAGCGTTGTCTTGACGGAGAAGTAAACGATACTCCGCTCGGCTGGTGAACATCCGATAGGGCTCTGAAGTACCCTTGGTAACCAAGTCATCGATCAAAACGCCGATGTAAGCTTGGTCCCGACCCAAGACGACAGGTTGGCGTCCTTGGACCCGGCGGGCCGCATTAATGCCCGCCATCAATCCTTGGGCACCTGCCTCCTCGTAACCGGACGTGCCGTTTATCTGGCCTGCGTGGAACAGATTCCGGCAAACCTTTGTTTCCAACGACGAATAGAGCTGGGTAGGTGGGGCAAAGTCATACTCCACAGCGTAGGCCGGCCTAAGAATCTCTGCCTGTTCGCACCCGATTATGGAGCGGACCATGTCCACTTGGACCTCGAAAGGAAGGCAGGTAGAGAAACCATTGACGTAAATTTCATCCGTCGCGATGCCTTCAGGCTCCAAAAAGATCTGATGCCGTTCCTTATCGGCGAACCGGACGAACTTGTCCTCAATTGAAGGGCAATAGCGGGGTCCGATTCCTTCGATGACACCAGAGTACATCGGGGATTTGTGAAGATTCGCCACGACCAGCTCCCGAGTGCGGTCGGAAGTGTAGGTAATGTAGCAGGGCAATTGACCGCCATGCCGGGCCAGGATGCTGCCTGGGGGATAGGGCGAAGGAGAAAAAGAGGCCGGGGAGGCGTTCGAGGAACGGGATTGTTCCACGTGGAACAATTCGTCCTGCCAAAGCTCTTCTTTCCAGTACGAGAAGTAAGGAACGGGCTCATCGCCGTGCTGTTCCTCGGTCTTGGAAAAATCGATGGATCCCCGAACCAAACGGGGCGGGGTGCCGGTTTTGAGACGTCCCAATTCCAGTCCAATCTCCTTGAGCGAAGCCGACAGGCCGGTGGCTGCGGCTTCACCCGCACGACCGCCGGATTGTTGGTTGGCACCGATATGCATCAATCCCCGTAGGAAAGTTCCCGTAGTCATAACCACGGTGGTGCCAAGAAACTGAACGTCCAAAGCCGTTTCCACGCCATGGACTTGGCCGTCTTTGACCAGAAGTTTCAGTGTCTGGCCCTGCTTGATGTCCAAGTTGGGTTGCCGTTCGCAAATCCACTTGAGGCGGAATTGGTAGGCTTTCTTGTCACACTGAGCCCGGGGTGCCCACACAGAAGGACCCTTGCGGGTATTGAGCATTCGAAATTGGAGGCCCGACATGTCTGTGACCATACCCATCTCGCCCCCCAATGCGTCGATCTCCCGCGCCAAATGGCCTTTGGCCAATCCACCGATAGCCGGATTGCAGGACATTTGTCCGATGGTATCGAGGTTGATGGTGAGTAAAAGGGTCTGGCAACCCATGCGAGCGGCCGCCAAGGCGGCTTCGACACCAGCGTGACCGGCACCGACCACGATCACTTCGTATTTCTTAGGGTAAACAAACATGTGCGACGGTCGGGACCACTCTTGACCGTGAACACAGAACATCGGCTAAAAAACACCTTGGAGCAAGCGAAGGCGAAGAATACGAGAGTCAAAAACGGCTCCAAGAGGCATTTAGAGGGCATTATTGCGATTTTAGAAAATCCCTCATGATCACCCCGCCCGAAAATAAAAACGCGTCCTAAGTCAAATGTGAGCGTCGTTTTTTGAGGGCCAAACACAAAAATTTACCCCTTTCCGGGTAGGAAAGGGGTAGTCGATAGCATTTGAGTCCACTTAGCCGAACTTGAGAGGACTTGGCTCGGGGAAAACGTCATATTCCGGAGCAAGTTGTCCGAGGTACATGACTGAGAACGAACGGAAGAAAACGAGAACCGGAAGCATCAGTACTGTTCCGATGTACGGGATGGCGAGCAGACAACAGGCGATGCAACAGGTCAGTACCATGACCGCCAATGTCAGAATCCCCGACGCTATAAGAAGAAGGAGCGAGAAGAGCAAATAGACGATGATGCTCTCGAAGCGTCCCTTGATGAGAGGCCAAAGCTTAACCCACGCCTCCTTCGGACTGCATGAGGTCCGGTACATGATAGGCACCACAAAATCCTTGGTTAGTTTCAGAACGATGGCGGTCGTTACACCGACGACCATTGCCACCGCTCCAGAGAGCAGGCCGATTGCGAGAGTGGCCCCAAACTGCCAGACGCCGGTGGTGAATCCGTGATAAACGAACATCCCGAGAACCAGCATCAAGGGGAGAATCACGACCGCCGATGCCAGATAGATGCAGAGCCTGAAGACAAAGAGCTGGTTCGCTTGCTTCGCATACCGACGCCACGGTTCGACCACCTCAGCCACATTGTTCGCGACCCCGTTCAACAACAGGAATTGGCCCCGGGCATTCAGCCAGAGTATAACCAGACTTAGAATCAGGATGAGCAGACCTCCCGCTATGGCGACGGGCAGGAGCCAGTTAAAGTTTGAGTTGATGAAGTCTTTGGCCTGGTTCATCAGGCCCTGGAAGTCCGGAGCTTGGCCGCCGGGTTTGTTAAACCCTTGGTTGATATTGCCATAGCTACCACCCAAACCGTTCTCTCCCAGGGTGGCCAGCCACGCGCAAAAACCGAGGACGAACCACTTGCCCAAGTCAAACGGCCGGAACAACACATCGCCCATGTGGGTCCAAGCGAGGTTGAATGCGAGGGACAAACTGGGCCTGGGAATGACATGATTCATAATAAAGAATTTGGAGCTAAGGCCTCTATACGACCAATACCTACCGTCAGACGCATTTTCCCGGTATTGGAGAATGCTCTACCTTTTCCAACCCCGGAAGCGGGTGAAAAGTAACAAGAAAAGAGAATCCACCTGACACCCGACGCACGAAGGGGCAACGTGTGATGCATGAATTGTCACAAGCCATACCTCCGGTGGATTCGTGTCTTTTTCGTGCCCCTCTTCCTTGGCCTGGCTGCCCGAACAGGCGTGTCCGATGAGGCGTGGGTCCAGTCCTGGAAAAAGGCCAACCCGGTCTGGCGCGGAATCCATGTCATGGTCCAGAACGACCGAAGCGCGCGGGACCTGATGGCCAATCTGGACGGATTGAAGACCAATGGGGTCAACGCCATCATCGCGGAAGTGGATTATGGATTCGCCTTCAAATCCCATCCCGAACTTTACAACGACTCCGCCATCAAAACTAGCACGGCGAAGGAATTGTCACAGGCCTGCCACGAACGGGGAATTAGGCTCGTGCCCCAGATGAGCTGCCTGGGCCACCAGTCGTGGTCCAAAACGACTTATGCGCTGCTGACCAGGCATCCGGAATTCGACGAGACGCCGGGACAATATCCGACCAACACGGGCATCTATTGCCGAAGCTGGTGCCCCCAGCATCCGGATATAAACAAGGTCGTGTTCTCCCTGGTCGACGACATGATCGATGGATTTGAAGCCGATGGATTCCATGTGGGAATGGACGAGGTTTTCATCATAGCCTCCGAATACTGCCAGCGGTGCAAGGGCGGGGATCCGGCCAAGCTATTTGCGCGATGCGTCAACGATCTCCATGGGCATATTGTGGACGGGCGCAAGGTGGAGATGTTTATGTGGGCGGACCGTTTCCTGGATTCCAGGACCACGGGATATGGTGAATGGGAAGCCGCCAAGAACGGGACCGCCGCAGCGGTGGATCTGGTTCCCAAGGATATTGTGATGTGCGACTGGCACTATGAACCGCTGGATAAATATCCAGGCAAACCCTCGGACTACAACTCGATCGCCTATCTGCAGGAGCATGGATTCAGGGTTTGGCCGTGCGGCTGGAAGCGGACGGAACCGGTAGCGGCCCTGGTAGCCACTTCGCGTAAACACCAGGGCCCGAAGATGGTGGGCTACCTGCAAAGCACCTGGGGCGCGGTCAAGATTGCCGACCTGAAGGATTGGCCGCCGCTTAAGACCGGATTCGACGGCTGGAAATAAGAAATCGTGACGCGGACCCGTTTCTGCGGCGTAATTACGGGTGGTGAAACTGATCTCGTGGAACGTCAACGGACTTCGGTCCGTACTGAAGAAGAACTTCCTCGACTACCTCAAAGAGGAGGAGCCGGATATCCTGTGCCTGCAAGAGACCAAGGCGGAACCCAGCCAGGTGGAAGTGGTCTGGCCTGATCATTATTCGACCTATTGGAACGCCGCGCAGAAAAAGGGCTATTCGGGCACCGTTATTTTCACCAAGACCAAGCCGGTCAAGACCACCCTGGGAATAGGGCACGAGGAGCACGATAATGAGGGGCGGGTCGTGACCGCCGAGTTCGAGGAGTTCTTCGTGGTCAATGTCTATGTACCCAATTCCCAGCGGGAACTGACGCGTTTACCCTACCGCCAGCGCTGGGACGCCGATTTCCTGGCCTATCTAAAGAAGCTGGAGAAAAAGAAGCCTGTGATTTTCTGTGGGGATCTCAACGTGGCACACACGGAAATAGATCTGGCAAACCCGAAATCCAATGTGCGGAACCACGGATTCACGGTGGAGGAACGATCCGGCTTTAGTGCGGTGATCAAGGCGGGCTTCCTCGATTCTTTCCGGGAGTTCGAAAAAGGTGGAGGCCATTATACCTGGTGGAGTCCCATGGGCGGCGCCCGGTCCCGCAACGTTGGCTGGCGCATCGACTATGTCCTGATATCGCCGGCACTCCGACCAAGGTTGAAATCCGCATTTATACGCCCCAAGGTCCTGGGCTCGGACCATTGCCCCGTGGGCATTGAGCTGGTATAGTGATTACATTTGTATTTTTAGTGACGTGCGGTGGGCAAGGCTCCTCCTGGTTGTCTTAGTCTACTCGGCGTGTCCGCCAAGAAGGGTAGGGCGAGACTCCGTCGAGCCCAGCCTAACGGCGAGGGGCTTCGGGTCAGGTCACCACGTTTTCCAGCGGAGTATCAGGTGCCAGGATCGGATACCTTAAGCTTCGGTCTGTCTGCTCTTCCTCAAGCACGAAGCCTCTCTCTGATAGCAGGGCTCGTCAGGAGTCTCGTCCTCCCGGGTTTTTTGATGGCCTGGCGGTTGGCCTGGGCCGACGACGGTCACTCGGGCGTTTGGGACCGTGCCGAGTGGTGCCGAAGCCCGGCCCCAACCGGGGAAATCGCTTTCACCCGAATGCTTCGACGGATAACGTCGTCACTTAAGCCTATGAATTTTGCTCGCCGAATCCTGGTGGTGGTTATTGCTTTGGTCGCCTCCCGTGCTTGGGCGGAGGACGTTCACCCCAATGGAAGGGCGGCTGCAGAAGCGGCGGTGGCAAATTTGGTGGTAGCCCCGGGATTGGAAGCCAAGCTGTTCGCTTCTGAACCGATGGTGGTGAACCCGTCCGCCATGGACGTCGATTCGCGCGGACGGGTGTGGATAGCCGAGGGTGCCAATTACCGATTGTTCCAGAAGTGGGGCAAGCTCCGGCCCGACGGCGATCGCATTTTGATTTTGCAGGATACCGACGGCGACGGGATGGCCGATAAATCGACGGTGTTTTACCAGGGGAACGACGTCAACACCGCCCTCGGCGTCTGTGTGCTCGGCGACAAGGTGATCGTTTCCTGTTCGCCGAACATCCTGGTCTTAGAAGACAAGAATCACGATGACAAGGCGGATGGCCCGCCGAAGATTCTCTTCACGGGCATCGAAGGCACCGACCACGATCACGGGGCCCATGCCTTCCAATTCGGTCCCGACGGCAAGCTGTACTTCAACCTCGGCAATGCCGGGCTCCAGCTTAAGACGCCCGATGGCAAGTGGGTGGTGGATAAGGATGGCAATGAAGTGCGCGCCCATCGGCATCCGTATCAAGAGGGACTGGTTTTGCGTTGCAACCTGGATGGGTCCGAAGTCGAAACCCTGGCCTGGAATTTCCGGAATAACTTCGAAGTCACACCCGATTCCTTTGGCACGTTGTGGCAATCGGACAATGACGATGACGGCAACAAGGGCGTCCGCATCAATTACGTGATGGAGGGTGGCAACTTTGGCTATAAGGATGAAATGACCGGTGCGAGCTGGGGCCAGAAACGCACGGCCATGGAGGCGGAGATACCGCGCCGTCACTGGCACTTGGACGATCCGGGGGTGGTTCCGACGCTGCTGCTGACGGGTGGTGGTTCGCCGACGGGTATTTGCTTCAATGAAGGCAACCTGTTGCCGGAGATTTTCCGCAACCAGATGATTCATTGCGATGCGGGCCCGCGCGTCGTGCGGGCGTATCCGGTGACGAAATCCGGCGCAGGCTATGAAGCCACCATCGCGAATATCGTGGAAAGCCCGAATGACACCTGGTTCAGGCCCAGCGATGCCGTGATGGCTCCGGATGGTTCTCTTTATATCGCCGACTGGAATGACGCCGGCGTGGGCGGTCATTATATGGCCGACCAGAAGCTGGAGACCATGACCGGACGGGTCATCCGCGTGGCGCCTCCAGGAGTCAAGGCGACGGTGCCGAAACTCGATCTTACTTCGGCCAAGGGTGCGGTGGCGGCGTTGCAATCACCCAACGGAGCAACCCGTTACCTAGCGTGGACGACTTTGAACGGGATGGGAGCGAAGGCCGAAGGCGAACTCGGCAAACTTGCCAAGAGTCCCGAAGCCCGTCAACGAGCCCGGGCGCTGCAATTGTTGGTGCGTCTTCCGGGCAAGGCCGCCCAGTATGTGGACCAGGCGCTCCACGATGGCAGTGACGACGTCCGGATAGTCGGACTGCGCATGGCGCGGGAGTTGAAACTCGACATCATCCCACTGGTGAAACAACTCACGGCCGATCCCAGTTACCAGGTCTTGCGCGAGTGCTCGATCGCGTTGCGCCACAATACCTCTGCGGAAATGCCGGGATTGTGGGCTCAACTAGCGAAACGGTATCAGGGCCAGGACCGCTGGTATCTTGAAGCGCTCGGCATTGGTGCCGACAAGAATTGGGACGCCTGTTTGTCCGCGTATCTGGCCGCCAACGGTGGATTGTGGAACACAACTTCCGCCCGGCTGATCATCTGGCGTTCTCGCGCCAAAGCCACCCCGGCCCTTTTGGTGAAGATCTTGAAGGATCCCTCCACCACGGCGGCCGAGAAGCCGCATTATGTCCGCGCGATGGATTTCCAATCGGGCAAGGAGAAGGAAGCGGCACTTCTGGAGATGCTGAGCGTCAATTGAGTGCGCCCACGTCGTCGAATTTATCGATTCCCGCACTAGACGGCGACCCTTACGGGAGGCAACTTTCTCCCGTGATGGGTCCGTTCCAGATCATCTTCAATCCGACGAGCGCGGCAGAATTGTCGCGGATGCCGCGGGAATTGCAGTTGCACATCCTGGGTGAGTTTCGGGGATTGCCCCAGGAACTCCAGCGGGACGAAGGCCAATTCGGTCATTTGGCGCGACATGGCCGGACCCTGATACGTTACCGCCTGGGCGACTATCGCGTGTATTTCGAGCGTCACCCGCTGGGGGTCGTGGTGCATCGGATCATGAGCAAGAACACCCTCAAGGACTTCCTTTTCCGGTCGAGCCTGCCCACAGGCGAGGACGCCCAGCTCCAGGATAATCCCAAGTTTTGGGACCTCATCGAGCAGGCCAAATCGACCAAATAACGGGTCACCGGTTGCCTCAGATCGACCGGCCAGCTAGCTTGAAAAGGCCAGTGCACCCCTTTCTTCGCGATGAATCCAGTACGTTACCACGGGATAGACAAACACGTCGGCAACACCCCCTTGATCCGATTGCGCCGCCTGTCCGAGTTGACTGGCTGTGAAATCCTGGGCAAGGCCGAGTTCATGAACCCAGGAGGTTCAGTCAAGGACCGGGCGGCCTTGGGAATGATCCTCGACGCCGAAGCCAAGGGTCGGCTTCGGACCGGCGACACGATTGTCGAGGGGACGGCGGGCAACACGGGGATAGGGCTCACATTATTGGGCCACGCCCGGGGATTGCGGTCGGTCATCGTGATCCCGGAAACCCAATCGCCGGAGAAGATCGGCCTGTTGCGCACGCTCGGCGCCGAGGTGCGGACGGTGCCGGAGAAGCCCATCACCGATCCAGGTAATTATAACCGGGTCGCGCAACGATTGGCGGAAGAGAATGGCTGGTTTTGGGCGAACCAGTTCGACAATACCGCCAACCGCCAGGCCCACTATAAGACCACCGGCCCGGAAATCTGGGAGCAGACCTCGGGGCAGGTGACGGCGTTCGTGGCTGCGGTCGGAACCGGGGGCACGCTCGCGGGAACGGCCTTGTACCTCAAAGAAAGGAACCCTAATACCATGGTGGTGTGCGCCGATCCCTATGGAGCCGCGATGTGGTCGTGGTTTACCCAGGGGAACACTGATATCAAGGACGGCGATTCCTCGGCCGAGGGAATCGGGCAGTGCCGCGTCACCAAGAATCTTGAGGGCATCGTGGTGGACAAGGCCTATCGGATTCCCGACCAGGACGCGCTGACCGTTGTTTACCAGTTGTTGCGTGAGGAGGGGCTCTTCCTGGGCCTGTCCTCGGGTATTAATATAGCCGGGGCGCTGCGACTGGCGCGAGAGCGCGGGCCCGGCCAGACCATCGTCACCATTCTCTGCGATTCCGGCGCAAAGTATCAGTCAAAGATGTTCAACCCATCGTGGCTGGCGGCCCACCGCTTGGATCCTGATCAGCCTATACAGACAGTGTTGTAGGTGGTGGGCACTTGGGCCTGAAAGGCCCTCGCATGTTGGCCCAGGCTAAGCGCCTTCCGAGGCGCGCAGGCCTGGGTTCCAGACCACCCGATTCAGCGAGCGCCAGAGTGGAAATGCTGTCGGAATAGGCTAAAGCGCGAGTACCCCGACAAGTGGTTCTACCGAGATTGCCCCGAAGCAGGCTCGCGCATGAGTGGGTTGGGATTTTCAACCCGTTGGCGCTCGCTTTCAGCCGGGTAACTTCACCCAGGCCCGCGCTCGTCAAACCTCGCTTGGCCTGGGCTAAGTTGCGTCGGCCCTTCAGCATCATGGCCGCGCAGCGGGATCCGAAGCCTTGTTATCGGGTGACGCCGTCGCAGGATTCAACGACCCCGGAGCCAGGCCATAGCGGCTTTCCATCGCGCGTTTGGCATCGTCAGTTGAAATCTCCGTCTGGCCGCCTTGGGGAACGAGACCATAGCGGCGGGCCAGGGCGGGATCCATGGCGCCGGGAGCCTTCTTTCGGGACGGGGATTTTTTCTGCTGGGAATATTGCGCCGTCGTCGAAAGGCCGTAGCGTTGCATGAGCACCGGGTCCATTGCCAAGGTTGGAGCCCCGTCCACTGGCTGCGCGGCTGGAGCTTCATCGTCCGCCGTGCCTTCCCATTCGAATTCGCTGAAATCCGCACTGGGCATGGCCTTGGTCTTCACGGTCCCATCGACATAGCAGTAGGTGCGGAGCCAGTGACCATCGGCCAGATGGACTGGCGTTATTTCACGGAGAATAAATAATTCGGGCTCATGCAACGTAATGGCTCGGGGCTGGGGGAAGAGCTCAAATTTTGCCACCGGTGTTCCCTGTGGCAGGATCGTCGTGGTCGTGAATTTCACGCCCTCTTTCGACGCCTCTTGGACCGTCGGAAACCGTTCTTGGTGATCGAGGGCGTAGGCGCGTGCTTCGCGTCCCAACCGGGCGAGGTCGGCGACAGTGCGATTGTGGCTGTCGCGTTCTTCGGCTGTCATCGCGCCGGGCACGATGGCGGCCTGAGATTCGGTCAGGCGCGATATGAGATCCTTTTCTAACGTTTCCCGTACTTCCGCCATACCCGTTGGAAGACCCGCAAGCCCGGATTTTGCACCTCCGGATTTCGGAGGGGCGGGAATTAGACCTGGAGGCCTTTGGGCCAGGGCTATGATCTGATTATTGAGGGCGGCGTTATCGGCCCGAAGCGAACGGACCAGGGAATATTCCCAGGCGGCGAATCCAGACGAGACCACTATCGCAGCAGTGGCCCCGGCGACGATGAATGACGTTTTCATGGCGGTGAGTGAGGCAATGAGGGTTCCTGAGGTGGCCGTGGCGATAGCCTTGGCGGCGAAGAGAGTGGCGATTTCCGGCGGTGCGGCTTGGGCGGCGGCCAGGCTGAGGCCTGCGGCAACCGCTCCTTGGCTAAGATCGATGCCGCGCTGGACGAAGTGGTGCCGGAGTTTGTCGAGAGCGCGGGACACCCGTTTCTGGGCTGCGTCATCGGAGGTACCGGTGGCGTCGCCGATCTGGGTGAAATTCAAGCCGCTGAAATAGCGCAGCAACACGGCATCGCGATCGGCTTCGGGTAGGGCGTCGAGAGCCTGGTCCACGTAGGGCTGCAAGACTTGGCCGGCATTGGAATTCGCGTCCTGAGAGGGTGGGGATTGCATCATGGCGAGTTCTTCCCGTCGCGCCCGACGTGAGTTGGTGCGCACGGCCGTCTGTGCGGCCAGGGTGGCGGAACGATACAACCATCCGGCGACGATGGTGTGGGAGGGCAGCTTGGTAGCCTTCCGGGCCAGGTCGGCGAAGACCGTTTGGGAAACATCCTTGGCCAAGTCCGGGTCCTGCGTGATCCGGCAGGCGGCACCCCACACGAGGTTGACATGGCGTTGAACGAGTTCGGTAAAGGCGCTTTCGTCGCCTTCCTGCGCATAACGGCGGAGCAATGTCGTGTCGTCGTTCATGTTCGCTTCCTATGATAACAGCCGCCGATGGGGAAATCCGACATCCGGTGTAAATGGCCGGTCAACGAGCGAAAACACCTATCCAACGGACGGCATTGGAATCGGCAGCCCGGCGAAGGCGCGATTCTGCAAGAATAATCCCGGTCGGCGGCGCGTCGGACATTGACCAGCATTATCCATCAAAGCAGAATCCATTTATGCAAGATCCCGTAGAAAAACCGCAGGGTACCCCCGTACCCAAGACCCGTCGCGAGTTCCTTTTCCACACCAGTGCCATCGCGGCCGCTGGTTCCGCGTTAGTCGGATGCCAGACCACCGATAACAAGAAAACCGCGGTTGCCACCACCGCGGCGGCGGCCTTGGCGGCTCCCGCCGTGCACGCGGGCGAAAACAACACCATCCAAGTGGCCTTGGTTGGATGTGGCGGCCGTGGTACCGGCGCGGCCGCGAATGCGCTGTCGGTCAAGAACGGGCCCATCAAGCTCGTGGCCATGGGCGACGTATTTGACCACCGCCTCAAAGGCAGCTTTGAAGGCCTTAGCGGTGAGCACAAAGCGCGCATGGACGTGCCGGAAGACCGCAAGTTCATCGGCTTCGACGCCTATAAGAAAGCCATGGACAGCCTGCGGCCCGGTGACATCGTGATCCTGGCGACCCCGCCCGCTTTCCGCTGGGTGCATTTCAAGTACGCCATCGAAAAGGGCCTCAACGTGTTCATGGAGAAGCCGGTGACCGTGGATGGCCCGACCTCCCGCCGCATGCTGGCACTGGCTGAGGACGCCAAGAAAAAGAACCTGAAGGTCGGCGTCGGCCTCATGTGCCGCCACTGCCATATTCGCCAGGACCTCTTTAATAAGATCCAGGACGGCCAGGTCGGCGATCTGATCACCCTGCGCGCCTATCGCATGCACGGCCCGGCGGGGTCGGCCTTCTCGACCCGCAAGCCGGATGGGCAAAGCGAGCTGCTCTGGCAGATCTCGCGCTTCCACAGCTTCCTCTGGGCGAGCGGCGGCTGCTTCAGTGATTTCTATATCCACAACATCGACGAATGCTGCTGGATGAAAAACGCGTGGCCGGTGCAGGCGCAGGCCAGCGGTGGCCGCCATTACCGGGGCGACAACGTGGACCAGAACTTCGACAACTACTCCGTCGAATACACCTTCGACGACGGTGCGAAGTTGTTTGTCTATGGCCGCACCATGCCGGGCTGCCACGACGAGTTCGCGAGCTACGCCCACGGCAGCAAGGGCCTGGCGGTGATCTCCAGCAACTCGCACACGCCGGCCAAGAGCCGCATCTATAAGGGCCAGAAGATGGTGAATTCCGACATCGTCTGGAAGGCGCCGAAGGACGAGCCCGATCCCTACCAACTGGAATGGGACGACCTGGTGGATGCGGTCCGCAACGACAAGCCCTACAACGAGGTGAAGCGCGGCGTGGAAGCCAGCCTCGTGACCTCCATGGGCCGGATGGCGGCGCATACCGGCCAGATCATCACCTTTGACGACATGCTGAACTCCAAGCATGAATTCGCCCCGGGCCTGGAAAGCCTGACCATGGATTCCGCCGCCCCGCTGCTGGCGGACGCCAACGGGCTCTATCCGATCCCGCAGCCGGGCATCAAGATGCACAGCGAATACTGAGGTTTTCGCTGGGAGTGGTACGCAACAACGCGGCTGGGAGCGATCCCACCGCGTTTTTTTGTTAAAATAGGACGGCACGGTTAATCCACGTCAAATGTGGGTTAAGTTACAATCCACGCATGGCACTGCGGCCAGACACCGGCTCAGCGCCCGAACCGAACGTTGTTGGGGCAAAGAAATCGAGGTCTCGATTCCGGAATTGAACATCCCCGCTCCACCAAAACTCCTGCAGTTAGTCTTGATCAGCCAGCACTCATCAGGAACAAAACTTTAACGGCCCATACGGATAATAAGGTGCCAAGCGTCTCTGGGAGAAATGCAGCCGTCAACGCCCACCACTCGAGCAGGCCAAATCGAGTGTGCCTGCGTTGGTCGGCCAAAATCATACTGCCAGCAAAACAGATGGCTGGACTCAGCACCACCGTCAGCATCCAAAACAAAGGAGTTGCCGACCAATCGGGTTTGAATCCACTCGTCGCATGGTATTCGCAAGCCGCGACCAGCCAAAGCCCGGAAAAAGCCAGCAGCGCCACGGAAAGCGCTGATGTGGAAATGCGACCCCTCGCCATGTCGTGTGTAGCTTTCAATCATGATTTGGACCGCTTCGCCCCAATGTGCTCACGCCCCAATCGACGCAAAAAACGTCAGGCCACCCGACGGCACTTGGCAACCCGTCAATCCGGCGAACGTGGGAGCCTGCCAGCCGGGGAACCGCACCACTCATTATGCCGGTGTCAGCTCAACACCTACTATATCGGTCTCAGACATTAGAATGTGAAAGGTCGTGGAACTGTCGCAACCGTTTTCATTTTGTCCGCCTTCCTCCAATACCCGGTTTTCCGGATTGACCCAATCGCCTCCTTTGTCGGAGAGCCGTAGGCTGTCGAAATGGCCGCTCGCTTCGTTGCTCGTCGGGCACAGATCTTTCAGATATGCCCCCTCCTCGCGCCTCGCGTTCGGCCCTTTTCCGACCCAACATAATGCCTAGAACTCAGGGGTCGGCACACTCACCGAAGGGGAAAAAGTTGGTGAACGGGTGTCCAAAATCCCCTGTTTGCCGGAAGTACTCATACAGTTTTTTCGAGATGTCCCAGAACTCACCGCATCGGTCCGAGGATCAGGCGGCCGCTCAACAGCGCTTCCTCTCGCTATTCCTGCGCAGCGAACGCGAGATCTTCCGCTACGTGGCGGCACTGGTGCCGAATGTGGCTGATGCCGAGGATATTGTGCAACAGACCGCCATGGCGCTTTGGGCCAAATTCGACGACTACGATCCGGCCCTGCCCTTTACCCCCTGGGCGTGCCGTTTCGCCCTTAACAAGGCGCGCCAATGGATCGAGCGACACCAACGCTGGCGCACCCTGCTCGACGGTGGCTTAGCAGAGGAACTGGCCCGGCGGCGGGAAGAAATGGCTCCCGAACTGGAAACTCGCCTCAAACGCCTGGAGAATTGCCTGACGCGACTTCCCAAAGAACAGCGCACGCTGGTGGAGGGCTATTACTACCGGCGCGAAGAGATTAGCCAGCTCGCGAGCCAGGCGGGTCGAACCGTTGTTTCAACTTACAAGGCACTGCAACGGACCCGCCACTTGCTTCAGGCCTGCATCCAGAACGCCGGGGAGCCGGAAGGGAACAAGTTGTGAAGCTCGTCTTCCCCTCCCACGAATTTGACGAAGCGGTGGCCGCCGTCTGCCATGGCACGGCGTCCGATGAGCAAATGCGGCTGCTGAACGAGTTGCTTCGCCGCGATCCGACAGCCCGGGATGAGTATCTGGTGCGCGTCGAGCTTCATGCCCGGTTGGCCTCTGAATCGGATCTATTTGCTTCTGTGGCCAGTGAGTCTCCTGACCTCGGTTCGGGAGCGATTCGCGGCGAGTTTTTCACCCAAGGCCGGCAGACGACCACCCGCGATCCAGTGCTGGGCTCGCAGGCGCGTTGGATGCTGGCCTTGGCTGCCTGTTTGGCGCTGCTGTTGGGGGGCGGTTGGTGGGCGCGTTACCGGTTGTTGGACGACCGCCCGGGCGCGACCAGCCGGGCCGTGGCTATGCTGAACCGAGTGGTGAACGCCCAGTGGACTGCGGCGGATCCTCAACCCCACCTGGGGGCGTCCTTGGAACCGGGCACATTGCGTTTGGAGTCCGGCCTGGCCCAAATTGTTTTCTACAACGGTGCCCGGGTAGTTCTGGAGGGGCCGGCCGAGTTCCAACTGGTGTCTTCGAGCAAGGCACTTTGCAGAGGAGGAAAATTGACCGCAGAGGTGCCACCCCAAGCCCGGGGATTCCAGATCGTCGCTCCGCGCATGGATGTTACAGATCTGGGAACGGCTTTCGGTCTGAACGTGACGGGTGCTCGCACCGAGTTGCATGTGTTTCGAGGTAACGTGGAATTTCGAACTGAACCGAAAGCTGCCGCTCAGAATCTCAAGGAAGGGAAGGGGGCCGTCGTGGAAGGCGCGGGCGAAGCCCAAATCGTTGCCGCCGACCCCCGTGGCTTCGCGTCGTTGTTCGACCTCCAAGCCAAGTCGGTGGCGGCCGAGGCGCAGCGCTACGACCGCTGGCGCGAAGCCAACGAACGGCTCAGGCACGATCCCTCGCTTTGGATCCATTTCGACTTTGAACACGGTTCCCCATCCGATTGGCGATTACCCAACGTGGGCTCACGGAGTGCCACGGTGCCGGACGCAACCATAGTCGGTTGCCAATGGCAGGAAGGGCGCTGGTCCACCAAGCCCGCCTTGGAATTCCGCAGCGTCAGCGACCGGATCCGCCTAAGCCTGCCTGGCACCTTCGAATCGGTCACCCTGGCCACTTGGGTCAGGGTGCAGGGCCTGGACCGAAAGATCACCTCGCTCTTCATGTCCGACGGGTTCGAATCCGGCACGATCCACTGGGTCATCCGAAACGATGGGGTGCTCGGGTTGACCGTGATTGGGCCGAAGGCCGACCACCAGATATTGACCAGCCCACCCGTCATAAATTCCGACCAGTTTGGTGACTGGATGCATCTGGCCGTGGTGATCGACGGCCACTCGAAGCGGGTGACGCACTATGTCAATGGGCGCGGTGTCAGCAGCCATGCCCTGCGATTTGCGCCGCCTTTCCAGGTCGGTACAGCAGAGCTGGGCAACTGGAACCCGATAGGATTCCCTGGCAATGACCCCTTTCTGATCCGCAATTTTAGCGGCGTGATGGACGAGTTCAGCCTCTACGGCCGTCCCTTGGACGCCTCCGAGATCCAGAACTTATATACCGGCGGCCGTCCCCAAACCGATGTCCCGACCGTGCGCTAACGGGTCGCCAAAACCCCGCCAAACGCCGAATTTCAACCCGCAATGAAATCGCTGTTGTCTTTCCTAACCCTGGTCCTTGGTCTTATGGACCGGCTAAGTATCGCCTAAGACCGTCCAGCCCTGGACGATGGGAAACCGGAGTTGTCCAATATTAGGACCAGGCAATACGGCGAAGGGTTTCTTTATCAGGTGGAGTCGTGGCGGAGCGGATTTAGAAACTGTTTTAAAAGTGCAATTGGGCCTGCTGCTGGTGAAAAAGAGCGAGGGAGTTGTTGTCCTTCGGTCACAGATCTTCGCAGATATGCTCCCTCAGGACGCCTAGCCCTCGCTCTTTTCCCTGGCGCATCAGACCCAAGCCCCTTTTAAAACAGTCTTTTATATTTCGACGGGCTTTGGCGGTTAGGGATTGGTGCGGGAAGGTGAACGCGTTCATGGGAAGGACTGGCATGTCCTTGGCGGGCTGGGGAAATCGAGCAATTTCAGGTTCCATTGCGCCAAAAATGGTGGGGTTTCACCCCATTGCGCAGGGTGAGTATGGAGACGACATTAGATCAACTGCAAGAAGCTGCCCGATCGACAAGCGGGGCCGCTCCATCGAAGGACGAAACGAGCTTGTCGGATGAATTATGAATACGACCACTGAGCTTACCGGCTCGCATTTGCGGACCTACAACGCCATTTTCCAACATCCCGTCTCCCATAACCTTGGCTGGCACGATGTCCATTCGCTCTTTCGCCATCTGGGTACGGTGGATGTGGAGTCCAACGGCAACCTGAAGGTGACCCGCAACGGGCATACGCTGGTTCTGCATGCGGCACGCACCAAGGACGTCTCCGGGACGGAAGAAGTGATGTCCCTGCGGCATTTCATTGAGCGCTCCGAGACCACGGCGGCCGAACCGGCAGCGAAGGAAGCCCATTGGCTGCTCGTGATCGATCACCATGAAGCGCGGATCTTCCGCTCGGAATTGCACGGAGCGGTTCCCGAACGGATATTGCCCCACGAACCCGCCGAGCATTTTCGCCACGCCTATGGATCCAAGGACTTTAACAAGGGCAAGGACCGGCCGAACTCGGAGAGTTTCTTTGAGCCCGTGACCAAGGCGCTGCAAGGGGCTGGCCAGATCCTTATTCTAGGTACCGGCACCGGTATGAGCAGTGAGATGGACCAGTTCGTAGGCTGGACGAAAAAGCATCATCCCGAATTGGCCAAGCGCATTCTTGGCACGGTCGCCGTGGATGAGCATCACCTGACGGAGAGTCAGTTGCTGGCGAAAGCGCGGGAATTCTACGCCAGCTTAGGAAAGCCGAAAGTTTAACGGTGCTGGGGCGAAGGAAGGCGCTTCGCTTTATTGGCACCTGCACCTAGTTCCTCGCCCTCGAGATTTTTCGGCGGAGAGGCAGGGTGTGGGGCAAAAGTGGCATTGGGACCCATGATTAAAAGATGCGCCCAGTGGCGCCCGCCAAGGATGCCGTATTGCCCGTTGAAACGGGCGGGTCGATATGATTAATGGGGCACCTTGCCGAAACGCGAAGCGTCCTGGAGTGCGGTGGCAAGCAACGCGCGACACCGCTTTGGAGCGTGGTACGGCTTCGAAACCCCCACACGACCTCAAGCATGACCCACCTTGCCAAAGCGGTGTCGTCGCTGCGCTTTACCACCGCCTTGTCCGCCGTAGTTTTAACGAAGGAGGAACTCCGAGACGGCAGGCGCTCTGGTTATACCATCCGTTTTCCAGCACCTATCACTCCGTATAAACCAGTCCATCCCATAAAAACGCGAAGCATCCCGGACTGCGGCGGTCCGCTACCGCTTTGCTCGTGCACGCCGACTGGCCGTGGAGGGTTTATTCGGATCTTATACCCGGGGTAGGCCTCGGGACTCAGCCAACCCTGGGGGACAGAGCTCCGTTGGAGATCCGGGAATCGACCTGACGGATGCGAAAGCCAGTTGGGACCTGCGCCGGATGATCAACCGATGCCCTGGTCCGGCGAGTAAGTTTTGTTCGCGACGTGACCGCGTATTGCCCGTTGAAAAGGACGCACCAAATGCTTACGGTGGGATAGGCGTCAATGAAGAATCCCCTACGTTGGACGGCGGTGGCAGGCGTGATCGCGCTGGCGGTGGCGATCCAGGGGTTCTATTTCACCCGGCAGAATCGGACTATTCGGCGATTGGAAACCGAACTGGCCAACCTATTGGCCGCCAAGGAGTCGCAGGATGGCGAGATAAATGATCTGAAGTCGAAGGTGGCGGGCATGCGATCCGCCCAGGAAAGCACGGAATCTCTGCTAAGTGCCACCATCGTGCGGCTCAACCAAATGGTGCTGGCCACCAACGCCGCGAGTCGAATTCGCACCGCGCCAGCCACAAATCCGGAGGTGGCCGTTGATCCCGTGGAACCGGAAAAGCCGAAGGAAAAGCGAATGTGGGGTCCGGAACAGGCGGAGGGTAAACCCGACACCATGCGGGCCGGAGATCTACCCACCGCGTGGGCCTCGCGCGAACCGGATGCCGGGGTGGAATGGCTGAAGGTTGAGTTCGAGAATTGGGTGGAGCCGGTGGAAGTAAGGGTCCGGGAAACGTTTAATCCGGGCGCGATCAGCGCAATCACGGCGGTCCAAACCGGAGGACAAGAGGTGGTGGTATGGCAAGGCGTCGAGCCGATTGAGCCTGCACCGACCGAATCCGTATTCCAGACGTCGTTGAGGGCGGTAACCCGCCAAATCGTCATCTATCTCGATACCTCTCTGGTTCCTGGATGGAACGAGATCGACGCGGTACAATTGGTGGGTAAAGACGGCAGCCACCAGTGGGCGAGCAAGGCTACCGCCAGCAGTACGTACGCGGAACGCTTTGTGAACGCCACCGTCGATGGCCTTCAGTTTCGGCCTCTAGGTGGAGAGGTTGTGCCGGGCGGCATCACCGTACAGCCCGGTACTTCGGAATAGATGGCCAGGATTATCGGGTGGTATTTTTGTCCCGAACCGTTTCAGTGGCGGGGATAGGAAGGCAAACACGTCGCTGAACATGGAAGATTCCCAACGACTTCACGAGTACGCCACGCAAGGTTCGGAGGCTGCCTTTGCTGAATTGGTCAAGAACCACGCAGGCTTGGTGTATTCGGTGGCCTTGAGGACCGTAGGCAACGCGGCCCAGGCGGAAGATGTCGCCCAAGCGGTCTTTCTCCTGCTGGCCCGGAAGGCAAGGAGTCTTCGTCGAGAAACGGTTCTGGCTGCCTGGTTGTTCAAGACCACCCGTTATGTCGCCACCCGCGCCTTGCGGGCGGAGTTCCGGCGCCTCCGACGTGAAACCGAGGTCTGCCAGATGAACCAACTCCAAGCCGACGAAGCGTCCTGGAAAACTCTAACCCCGATCATCGATGAAGCGGTGGAGCGATTAAGCACCACCGACCGCGCGGTGATCCTGATGCGTTTTTATGAAGGGAAGAATCATAGGGAAATTGGCTTGTCGACCGGCCTCGCGGAAGACGCAGCCAAAAAACGCGTCCAGCGGGCGCTGGAAAAACTACGCGTCTTTCTCGCCCGCCGGGGAGTGGTGGCTTCGGTCGTTCTATTGGCGGCCCTGCTGGAAGAAAATGCGACGCAGGCGGCCCCTTTGGCGGGGATGGGCGCGTGGTCCTCGGGAGGAACGGCCAACGCCGCTTCACCCGCGGCAAAAATGGCGAAGTCGACCGTCGAGGCGTGGCGCCGCTCCACGCTTATTATAAGTATAGGAGCCGCCGCGCTTTTGTGCCTGATTGTCACTGGCTGGAGATTCGTCGCCGCCGGGCGGGGGCGCGGGGATTCGACTGCCGTGGCGTTGGCGGGAACCGGTCCCGATTCCGGCGTGGTCCGGCCGGTGGAAAGGACTCCAGGGACGACGGATCGCGCAGGTATGGTTGAGCCCTTTCGGCTTCTCGTGGAGGAGGCGGAAACCGGTCGACCCATACCGAATGCGGAGATTCACCTAAGCTGGGCGATGCCGGGCAATTCCCCGTGGCGGGAACGAAGCGACCTTTCCACCGATACGCAAGGAGTGGGGGCCATACCTGTCGCTCCGGGCACCGAACGTCTGGATATAGGCGTATTGAAACAGGGTTTCGCCCAGCGTTTCTATACCTGGCGCCGGGATTCGGGGCGGCCGCTCCCGGAGCAATATAAATTGAACCTGGAACCGGCCGAAGTGCTTTCGGGGACGGTGACCGACGAACGTGGCCGCCCGGTGGAGGGCGCCACGATTACCATGGCTTTCCCCGACGTTGGCGATTACTCCGGTCGCGAGACGCCCACCGAGCGGCTGGGCTATTTGAATCCCTGGGAGGTGGCGCGTTCGGACGAGAAGGGCCGCTGGTGGTCGGCGAATGTTCCCGTGAGTTGCGAGGCTTTTACCCTGACGATCAAGCAGGACCGGTTCCCGTCCGCCTCCTTCCAGGCGCGCGACTATAGGGAAGCCATGAGGCAGGGGTCCGCGGTATTCCTATTGAAAGACGGGGCGAAGTTCGCCGGCGTCGTGGTCGATCCAGAAGGGAATCCACTAGCCGGAGCCAGGGTCCGTCACGGGTTCACGCCGCAGTTTATCACCACTGACGGCGACGGTCGCTTCACCTTGTTCCAGCCGAAAGGCAGTTCGCCTGGGATTTCGATCAATAGCGACGGATATGCCCCGGTGGCGGGAACCTTGGGTCCATCAAGTTCATCCGAGCCTCAAAGGTTCGTCCTCTCTTCCGGGCGAAGCGTGAAGTTGCGGGTCCTTGATAGTGACGGACAACCCATTGCGGGAGCCAAAGCCGAGCCGATGCGCCAGGGTGACACTTGGATGGAATGGGTGGGAACGTCCGATGCCGACGGGCGGATCGTCTGGGACTCGGCTCCCCTGGCGCAAGGGCTTCGGTTCTCCATCGGCGCGGAGGGGTTCCAACAGCAGCAAGTAGCGGAGGAACAGGCGGGCGGCCAAGAACAGGTCGTTCGCCTGGGACGGTCGGTCACCGTTGTGGGGGAGGTTATAGATGGGGACGACGGGACTCCGATACCGGCATTCACGGTGATACCAGGATACGACCCGGGGAACTTTAGGTTTATTTATAGCGACACTCTGCATGCCGGCCGCGGTCACTTTGAACTGCCGATGAGCCAGGACCATCCGGTGGCGGTGAAGGTGGAGGCCAAGGGATATGAGTCCAGGGTTCAGCCCCTTCCTAGCGCCCGAGTCTCCACGGTGCGCTGTGATTTTGTATTAAAACGGTCGGCCACGGACAAACCAGTCTCCGGCCGGATTATTAATCCAGACGGCACCCCCGCAGTGGGTGCCCAGGTGGCGGTTCTCACGCTGGAGGGAATCGTGACCCTGGATGACCACGGTTTGCGGACAGACTCCCGGGTGGGAGTTATACCGGTGGACGGCCAAGGCCGCTTCCAATGCGCCTTCGAGCCACTGGCCCATGGCGTGTTTGCCTTGGCGGACCAGGGATTTGTACGCCTGCGCGTGCGTGATTTTCATCAGCCGCTGACGCTGCGGCTGCAACCGTGGGGACGGTTGGAAGATACCGTGGATGATTCGGGAGAGGTCGCAACCGGCGACCGCGTCCAGCTCTCCGATCCCTGGCAGGAAGGCGGACCAAGCGGGTGGCGGGTCCTACGCGAGACACGGGTAGTGGACGGCGGCCGGTATAGTTTCGAGAAACTGCCGGAGGGAATCTATATGGCCTGGTTGAGTGAATCTTCCGACCACCCGGCCCGTCTCCTGGGACCGGTGAGCATCCGACCGAACACGACGGTGGGAATCGCAAGAAACCACGACGGAGTGCGAGTGCAGGGACGATTGACCCTGGGCTCAGAGACAGCTTCAACGGACTGGGTCCGAGCTGTCCGCTTGGGGCGTATTGTAGGCCAGAAAGCACCTGTGCCCGACCCGGGAGGCAATACGGCACTCGATCTTGCGGCTTGGCATCGGTGGGCCGACTGGACTGAATCTGCCGCCCAACGCGATCGCCTGCTCCGGGCGGTGCGTCCCGAGCTGCGGACAATGGGCGATGGCAGTTTTGCGAGTGAACCCCTGCCGCCAGGCGAATACGAATTGCAGGTGGTCTTCAATCCGGAAGCCACACCAGGGCGGGTACTGCCGAATTTGGAAAGGAGCGTCCACATACCAGAGGGGCATGAGAAAGTGGTCGATTTAGGGGCGGTTTTGGTACATCCGCCAGCCCAACCGAGGTAATTGTAACAATTGTCACCTTGCTGTAACTTTTCGAAATAGGCAACCATCCCGGGCTAATCGACTGGCCCCACGGAGGCCGGACGGTTGCCCTGTTATGAAACCAGCAAAACTAGCGACCACCCTCAAGGAATTGCGCGCCGAGCTCACTGCCACTGAAGCCATCGTGACTTCTGCAGAAGCGGCCGAAGCCGAAGCCCACACCGCCCACAAGACGGGCAAACACCAGATCAAGGCGTTACGCAAGGCGCTCAAGGAGACGAAGCACACCATCAAAACCACGCGGGCGACTGCCAAGGTCGCGAGGAAACAGGCATCCAAGCTGAGTCGCCAGGTGGAAAAACTGGAAAAGAAGGCAGGGGACGCCGAGAAAGCTCCCAAGAAATCCGGCGGATCGAAGTCCAAGTCCGGAGCCAAGGCGAAGTCCAAGAACGGCGCACCGAAAGAATAGGGCGCCCGCTGGGATGCTGGCGGACTGGCGGACCCTTATTCCGTACGTGCCGTGTCCCCCACCAGAGGCGTACCGGAGACGATATCCGCCGCGCAGGTCTCTCCCTGAACGGGTCCATTCAAGCTCAATTCACCCACCTTTTCCCCCTGCCGATAGAGAAACAGGTGGGTTCCCAGTTCCGGTATCTGGTTCAGCGAGTAATCGAGCACCACGAACTTCAATCGCAGATTAACCCGGAAGACCTTTCCCACCTGTCCATCCAGCGGGCGCATGGGCACGGGTTTGGTGGGGCGTTGAGGTTTGGAACCTCCCTGGCTATGGCATCCAAGGGAGAGCCAGGCAATGAGAGTGATCCAAAGGGCAACGCGCATGATCGAATCTCGCGGACGGGTATGTCCGCCGTCAATCCCGGTCATGCGATGACCACCATTGCCTCGGAGACGAGGTCCGCTATGCTCGTTCCATGGACTGGCAGCAACCCATTGCGTTGGGGATCGTTGCCGCCACGGTTTTCCTTTTCGGGTGGAGCCGGTGGCGGCGCCGCAAGTCGTTTGAAAAGGCTCTTCCTTGCGGATGTGGCGTGGGTCAAGGAGGTTCCAAGGGGCCGCACATCGTTGTCCAGTCCCGGCGGGGCGAGCCGCAGAAGATCATCTTCAAGCAGCCATGAATGACGAATCCCGGCCATCCGGTCCGCGTCCAGTTCTTCCAGCGTGATGTACTTCCCACGGTTCGCAGTCGGAGCGGTGATAGCGGCAGCACTGGCCACGGTGATCGGCAGTGCCGAGGATCTAACGGATCTGGAGCGCGGAAAGCAGCTCGCCGCCATGCTGCGTAGCGCGCAACCGAACCAAAGCGTCACGAATAACGCCACGCTCACCGTTCGCGACGCGGATGCCCGGCGCCAGAGCACCCCGATAACCATTGAAACCCAGGTGGTTCCGGCGGGCTGGCTGGTACGATACCGTTCCACCAAGGCAGGATATCCCACCGCACTGGCCGTTTATCATGACGCGGGGACACCACCACGTTACGAATGGACTGCGGGAGGCAAAACCACGGCGCTGGAAGGGGCTGAAATTTGGCGGCCTTTTCTAGACAGTGATTTCTGGCTGTTTGACCTGAGTATGGAATTTCTGCATTGGCCGCAGCAACGCTTGGTCAAACAAGAGCTTAGCAATGGTCGCTTGTGCGACATCCTGGAGAGCACCAATCCGACCACCAACGGTTACGCGACTGTCCGGAGTTCCGTGGACGTGGAGCAAAAGGCCATTCTGAGTGCAGAGGCCTTCGACAGCCGAAAGGTCCGGATCAAATACTTTAGCATCCAAGGCAGCATCGAATTGCGGGGGACCACCATCGCCGGGCTGAACATGGTCGATGAACGCAAGGGATCAGTCAGCAAATTGATACCGGACGGCATGGGGAAGTAGGGCTGTCGGTATAGGTATAGGCATAGGTATTAGCCGTCTCAAGGCGTCTTGCGAGGTTCGATCGGAGCGATTTGCGTGTGTAATTGAAGATCCACCGAGCGGCCATCGGCTCCGATTTCGGGAATCATATCGAACGAAAGGCTATTGGGTGAATCGTCGGAGGTAACGCCCACTGCGGCTTGCCGACCCGCCAGGGTGGAGATCATGGGACTGGTTAGGATTTCCACGCCCGGTTCCTTCGCCAGCTTTTCCAGCATCTGTTTGACGTCCATCGTACCCATCAGCCGCTGGCCGGGCGACTGGCCCTCCTCGGAGCGCAAGTCCTGCAAATTATAAGTGGCCATAGCTTCCTCCGAGATCATGAGGGTCGTGGGACGCAGCAACACGGACGTCTCACCCGAAGCCAGGGTTTCCAAGGTTGGCGTCAGGAAGACCAGGGTTCGTTTTCCTGGTACGAGGCTCCAGCCGCCGGTCAGTAACGTCTGCTCAGGCGGGATGGTGGCTTGGGTGGTGGCATCGACCCCGCCGCGTTTGGCGGTGCTGGGTGAAGCCGAGGGCGGCAGGGAAGCGTTCGCTGCCGGGCGGGTCTTTCCGGGCATTTTCCGCAAGCGGGCCACTTCGCCGCGGAGCCGGACCACTTCGAGGCGGTCGGCTTCGTTCAGTCCCGGCTCCGCGGGTGGGGTAGGGGTGGCCGTTTGGGCGGAGTGTGCGGCTGCTTCACGGAGAGCGGCGTTTTCCGTCCGCAGGCGGCGCAGTTCAAAATAATTATAAAACTCCAGGCTGCCGGCGGCGATAAGGAGGAGAGCGGCGGTGATGGCAATCTTGGTCTTGGTGCTCATGAGAGTAATCAGGGTCAAGGCGGTGGCAGTGGAAGCTCCGCCCGCTAGCGAAGCGCCGCTCACGATGGCGGCGGAAAGTCCGGCAGGAGCGGTGCCCGCCACACATTCGGGGAGGCAGGCCGCCAGGGCGGTTGAGGAGGAGACCACGCCGCGACGGGCCAGTTGGGCTCGCAGCTTTTCCAGGGCGCGGGCCACGCGCATGCGGGCGGCGTTTTCCCCCAGGCCAAGTCCGGAACCCACGTGCGCCAGCGGCTGTTGTTCGAAATAGCGCACCAGCAGGACCTGCCGGTCCTTCTCGTTCAGTTCGTGCATGGCGTCGTCGAGCACCGATCGCAATTGCGCCAGGTCGGGTTGTCCGGCGGAGGAATCGGGTCCGCGGTCGGCTTCTTGCATGGCGTAGGCGTGACGCTCCCGGACGACGCGTCGGGTTTCAGTGCGAATACGGTGAAGGGCCATCCGGCGCGTGGTGGTATATAACCATCCGGGCAAAGACGGATGGTGGGCGAGGGAGTTGGCCTGGCGGGCCAGTTCGGCAAAGACAAGCTGGGAAACGTCGCTGGCGGTGTGGCTGTCATCGCCGAGCTGCCGCAGTGCCGCCGCGTAAACCAGGTCCAGGTGCCGCCGAACCAATTCGGCGAAAGCATCTTCCGCGCGTTCGTTCGCGTAGCGCAGCAGCAATTGGGCATCCTGATCCATGATCGTTTCTACCAGCTAATGACCGAGACCGGACGAATCACACGTCGAAAAGCTGGTTTTTTGATGCCAGATCGGTGCCCGACCCGCTTCAGCCTCCCCAACAGAGTGATTGTCGCCGATTTGGGCTGGTCGGCGGGGCAGCCGCAGGCCGGGGTGGTATCACGTGGTATCCGGGATCAACACGCCGATAAATGAATGGTGACTGCCTTCCGGGCTCCATACTATGATATAATCACCATGGCGACCCCATCCACTTCCATCCCTGCCGGGTCCGAAGCCAGCACGGCGACCCCGGCGATCCGGGTAAAGGCGTTGGCCAAAGCCTATCCTGGCAATCGCAAGGCCCTCGACGGTCTCTCATTCGAGGCGGCGGCGGGAACTGTGTTTGCCCTGCTGGGACCGAATGGCGCGGGCAAGTCCACGACCATCAAGATTCTCACGACGCTGATCCGGGCAGATGCCGGCGAGGCGCAGCTACTGGATGTGGACGTGATCCGGCAACCCCAGGAGGCGCGACGCCTGTTCGGCTGCGTGGCCCAGCGTTCCGGAACGGATGCCGCCCTGTCCGCCCGCGAAAATCTGATTATCCAGGGACGCCTGCATCGGATCCCCAAGTTACAGGCCCGGGAGCGGATGGACGAACTTCTGGCTCGATTCCGCCTTACCGAAGCGGCGGACAAGGTGGTGTCCTCGTTTTCCGGCGGCATGCAGCGCAAGCTCGACCTCGCGCTCGGACTGATGCACCGCCCCAAGATACTATTTCTGGACGAGCCCACGACGGGGCTGGATCCGGAAGCGCGGGCGGAATTGTGGCGGGACATTGGCGACCTCGCCCGGGCGGGAACGACCATCCTGCTGACCACGCATTATCTCGAAGAAGCCGATCGCCTGGCCGCCCGGGTGGCGATTGTCGACAAGGGCCGGGTGGTGGCGGAAGGCCCGCCGGAGGTCCTGAAAGCGTCGCTCAACGGCGACTCGGTGCATTTCGAACTGGAGGCGGACGCAGTGGAAGCCGCCGTACGCCAGGCTCTCGCCTCGGTCGAGGGTTCCCACGGACTGGTTTGCGACCGTCGGTCGGTCCGGATTCGCGTCACCCATGGCGCTTCCGCTTTGCCACGCTTGATCAATGCCCTGGAAGCGGCCGGTATCAAGGTCGCTTCCGCCACGGTGGCCCGACCCACCCTGGACGACGTTTACCTGCAGTTTGCCGGACGCTCCCTGCGGGGAACCAATGGCGACTCCTTATAACACCACATCCCCCCGACTCCTTTTCCATGAATTTCATCTCCGAAGTATGGCTCCTGGCGGAACGGCAATATCGCAGCCTGCGGCGGCAGCCGTGGTGGATCGCCATCAGCCTCGCGCAGCCGATTGTATATGTCCTCTTCTATAGTCAATTGTTCAGCCGGATGACCGAACTGCCGGGATTCCCCGCGGGATCATATCTCGAGTTCCTGACTCCGGGCATCATCGTGATGTCGGCACTCTATTCGGCGAGCTTCTCGGGTATGGGAGTTCTTTTCGACCTGGAACGCGGGGTGCTCGACCGGTTCCTGGTGGCGCCGATCAGCCGGGGAGCGATCCTGGGCGGCCGCCTCTGCGAAGGTGCGCTTACCAATATGTTCCAATCCCTGCTATTGCTCGGCCTGGGGATGCTCATGGGGGCACGTTATCACGGTGGAGTCACGGGAGTGCTGCTGATGCTGGTGAGCGCCATGCTGCTCGCCTTACCCATTGGGGCGCTGTCAGGCGCGCTGGCACTCTCGACCCGCAAACGGGAAACCATCTTCGCGGCGACCAACTTCCTCTTGCTGCCGCTGGTGATGCTCTCACCCACTTTCATGGCTCCGACTTTGATGCCGTCCTGGATGCAGACCCTGGCGAAATTCAATCCGGTCGGCTGGGCCGTGACCTCGGCCCGGGCGGGCCTCGCGGGCCAGGTGCACCTGCATACCGTCGCGTGGCCGCTGGCTCGGCTGCTGCTGTTTGCGGCGCTCGCCCTCTGGGCCTCCCGCCAGGCCTTGAAGCGCTACCAGCGGACTGCCTGAACGCGGTGGCATATACTTATTTTTCAGTCCGCCGTTGAGTCAGCGCATTTTTTGGCCGGCAGCCAGGTAGCGAACGGCATAGTCTATGAATGCGCTGACCCGGGTGGGCAGGACCCGTTGTCCGGCATAGACCACGTGTATCGGCAAGTCTCTGGCCTTCCATTTCGGCAATACTCGCACCAGAACCCCGTGGTCGAGTTCCTGCGTGATCAACCAATCAGGGAGCAACGCGATGCCCAGTCCATCACGCACCGCTTCGCGGACGCTCGTAATGCCCTCGGAAATCAATACCGGCGCGATGGGCAGTGTCTGCTCCGCTCCACTGCGACCGAAGAGCGTGATCTCCTTGGTGCTCCAGAATTGCGAGCCAGCCTGTGCGACCCACGGCCACGATTTGAGGTCCGACACCTCCTTTACCGGAGGACGGCTCTTAACCAAGGCGGACGAAGCCGCTAGATGAAGAGTGATGGCACCCGCTGGCCGGGCAATGACGCTCTCGTCGGTGATTTTGCCTGGCAGAATACCCACATCGCATCCTTCCTGGATCATCTGCAGGGGACGATTGTTCAGGGCGAGCGTCGCGGTGACCTTGCGATTGGCCTGCAGGAATTGACTGACCAGGGGTGTGACGATCCATTGGCCGAGGTCGACCGTCGCAAATAAACGCAGGTGGCCGCTCAACGTAGTGTAATCTTCGCGCAATCGGCGGTCCGCTTCTTCCGCCTGCGCCAGAATGGCTTTGGCATCGGCGAGCAACCTCTGTCCGGTTTCCGTAACGTTCATCCGATGGGTGTCCCGCCGCAGCAGTACCGTGCCGCACAGTTCCTCCAAAGCCTGCAACTGCCGGCTCAAGGTGGGTTGCGAGATCCTCAAGCGCCGCGCACCAGCGGAAATGCTGCCGCACTCGACGATGCAAACAAAGGCGCGGAGCAGCGTAAGATCTTCAAAAGCCTTCATGCAAATCCTGCATGACCGTTATAGGCAGTCAGCGGCTACCGGGAAAGCAATAACCGGTTCATGGTCATTCCGTCATGAAGAACGAAATGCCTGAAATCAAAAACAAACCTATGAAAATCGTCATCATCGGAGGCACTGGACTCATCGGCACCAAACTGGCTAACAACCTCCGTCAACTGGGTCACGAAGTCGTGGCGGCATCTCCGTCACGGGGTATCAATTCGGTCACCGGCGAAGGGCTGGCAGTGGCGCTGGCCGGAGCGCAAGTGGTCGTGGATGTCTCGAATTCCCCTTCGTTCGAAGACCGGGCGGTGCTGGCCTTTTTCGAAACGTCGACCCGCAATCTCCTCGCTGCGGAAACCATCGCGGGTGTGGGTCATCACGTCGCGCTCTCGGTCGTTGGCAGTGACCGGCTTCCCGCCAGCGGTTATCTCCGTGCGAAAATGGCGCAGGAAGGTCTGATCAAGGCTTCCTCTATTCCCTATACCATCGTCCGGGCCACCCAATTCTTCGAGTTTGTGGGTAGCATCGCCAATTCGGCAATGGCGGGACAGGCGGTCCGGCTGCCGTCGGCACTCATGCAACCCATGGTCTCCGACGATGTGGCTGCGGCCCTCGCTCCCATTGCGGTGGCGATACCCTTGAACGGCACCATTGAAATTGCCGGTCCCGAAGCCTTCCCCCTCGACCAGCTCGTGCGCCGCTACCTGAGTGCCAATCGCGATCCCCGCACGGTTATCACCGATGACGAGGCTCCCTACTTCGGCACGCCGTTGGACCAGCGCAGCCTCGTCCCGGGCGAAGGGGCGCGTCTTGGTTCAACGCGTTTTGAAGAATGGCTCCGTCGCTCCGCACCAGCGCACTGAACCGTTCGCATGGTGTCGACACTGGAGACAGTGCCTTTTGCAACGCCAGACATGTCGCGATTTGCTTATCGCAAAATCTATACCACGGAAGTCGCGGGGATACTTCTTTTCATACATAATGTCCTCGTGCGGACGGGGCGCAGGGTGTATATAACCCGCAGTTGGAGCGGTTCCTCACGAGAGGGGAGCAAGCTCCAACTTATCGTCACGCCAGGACACACATTGGCGACTACTGCGGGCCTCTTTTGCCGCCGAACACGGTCAGGGCACCGGGTTGTCGGCAAACTGTAACGCAGGATTCCTCGCCGCGGTGGAGTATTATATGATATCCCTCCCCGCGACAGCGCGTGGCGCCACCTGCCTATGAGCCGTTTTTCCTATCCCGCGGATTCACAGCATGCGTTGAACTATTGCGCGAAGTACCTCGCCCGATTCAACGGTGAACCCCGCCACGCCTTCACCGACGGGGACCGGAAAACATTGGGCGGCACCGTTCTGGACGCATGGCGGTTCCCGATTGTGGACACGTATGGCGGCGGCGCCGAGGATGCGGCCAATCCCGCGGAATTCGACTTCTATAATCAGGTCACCTTCATTTATCAGGCGGGTCCCCAGAACCCACCGAAAAATGTCGGGGTCATTGGGACGTTCCACAATTTGTACGATCCTGTCGCACTCGCCCCGGTGTCGTTCGCCGACGAAGCGACCCCCTTTTGGGCGGTCAGCGTCGCGATCCCGAAACGCGAAGTGCACCGTTATCGATATTTGGTGGACGGCCTCCATCAAAACGACGCCATCAATCCCCAGACCGTGACGTTGCCGACCGGACGGATATGGTCGCGCTTTTTCACGGACGCCTGTGCGGAGAACATGGTGTTGGAGGATTGGGAACAGGTCATTCTCGGGCGTTTGGTCGAACAGATGGCGCCTTTCCGCACTGCGGATGGCGAACGGTTCCTCAATCAGTTTTACACCGGCCTGGATAACTCCGCGAAACAGGCGGCCTACGAACACGCCTACCGTTTCGACAATTCAGTCGGTGAGGTGGCCTATATCGACAACATTCTGGCGCGGGAAGAACGACACCGTCTCATGGACTACAAAATCTGCCTCTCGCTCATCAAGCAGGTGCTCCGCCTCCGCAACCCCTACAAAGAGCCTGGCGTCATTTCGAAGGAGCTCTATAACGAATTGTACGACGAGATGGCAGCCGACAAGGTCAACGGATGGGACACCAGCAGATACGGCAGTCCACTTTTCTTTCTCAATTTGCTGCGGCGCCATGCCTGTCTGGGGGCGTTTTCACATCCCAGGTATGGCGGCAATGCGGCTGGCGTGGGTTGGGCCTATCTGGAAAGCCGGTACCGCAACGGCGATGGCTCCACGCAGTTCGACTGGCGCAACGCCATTGAAAAGCCCTTGGGATACAACCCGGACTACCTCGCCTAGTGTGCTTACTGAAGCGAACTCATATGAAGATGGATTTCGACATCGTGATCATAGGCAGCGGTGCGGGCGGGTCTCCTATCGCCCGCGAATTGGCGTTGGCAGGCAAAACGGTCCTGGTTTTGGAAAAAGGGCCGCTCATCGTGCCACAATATCAGGCCAGGAACGGCCGCAGCGGCTTCCAACGTGACGAGTTGATGTCCGATGGATCGGAAAAAAAGCTCACGTTGCCGGGACTTTCGAATACCAACGACACCTTCTACTCCAGTCACGTGGAGCCGGATCTCAATGACGAGCCCCACATCTATCGCAATGCCGACGGATCGGATCGGGCGACCATCGAAGGTTATACGGCGCAGGTGGTAGGTGGAGGCACGCAGCTCTACGGCGGCGTTTCCCTGCGGTTCACGCCGACCGATCTGCGGTTGCAGACGTTCAACGCGGGGCGGACCGGCCTGCCAGGAGACCCGAATGGCGACGTGGAACGTGAGGCGCGCGATTGGCCAATAACCTACGCCGAACTGGAACCCTATTACTGCAAAACGGAAAAGCTCATCGGCCTCAATGGCGAGTCGCAGAACCAGCAAAAACCGTTCTCGCAGAATGACACCTATCAGCCTCCACTGCAACCCAACCCGATCAGCCAATTCGCCTTCAGCGGCATGCAGGCCCTGGCCAAGCAGTTGAACCCGGGAAACCCGATTCAGCCTTATCGCACGCCCCTGGCGGTTATCACTCGCGATCACGCCCCGAGCGGTCGGAAGATCGCGAATTCTGAATCGGCCAAGACGAGCTTCGTGAACCGCTACGGCGATCCACTGGGCTATAAATCGAGCACGTGGGTCGCCCTGTTAAGTCCGCTGACCGGATTGGCTAACTTCCAAATCCGCTGCAATTGCGTGGTCACCCACCTGCAGACCACCGGCGCCAAGGTGGATCGCGTTACCTACTTGGACCCGGCCGGATTCGAACGGACCGTCACCGGAAAAATCGTGGTGGTCGCCTGCTCGGCGATCGAATCGGTCCGCCTGTTGAAGCTCTCCGCCAAACTCGAGGCCAATTTTGACCAGCGGATCAACCAGAACGATCTGCTCGGCAAATACTTTCTCACCCACTGCTTCGGCGGCGCCAGCGCGCTCATGCCGGGACGGTATGACAAGTCGCGTTCGTTGGATGCGGACTGGGCCACGGATTGCTGCGGTGTGGAGAGTTTTCTAAAGGACCGCAATCTATGGGCCGGGGCCGCCATCTATAACAATACCTCCGACCAGGCGTTGCCACTCTCCCTGCTCCGCACGCACTTCGCCATGGATCTCGACACGTTGTGGAATGGCTTCGTGATGGACACCAGCCTGCGCGCGCAGGGGTTGATCGATTTCTTTGACGAGCAATTCGGCCGCGGATTGTCGGTGAGTTTCATGGCCAACCAGATCCCGCAGAAGACCAATCGCATCGAATTGCATCCGCAGATCACGGACAAATGGAATCGCCCGGTGGCGCATATCATCAAGAACTGGCATCCGCACGACGGTTATCTGATGGACACCATGGCGCAGCAATGTGGCGACGTCCTCCGTCTGGGGGCGGGAAACCTGCCGGGCTTCAGGTTCCTCGGGCAGGGGTCGGTGAAGGACGCGCCACTGCGCATCGCCAATCATATTCTTGGTGGCGCACGCTTTGGGACGGACCCGAAGGACAGCGTGCTCGATAAAAACTGTCGCGCCTGGAATTTCGACAACCTCTACGTCACGGATGGAGCCTTTATGCCCACCTCTGGAGGGGCTAATCCCACCAACACCATAGAGGCCAATTCCTTTCGCGTGGCCGACCACCTCAAGGCACTCCTATAACATCACCATGGATCCCCGCTTCGACGAAATCTTCAACAAGCCGGAGAACCAGATCTTCCAGATCGTGTTCTTCCCGGACCGCATCTACCACGCGCAATATCTCAACGCGACGGAGAGCCAGCGCTACCGCTACAACGTCACGGAAGTGCGCAACAAGCTGGATATTGGCATAATCAAGGGGGAGGTTTATCTCGATGGCAGTTTGTTCACGAATTTTGTGCGCGTGGAGTATCGTGCCAGCCGGCTGATTGAACTGGTGCGGGAGAAGGGCCGTTGGTTGCAGGAACACCTGAGTGCCTATCTTAAACTTGCGACGGGTGGTGGGGCTGTCGCGGAAACCCAGGTCAAACTCCACTACTGCCCGTGGATTCGCGCCTACCAAGTGGAAATCTGGGGCACCCTGGAGGCGCCTCCCAGCATGTCGCACGACAAAAAGGTGCTGGCTCTCATGGGCGCCAACGGTCAAATCACGCGACGCAGGAACTTCACCGCGATCCTGCAGGACATCGATGCCATCGCGACCGTGACCACGGCCATTCGAGAGGACGACATCGACGAACCGCTCGGTTATAAGATCAATGATCCCGCATGGGACAATAACAACCAGCGGACGATCCAGGTGCCCAATACCCAGGACCCAAGTGCGGCTCAAAACACGGTCGCCCTCAACAATTATGAGCTCGATTTCCGACGCGGCTGGTATCTCGACGCCCGCAAAACCGACCCGGTGCGTTACCGCAATGGCATGGTGGATTATACCAACCCGAATAACCCTGACAAATCGGACAATAACATCATCGAGATGCGCTGGCTCCTGCAACAGGAACTCGGGACTGCCCTGGTGTATTTCCATGAGGTCACCATTCCGCCGGGCTGCATCGAAGGCACCCACCGGCACATCGGCTCGGAGGAACTCTACTTCATCTATGAAGGTGAAGGCGTTGCCCACATGGGGGAAGGGGACGATCCGGTGGTTTCCACCGGCTCTGCCTTTCCGCTGAAGCAGGTCGATGTCTACGGGCTCGGCAAGCTACCCATTCGGGAGGTGCCGGTGAAGCCCGGTACCATCATCTATACCAAGAGCGGTGGCATCCACGGCATCCGCAACCCGGGTGCCACGCCACTCCGTTTCGTGGCCTTCGGCTATCACACCGTCTAGCACCTTTTCTCGAAACCTCATGCAACTCGTTGATTCGAACCGAACCATCGAAGTTCCCCAGGGAACATCGATCGATTATTACCAAAATAATCCACTGGTCGTCGCCGCGAAATGGGTGGAGGACGCCAGGTTGGCCGCCGAGTTGGATTGCTACCAGCTCGATCAGATCCACTATTTATTCCCCATCGAAAGCCTGGAACTGTGGGGACCGTCGGGCGGTGACCATGGCGTGCTCGACCCGCGATTCCAGGACAACAAGACCGATTTCCAGAAACAGAACCTGAAATCGCTCACCCTTGGCGATGCCCACTTCATGCGCGGCTGGGCCACGATCAACGACTGGACCGGCGCCTTCCTGCGGTTCTCCTACGAAGGCGGTCCCGACTCCGTGCTCTCGCGAGCCGCTGGTGGCACGCTGGGATCTAGCATCAGGCTCTTTGTTAAGATCGGCAACGCAGCGAATGGAACCTTCCTGACGGTGCCCTACAATCCGCTTTCCGACCGCTACGAGATCGAGCTCTGGAGTTATCCGGGCAACGATTTGCGCAGCCAACTGGACGTGAAAGGGGTGGCGGCCTTCGATCGCGGGGAACTCGTCGTGCGCACCGATCTGGTGCAAGGCACGCTCGCCGAGCTTGGGCGGGAGGGTAAAGACGGCGTTGCCATGGTGGGCTTTTCTCCGGCGCACACCATGCATCCCATCCTGCCGCTCTCGTTGGAGGTGGCTTGGTCGAACGCGGATGGCACGGCTTGGGACTCCAATGGCGGCCGGAACTATCGTTACCAATTCAGCATGGTCTGCCGCGGGCGGAATAACTACCTGGGGGTGGGCGTCAGCGAGAGTCCACACGGCGGTGTGGGCTTCCTGCACTACCGGAACCTGATGTCGAACTACTTCGGCAACGAAGCGCTCAAAGAACTCGGTCGGGAGGTGGAGCCCTGGATGTTCAATGCCATTCACCAAAAACCCTCCACAACCTCCACGGAATCGTTTTTCACCATGGATTATATTGATTTCCATATCCTTCGACCGGGCTGTGGAATCGGGCTGCACCGCCACCGGGATAACCAGGAAATCTTTTATCTCACGCAAGGCCGCTCCGGGCTCATGTTCGTGGGTGACTGGTGCCTCCTGCCGAACCGTGACCGTTGTCTCGAAGCGCGATATATGAGCCGTGACACCTTCAGCCTGGTGAAACCCGGTGGTTTCCACGGGCTCCTGAACAACACGGAGGAGGACATGTGCCTCCTGATGTTTGGCGGATACGACTAGCCGACGACTCACTATGCCCACCCAACCCACGCCCGTGCCGGGCTCCGTGCCCATGGGCGCGAACATTGTCCCCGACCGTTCGGGGGCCACTTTTCGATGCTGGGCGCCCCGCGCCAAGAGTGTCGCCGTGCGCGGGGAGTTCAATAATTGGGGAACGACGGACGATGGCCTGCTCCATCACGACGGGGACTACTGGTCGGGTTTTGTCCCCGGGGCCCACGATGGCCAGCAGTATAAATTCTATGTCGTGGGGGAAGGATCGGAGGGATACAAGCGCGATCCCTATGCCCGGGAGCTGACGCGCAATCCGGCCTACCCTTTCTGTCATTGCATCCTGCAGGACCCGCGTTCGTGGACGTGGCACGACGAAGGATACCATCCGCCCGGCTTCAATGACTTGATCATCTATCAACTCCACGTGGGGGTATTCAACGGGCCCAATCGCCCGACCCGGGTGGCCAAGTTCCTTGATGTGCTCGGCAAGCTGGATTATCTGGCGGCCCTCGGGATCAATGCCTTGCTGCTCTTGCCGATTGTCGAAGTTGCGAGTGGACGGAGCCTGGGCTACGAGGGATTCGACATTTTCTCGCCGGAAATGGATTACGGCGCCGCGCCCGGTCCCGAGCTGCAGGCTTACTTGGGACTCGTCAATGGGCTGCGAGGGCGTTTTGGGCTCCCAGCGCTTTCCGAAGTTGACCTGGAATTGCCGGGTGACCAGCTCAAGGCCTTTGTGGACCTTTGCCATCTGCACGGGTTGGCTGTACTGCTTGACGTGGTTTACAATCACGCAGGCGGTCAGATGAAAGGCCAGTCGGAGAGCCTTTGGATGTTTGACCGTCCCGTATGGAAATCCGACAACGACAGCCTCTATTTCACCGACCAGGATCATACCGGGCCGGTGTGGGCGATTTGGAAGCAAGAGGTTCGGCAGTATTTGATCGATAATGCCGTCTTTTTTCTCCAGGAATACCACGTCGACGGTTTTCGTTATGACCATGCCAGTGTGATTGTCCAAAGCAGTGCCAGCAACGGCTGGCGCTTTTGCCAGGATCTCACCAGTACGGTGCGTTTGATCAAACCGGGTGCTATCAATATTGCGGAATATTGGGGAGTCGACCCCTACGTGGTACGCTTTCGCGAGAATGGTGGCGCCGGCTTCGACGCGTGCTGGCATGACGGCTTGCGCCACAGTCTTCGGGATGCTGCGTCGGCCGCCTCGGGCTGCGGCCTTTCTCAAGTAAGTCTAATGGAGGTGGCGAAGAACCTTTGGGCGCCGAATTTTCTCAATGCCTGGCGTGCCGTGCAATACGTGGAGAGCCACGACGAAGTCTATCGCGACCGTGGACAGCGCATTCCCAAGCTAGCCGATGGCGGCGACACCCGTTCATGGTACGCGCGGAGCCGGTCGCGGGTGATATCGGGCATACTTATGCTTGCACCCGGTATTCCCATGGTTTTCATGGGTCAGTCATTCCTGGAAGACAAACAGTGGGCGGACGACGCGGGTAACTATCCCGGCTTGCTCTTATGGTGGGATGGCCTCGACTTCGGCAAGGACCCGCACATGGGGCGGTTTCACCGTTTCATGGAGGAGCTGATAAGGCTTCGTCGTACGGAGCCCGCTTTGAGAAGTGATACGCTTAGTGTGCTGCACGCGAATGACGAGAACCGCATTCTCGCCTTCCAGCGATGGCTGCCCGGTATCGGTCGGGACGTCGTGGTGGTTGCCAGTCTGAATGACCACACCTTCCCCAGTTATGAACTTCCCTGGCCGGGCGCGGGAAACTGGCGCGAAATCTTCAATAGCGATGCCTACGAAGACTATCCTGCGAATGGCAATGGAGGAGGAGTGACTGCCAATTGGGCGCCCAAGGACGGACAACCCGCGAGCGCACTAATCCTTATTCCGTCCAATTCCGTGCTGGTTTTTGCCCGCTGAAAGCTTGCCGTTCGGACGGACGTTCTGGTCCGCGCCAGCGGGTATTAGGAAGACAACTTCGGCTCGCGGAAGGCCAGCAGGCGCAGGCCGTTGAGGCATACCAGCACGGTGCTGCCTTCGTGGCCTACCACCCCGAACGGTAGTGGCAGGTTAAGACCGAGGGCCGAGGCAATCAGCACGACGATGACCGCGAGGGAAAACACCAGGTTCTGAATCACCACGCGACGCGCTTGGCGTGCGATGGCCAGCGCGAAATGGATGTTCTGGAGTTTGTCGCTCATCAAGACGACGTCCGCCGTTTCCATCGCCACATCGGTGCCGGCCGCACCCATGGCGATTCCTATATCGGCAGACGCGAGTGCGGGGGCATCATTGACGCCATCGCCCACCATGGCCACCGGGCCAATTTGTTTCAGCTTGCGGATGGCTTGGACCTTTTGGTCCGGCAGCAGTTCGGCCATCACTTCGTCCACGCCTGCTTCGCGGGCGATGGCTTGGGCGACCCGCTGGTGGTCGCCCGTCAGCATCACGACACGCTTGATGCCGTCGGCTTTGAGCGAGGCGACAAATTCCCGGGCGCCAGGGCGGAGCACATCGGCAATGGCAATCGCGCCAAGGATTCGAGGATTCATGTCGTCGTTGTCCACTTGGGCGACCAAGACGCACGTCTTGCCTTGGTCCAACAGGGAGCCGATCAGGTCCGGGCAATCGTCCAGGGTGGCGCCGAGCCCTTTGAAATATCCCGAACTGCCAATGGAAATGCGCCGTTCGCCGACCATCGCCGAAGCGCCTTTTCCTGCGATGGAACGGAAAGAAGCGCAGTCCACCGTCACCCCCGCCGAGCCTTCGGCGGCTTTGACGACTGCACGGGCCAAAGGATGTTCGGATTTGGCTTCCACCGCCGCCGCAAGACGCAGCAAATCTTGGGCTTCAGGGGGCAGATTGGGACCAAAGGCGACCGCCTTGCCAGCAACCACCAAGTCCGTCACCTGTGGCTGGCCTCGGGTCAGCGTACCCGTTTTGTCCAAGGCTACCACGCGGATGCTGGCCATACGTTCCAGGTGGGCGCCTCCCTTGAACAAGACACCCCGCCGCGCCGCGCCACCGATCGCGGAAAGAATTGACGCCGGAGTGCTGATCACCAGCGCGCAGGGCGAGGCCACCACCATGACTGTCATCGCCCGGTAGAAGGCTTCGTGAAAGCTGTGCCCCATGAGCAACCATGGCACAAAGATCAGTCCCAAGGTAAGAGCCACAACCCCGAGGGCATAGAACTGTTCCGCTCGTTCCAGAAACCGTTGGGTCTTGGCTTTCTCGCTTTGCGCTTCTTCCACCATCGCTATCAATTTCGCGATGGTGGAATCTTTGGAGAGCTTGGTGACTCGGATCTCCAAGCCACCGCTCTGGTTGATGGTTCCGGCAAAGACGTTCTGGCCCACCGCTTTCGAAACGGGCATGGATTCACCCGTGAGCATGGATTCGTCGAGGCTGCTTTGGCCTTCGACCACCACGCTGTCGAGTGGAATGCTTTCGCCGGGCCGCACCAGGACGATATCACCCACCACCAAGGTTTCGATGGGCAGCAGTTGGGTCACTCCATCCCGACGGCAAAGGGCCTGCGACGGTCGGAGTTTCACCAAGGCGTCGATGGCTCTTCGGGTCCGGTCGATGGCGAAGTCTTGAAGGACATTGGATAGGGAAAAGAGGAACAGGAGCATCGCCCCTTCGAAAGGAGCGCCGACGGTGGCAGCGCCGACGGCGGCCAAGACCATCAGGGCATCGACGTCGATGATCCATTCCCGCAGTGATTGCCAGCCAGCTTGGACCCCAAAATACCCTCCAGCGACGTAGGCCAGCGTGTAGCACAAATAGACGATCCAAGGAGCTGCGTGGAGGTGGGACGCCGTGAAACCGAGACCCATGAACACGGCCGTAGCGACCGTGAGGACGATCCCCAGCCGATCCTCCTGCAGCCAGTCGCGCCAGGAGGGAGCCTTTTTCGTCTGGTTGGAGTCCATCGGGCGAATCGGGGCTCCCGTCTCCCGAACACGTCGTTCCACTTCGCTCGAAGGAAGCACCGCGTCATTGAAAGTCACGCTCATGACGCCACCCATGAAGGTGGCGGTGGATCGGCGCACACCGGGGATTCGTTCTGCTTTGCGCTCCAGTTTTAGCGCACAGCTTTCGCACGCGCGGCCCTGCAGTCGGAATACGCACTTTTGGTAGTCGGCTACCGCAGTGGTGGCCACTCTGCGGGCTAGTTTTTCCGCCGCTGGCTCAGACAATATCGCTGGATCGTAGTCGATGGTGGCGCGGCCTTCGCAGGGATGAACTTCCGCTGCCACGAGGCCTGGCTGCTCGCCAAACACCGCTTCGAGCGAGGCCCGGCAAGCTGAACCGGGTGAATCTGCGGAGGGTTCACTCATGATGCGATAGGTTTAAGTCCAGCGCTTGGAAGCTTCGGATAGAATTCCTATCGATGCCATTAAGAAAAAGGCCCGGGCTTTCTGCCGGGGCACCCCCGGCGCGGGCCTCCGCCATTCGGCTTATTGCCATTCCGAGCCCGCTTCGACCATTCTCAACCGGGCAGCGAATGCCCCATATGGATCCAGTTGCAAGTTACGTCATTCGGGGTGGTTCCATCGGCTTGGCCATTGCGGCCCCGGTGGGTGCCATTGGAGTCCTGTGCATCCGCACCTCGCTCACTCACGGCTTCCGCGCCGGCCTGGCGGTGGGAATGGGCGCCGCCACGGCGGATGCCAGTTACGGGGCGGTGGCCGCCCTGGGGCTTACGGCGGTGTCAAATCTCCTCCTCCGCTGGCAGAATCCAGTCCAGTTATTGGGGGGACTCTTTCTGTGTTATTTGGGCCTCACAACCTTTCGAACCAGACCCCAGGCGCGAGAGACGCAAGTCGCTCCTCCCCGACTCTGGAAGACCTACGCCACGACCTACTTCCTCACCATCACGAACCCCCTGACCATTCTCTCGTTTGTCGCGGTTTTTGCCACGTTGGGCCTGGGCGCGGCACCCGCACCGCGCCTGGCGGTGGCGACGGTGGCGGGCGTGTTTCTGGGTTCGGCCCTTTGGTGGGTGGTCTTGAGCGGAGCGGCGACCTACGTCAGTTCGTATCTGAATGACCGTTGGATGCTTTGGATTAACCGTCTGTCTGGCTGTGTTTTGGGAGGGTTTGGGTTGGTGGCCGTGGGTCATTCACTCTGGGCCTTTCGGTACGGTTCAACTTGATGCTGCGCCCGGCGTTGGGATTTGGGGCGGCGTCAAGTTGTGCCGCTTCCAGCACCGAGGCTGCATAAATCTCGCGAAACGGTAGTCCGCGTGGTTTTCTTCGGACGTTCCACTGCAAGTCTATGAGCGATACTCAGGTCATTCACGGATCGTCGGCGAAACCGCGGTCAAATAATGCAGTTAAGGTCGCCATCGCATTGGTTTTGGCGCTGGTGGCGGCATTCGCCGGTCGCGTGCTCTGGCATCGGTTGGCCGTACAAAAGGCGGTACCGCAGGAGCTGGCTGCCCTCCGGGCTTCCCGGCAGGACTTGAGTGAGATCATCGAATCGTACCGTCGGCAGCGGGGCTACTATCCCCCTTCGTCGCAATTGCCCGGAGGCCAGGATGGCGTGCTGAATCCGCTTTTCTACGAACTCGAAGGCACCCGCCACAAAGCCAGCGAGCACACGTATAATCTACCGACTACCAAGGACCCGGTAACGCAGGCCAATCTAAAGGAGTGGTTTGGCCTGGAAGGATTGTCCAACAGCCTGCCCATGCCCGAGTGGCCCACCAATTTTACGTCCGGCCACGCCTTGGGATTCCGCACGGTCCGCGACGACACAGAGGTCTTGGGATTGGAACCCAACGATGCGGTCCGCACCGAGGATCTGGTGGACGACCTGGTCGTCTCGACGTGGCGGTACCGAACCGGACCTGGCATTCATAACACCGGCAAATTCGACATCTGGGTGGAAATGGACGCCTTGGGGAAACACTACACCATCGGCAACTGGCCGGGGGTGGAGTAGGGGAACGTGCTACTTAGTTAAACCGCGAAGCGTCGTGGAGTGCGGTGGCAAAGCGCAGCGACGACACCGCTTTGGTGAGTGGTGTTGCGCTTGAGGGCGAAGGATATTATCGAAGCCCGACAACATGCCAAAGCGGTGTCGCGCGTTGCTTGCCACCGCCTTGTCCGCCGTAGGTTCCGCACCACGGACTGCGGAGGGTTTGTTCCGGTTATTTGGTCAATCGCCAAGCGGGCCATGGGTCTAAGTTCATAGTGTCACCGGTTTATGACAAGGCCAAAGGGAACTTGTTTAGGTGACCCCCAAAGCAGGGTGATCGTCGTCGGTCTGGAAGAACCAAAACGCACTCCAGCCCGGGAGGGCGAGGCTCCCGACGAGCCCTGCTATCGGTAAGAGGCTCCGTTCTGGAGGTAGAGCAGACGAATCGAAGCCAAAGGCATCTAATTCTGGCACCTGATACTCCGTTGAAAATCGTTGTGACCCAACCCGAAACCTCTCTCCGTTAGTATAGGCTCGTCAGGAGCCTCGCCCTCCCGGGCGTTGGCCGACGCATCAAGTACTCCCAGACCACCAGGAGGGGCTTACGTCGTCGGCCTTTTTTGGATCCAAATTTTCCAAGCTCCCTCCGCCGAGCGTGTGGCAGCGTGAATTCACAGCCATTTTTCACTTGCTAGACATTGCACTGCAATGTATCAGTAATCGCATGAAGCTCGATAAGGAACTGGTGGCGGCGTCTTCGGTGCCGCTGGTTCTTTCAGTCCTGGCCGAGGGGGAAAGCTACGGCTACGCCATCATCCAGCGGGTCAAGGAATTGTCCGGCGGGGAGATCGAATGGAGCGACGGCATGCTTTACCCGGTGCTGCATTGGCTCGAAAAGCAGGAATGGGTCACGAGCCGCTGGGGCGAATCGGATTCCGGACGAAAGCGCAAATATTATACCCTCACCGAGGGCGGCCGCAAGGCAACCCGGGAGCAACGCGAACAGTGGAATCTGGTCAATCGAACCCTGACCCAACTCTGGAAACCTCGTTATGCATGACATGGAGCAACGCCTCGCCGCGTGGCGAAAAACCGCCGCGGCTGAACTCGGCCACGATGACGAGCTGCTCGACGAGCTGGAGAGTCATCTCCGGGACCTGATCGTGAGCTATACCGCCGAAGGCATCCCTTTGGCGAGGGCTTTTGACAAAGCCGTTGGCCAGATCGGGGCCGCACGAGGGATTGGGCTGGAATTCGCCAAGATTGACGATCGGCTGCCGCCCGCCGGAATAGTGACAAGCGCGCTGGTCGTCTTGATGGGTTTTCGCTTCCTTTATAATATCTGGACGGCGCGAAGCCATGATGGACAGGAATATCTGCGCGATTTGATGTCGGCGGGTTTTGAGTCCGCCACCTCGCTGATATTGGTTACCGCCCTGCTGGGCGTCAGCCATTTGGCTCTCCGACTATTTTACAAGAACCCCACTCGAGGTGAGAGGCGACACAGCCGGATCTTTCTTGGGAACTATTTCCTGGCGGCATTGTTGATGGCGGGTTCGATCTGGCTCAACCAGGCAGCCTTGGCGACCCAGGTATATCCCGATGGTACGTGGTTATTGCCGAGTGTCGCGGCGACCATTGCGGTGCGGGTGAATCTAGCAGCCATGGTGGTCTGGGGATCCATGATGGCCTTAGGCGCCTGCCTGGGATTCCGCCATCTGAGTTTGAGAATCAAATCGGTGTTGGTGGCGTTGTTTCCGGTCCTGGCGTTGTTTGGTATCCTTGGCCGGGACGCGTTCTCCGATCTTCCTAATCTTTTCGTTTTCGGCGTGCCAATCCAACTATTCCTCACTGGTTTGGGCTTGCTGGCAGCAGTTATAATCGTTGCTGCCGCCCTGCCGGCCGGGTGTCTGAAACCCTATTGGCGCAAGCGCGCATTATAATTATCGGAACGCTAGTGCCGATGTCGATGATGCAGGTCGGGGTAATGCGGATGGGAATGGACGAACGGCTCGTGATGGTGCCAGTGGGTGTGCGGTTCGCCCGGGGGATCGCTGGGGCCGTGGGCATGTTGGTGGTGTTCGTCGTGAACGTGCAAGTGATCATGATCCATCGCCTCGTGGGCGTGGGTGTGCTCGTGCCGTTCCGACAGGTGCAGCCAGATTCCCCATCCCATGAGCCCGCCCGCCAGGGCGATCCGGAGTGTCAGGGGCTCGCCAGGATATAATAATGCCACCATGGCTCCCACGAACGGAGCCAGGGAAAAGTACGCGCTGGTCCGGGCGGTGCCCAGGTTCCTGAGACCCAGGACGAACAAGGTTAGACTTAGGCCGTAGCCCAGAAAGCCCAGAAGACCGGCGCCCAGGAGCGCACCCATCCCGGGCAGGCGGCCTCCGAGAGCGAGACCCAGGCCGGTATTGACTGTCCCGGCGGCGAGGCCCTTGATCATCGCGATTTGCCGTGGATCGGAGCCGGAGATTTTCCGGGTCAGGTTATTGTCCACCGCCCAGCTGAGGCAGGCTCCCGCAATTGCGGCCGAGCCCCAATTATATCCGCCGCCAGGCCGGCCGCTCCACGAGAGCAAGGCCGCGCCGACAAGAATGGCCAGCATGCCGAGGGCTATCCGGCGGTC
>DATJII010000149.1:0-2954 GCA_035493435.1 Candidatus Limnocylindria bacterium | reverse complement strand
CCGCGCCGGCCGCCGCTCCCGAAGCCCCCAAGCCCTCGGGGCGCTACGTACCGCCTCAATCGTTGTTGGTGACCCGCGCGTTGGAGTCCGCCGCACGGGCCGAGGCACGGATGGAAGACCTGACCTTTGGCGAGTATGTTCGGGGGGCGTTTACTTATCCCTTCAAGGGGGACGGCCCCATCATTCTCATCAGTGGCACCCTGCTATTTGCCCTGCTTCGTTCCACGAGCAGCTTCACCCTGCGTTGGGGGTTGTCCGGCGGCGCGGCGCTGGTGGTGCTGGCTTTCAGTTACGGTTACTTCGCTTCCATGGTCATGTCCGTCGTCCAGGCCACCGCCAACGGTGAACCGCAGGTACCCACCTGGCCCGATGTCGACGGGTGGAAGGATTATTTTTTCAAATGGACGGCACTCTATATCTGCTGCCTGGGGCCGGGTTGGGGAATGATGTTGTGGGCGAATATCACGTCCAATCCCGAATTGACCAGCGCCGGGATTGCCTTCTACGGCCTGGGCATCCTGTATTTGCCCATGGCGCTGCTGGCCATGGGCTTGAGTGACAGCTATGCGGGGCTCAACCCCATGGTGGTTTTCCCCTGGGTCTTTGCCACCTTTGGCCAGTACCTCATCGTCGTGCCCCTGGCGGGCATGGCGTTGGCCGTTCCCTCCCTTTGCGAATACGTGATCAAGACCAATTATACCGAATTCAGTTTTGTCTCGATCATCGGCCTCCACGTGATTTCCTCGGCGGCATCCCTCTGGGCCTGGTTCGTCGTCGCGCGAATGCTCGGCGGATTATACCGGGCGAATCGGGATAAGCTGGAAGTCTAACCCGGAATCACGCAGTTGGGGCGGACGAACTACCGCAGCAATTCCCGGAGGTACCGGCCGGTATGTGAGCCCGGCACCTTCGCGATCGCTTCGGGAGTACCCGCCGCCACCACGCTGCCGCCTGCCGCGCCGCCCTCGGGACCCATGTCGATCACCCAATCGGCTTCGGCAATGAGGTCCAGGTGATGCTCAATCACGATCACGGTATGTCCCGCATTCACCAGGCGTTGAATGACCTCAATCAGCTTTCGCACATCCTGTAAATGGAGCCCGATGGTGGGTTCCTCCAGGACGAACAGGCTTCGCTTGGTCAGACTGGAGACGCCCTCGCCCGGACGCAACGGCAGCGCCGCTCCTTCCTTCAGCCCACTAAGCAAATGGGTCACCAGCTTGACCCGCTGGGCCTCGCCACCGCTCAACGTGGGACTCGTCTGGCCCAGGGTAAGATATTCCAGACCCGTATCTCGCAGGGCCTCCAAGGGTCGGCGCATCTTGGGCAACGCGGCGAAGAACTCCAAAGCCTCCGCCACGCTCATCGCCAGCACTTCGGCGATATTCTTGCCGTGAACTTTGATATCCAAGGTCTCGGGATTGAACCGTTTTCCCTGGCACAAATCGCACTTCACCTGGGCTGACGGGAGGAAGTTCATTTCCAGTTTCACGAACCCCGCGCCATCGCATTGCGGGCAACGCCCCTGGGCGGAATTGAAGCTGAAACGCCCCGGTCCATAACCACGCATCTTCGATTCCGGCACCTGCGCAAACCACTGCCGGATATCGTCGAAGAAGCCGACATAAGTGGCGGGCGTCGAACGCGGAGTGCGCCCGATGGGTGACTGGTCCACTTCATGGACGACCGCGATGGATTCGTACCCCGTCAGATAGGCCCCTTCCCGGTCAGCCTTGGCGGGCTTCTTCTTCCGGGAAATCGTTTCACGCAAGGCAGGAAGCAGGCACTCCTTGACCAAGGTGCTCTTGCCGGAACCGCTCACACCTGTGACCACGACGAACCGCCCCAGGGGAAAGTGAACCGACACGTCCTTCAGGTTGTTGCGGCTCGCCGCGTGCAATGACATCCAAGCCGTGGTGGCGGGCACCGCTTTCGCCGCCTTGGCCTTGCTCGTTTTGGCCGAACTCTTGCGAGTCCCGGCGGGCTCGCCGTCCACGAGGCGACGCTTCCGTTCCGGTGGTTGCCCGAGCTTCTCCCGCAGGCACCAGCCCGTGATCGAAGCGGGATTGTCCTGCAACTCCGCCAACGTTCCTGAGGCCACCACCTGACCACCCTTGACGCCCGCACCCGGACCCAGATCCAGAATCCAATCCGCCCGCCGCATGGTGTCTTCGTCGTGCTCCACCACCACCAGGGAATTTCCCCGGCGCTGGAGTTTCTCGAGCGCATCGAGCAACTGGTGATTGTCCCTGGCATGCAAGCCGATCGTGGGCTCGTCCAACACGTACAGAACGCCGCTCAAGTTGGAGCCCAACTGGGCCGCCAAACGAATCCGTTGTGCCTCACCACCGCTCAAGGTGGTGACACTTCGTCCCAGATTCAAATAGCCCAGGCCCACCTCCCGCAGGAAGCGCAGGCGTTCCCGGATCTCCGGCAGGATATCCCGCGCCACTTCTGCCGCTCGCCCCGTCGGGATCCAGGCCTCAAACCACCCGTAGGAACCATCGACCGTTGCCCGGCCAAAATCGTCAATGCGCGGATCCAAGCCGATGTCCGTCTCCGGCGTCGCTTGGCCCTTGGCTTTCTTCGGTGAGGCTTCGCCCGTCGGGAGGCGTACGGCCCGAGCCACCGGGTTCAACCGCGCACCATGGCATTCGGGACAGGTTTCCCGCTCGTCCGCCCAGCGCCACCACGATTCCTCCACCGCGTCGGCGTTCGCGCCACGATCCACTTCCGGCAGGTAAAAAAGTTCACCGAACCCGCGGCATTTGGGACACCAGCCCTGGCTGGAATTGTAGCTGAAATTCTTGGGATCGAGGACCCCGAAGGACTTCCGGCATTTTGGACAGGCCCGCTCCGTGGAATGCACCACCAACTCGCCCTTGGCCGTAAGGGCGAACATCACCCCTTTGCCCAGTGCCAAAGTCTCCGCCACGTCTTCATGGATCGGAACC
>DATJII010000148.1:0-20522 GCA_035493435.1 Candidatus Limnocylindria bacterium | reverse complement strand
CGTCACCCTCTCTCAATCACCCAGCCAGATCAATCCATGCTCCTCCTCGTGAGTCCGTCCATTTGGGAGGCAATTCCAGATCTGTGACGGCTTTTACAGGCAACAGACCCTAGGTTCCGCCCATGCGGCAAAGGGTATATCGGACGGATCGCGACATGCCTTAACGCCGTTGGAACTGAGGGTGTCGCGAATCGGTCATATTGGCCGCGGCGAGTTTAAAATGGCGCTGACGGTATCCGCGAAGGCATCCAGGCCATACGGTTTGGCGAGAATGGCGGCGAATTTTTGGGAAGCCGTTCCGCCAGCATCCGTCTCTTCGCCGTATCCGGTGGCCAGGATTATGGGAGTCTGGGGGCGAATGGCCCAGATGGCCGCCGCGAACTCATAGCCATTCAGGCCGGGCATGGTCAGATCCGTCACGATCAATTCAAACTTGGCGGGAGCGTCCCGAAAGGCGGCCAAGGCATCGATCGGGGTGGCAAATCCCTGGCACGAATAACCCAGCAGATTACCTGCCTCCACGGCGAAACCAAGGACACGAGGATCGTCATCGACAATCATGATATGGGCCTCAACACCAGTGGTGGCCGGGGTATGATCAGCCACGACGTCGTCCTTGGGACGACCCTCGGTCACCGGTAAAAAGATCTCGAATTGAGTGCCCGCTCCGACCGTGCTTCGGAGGCGAATCCCCCCGGAAAGGCTTTGGACGATTCCCCTGACAACCGAAAGGCCCAGACCCGTACCTTCGCCGGGTTGTTTGGTGGTGAAAAACGGTTCGAAGGCTCGTCGTTGAGTATCGGCATCCATTCCGTGCCCGGTGTCCGTCACCGTCAGGCAAAGGCATTGGCCCGGTGTTAGACCCGAAATCTGCTGGGCATCCGCCTCCGAGACTTCAGTCAATTCCAGGCGAATAGTCAGGCGTCCGCCCTTGGGCCGCATGGCGTGGGCAGCGTTGGTGCCCAGATTGGTCACAATCCGCTGGATGGCCGAAGGATCGCCCAGAATGGACGGTAGCTCTTCAGGAACCACCAGTTGGATTTCGACGTTCGGTGAGATGCCTGATCGAAGTAGTCGCACGGCGTCCCTCACGATAGGCCCCACCGAAATCGGCGCCCGCTGGGGTTTTTCCCGTCGGCTGGAAAGTAGGATTTGAGCCACCAAGGCGCGGGCGCGATGGGAGGCATTGACGACTTCGTTGAGATGCTCTTCCAAGTCGTTCGGTGAGTGACGCTTTATTTTCGCCAACTCAGTGTTACCCAGAATGCTCTGTAACAGATTGTTGAAGTCGTGGGCGATGCCCCCTGCAAGCGTGCCAAGGGCTTCCAGGCGTTGGGATTCCTGTAAACGAGCCTCCAAGCGCATGCGGTCCGCCTCGCGCGAGACCTCGGCGAGCTCGGCCCGGGCTGCCGCTTCGCGTCGTTCGAAAATGGCCTGCTTGCGCCCCAGATGGCGGCGGACACCCCAGCCGGTGGCTAGCGCGAACAGCGTTAGTGCGGCTCCGCCGGCACCCAGGCGAAAGCGCAATGTTTCGTAGTAGTAGGGGTGGACTTCAACTCGCAACACCGTACCCCGTTCCCTAGAGAGTCCGTCGGAATTTATCGCCCGAACCTCGACCCGATGCACTCCGGGAGCCAGGCCACTTAGCGTAAATTCGCGATGCCCCCCATTGGGTTGCCACGCGCTCGATAGCGAACCTACGCGATACTCAAACAAGACATCATCCGTGCCGGTAAACGTGGAGGAGTAATACCGTAACGCTAATTGGGCCACGGGGTTGGCCAGGCGGATTCTCCATGGATCGGTGGAGAACGGATATATAAACTTATCTCCTGCTTGGGCGAAATCGAAATGGACCTCGGGCAAAGCGGTGTTCACCGGGAGTGACTTGGGATCAAGCCACGTCAAGGCCGTGGTGCTGGCAAACCAGAGGTTGCCATGCTCATCCTGACATGCCGCAGCGGCGCCAGCCGCGCCAAAATCGTCACCCGGGAGATCGTCGTGGTTGGAATACCGGATGACTGCCGGCGGAGCACCAGCACCTTCGACATAGGCTTCCATGCTTCGGGTTGAAAACGCCAAAAGTCCGCGGCGATGGCCGAGCCAGAGTTGGCCTTGGTTGTCCGCCACCAGCATTCCCAATCCCGTCACGCGAAGAACTTCACCCCGCGATATCTGGCGCCACGTCTCACCAATGCGTTCGCAAAGGGATCCGTCGCGCAGCCCCACCCAGAGATGCCCCCGACTGTCGACCGCCATGGCGCTAATGTCGGTATGGGAAGAACCATCCAAAACCACGGGTACTTGGACCGTGGAACCGTGCTGGTACAGGAAGAGTCCGACTGACGTGCCGATCCAAACCCCTCCGGAACCTTCACTGGCAAAGGCCGTCACGGTGGCGTTGGTGGCGATGGCAGGCGACAGTCTGGTGAGGTTGGTTTCGCGGAACACGTAGGCGCCGCTTCCCGTGCCCACGAATAAGTTACGCTCGCGGTCCTCAAAGACGGCGGAAATTCGCTGGCCGACCTCAGCCACCTTTTCGAGATCGTTCGGGCGGGCGTTTTTACTTCGCCAAAGTCCTTTAGTCTGGGTGCCCACCCAGAGAAACCCGTTTCGTCCGACCGTCAAGGTATTGATGGGCTCATCCGGCGGCAGGGCTGATTCCAACGTGGAAAGCCGCGCGTTTTTTGCACCCACTTGGTAGAATCTTCCCCGTCCCGTTCCAGCTATCAAGGTATCAGGCCCAGTGGAAACGATCGCTGTGAATCCTGGCCCGGACTCTTCACCGGCGGACTCCGGGGCCAGCAAAAACGCCCGCCTCGGGCGGAACTGAAAGAGGCCATCCCCATTTGATGCTCCGTAAACATTGCCCTCCGAATCTTCGCAGAATTCGAAGAATGACCGGGTTTGAAAGCCGAACGATTCGTCCCCAATGAGCGTCTTCCCGTCAGCGGTAAATACCGCGATTCCGTTGGAATATGACGCGGCCCAGACATTGCCGCGGGAGTCCTGATACATCTGGATCCAATTGTGGCGAAAGATTTCCGGCAACGGGATGACTCGGTCAGATTCCAAGCCACGATAGCGCACAAGCGAATCCTCGGTCGCCGTCCAAATGCCGGTGTTCCCCGCCGGGGCAACGCCGCGGACCCAGCCGTGGGCGAGATCTGGAGCCACGACGGTTCGCCAGCCTTCCGTCTCAAATCGCACCAAGGCACTGTCCGTCCGCCCCCAGAGTTTCCCTTCGTGGTCGAACACGAAATGGACCGGTGAGGTGTCGCCCGGACGACGATAAGGAGCTGGAAAAGAATGGAAAGCGCGGCCGTCGAAACGAAAACAGTTGGTGGATACACTAGCGTAGACTGTGTCATCGGGGCCTTGCGCCAGCGACTCCACCAAGCCGGTGGGCGCGTTCATGGAGGCCGGGAGAAGTGACCATCGCCCTTTTTCGAAGCGAGCAATGCCGTTATCTGTTCCCGCCCACACCGTGCCATCGCGGGCCGCGAGTACCGATACGGCCCAGGAATTTGAAAATCCTCCGGCGGTATCCGGTGCGTAGCGAACCGCCCGGTCACCATGCCACCGGGTGATGCCGTCAAAGGTCCCGATCCAAAGCGCTCCTTCAGAATCACGGGCCAAAGATCGGCAGAAAGGAATCCGTCCGCCATCCACACGCTCCCATTGGCGCCAGATATAACTGGATGAAAGCGAGGCTGAGTCTTCCGCCCTGCCAAGTACGCAGGCCAGCAAAAGACCCATCCAGATCGCCAAGCGAACTTTCGTGGCTGGACTCAGATTCATTGATGCGGAGGACACCATCCAAGCCTGACGATCCATTGAACTATCTCAGTGGCAATGCCAGCCATCAAAAAAGGGGGCAAACCTCCCACTTCGGGGTGGTTCGTTGGGCTTTGGAAGAATGACGAAAGCCAACCCGGAAAGATTCGCAAAAGCTTTGCGGGCAAAACAATGGAAATGGCCGAAAGAAAAAGGAATGGTGGGCGAGGAGGGATTCGAACCCCCGACCAACTGCGTGTAAGGCAGCTGCGCTAACCGCTGCGCCACTCGCCCAAACCGAAAATGGCAGCGGTTGAAGTAACTGAAATTCCAGATCTTGCCAAGCTTTGCGAGTGCCTTTGGCTGTCCAGGCCCCTGAGTCTTTATCCAATTTTGCGCTTCGTCTTCGAAACCAACCGGATGGCTTCCAGAGTCATCGACTTGTCCACTGCTTTGCACATGTCATAAATGGTCAAGCCAGCGACCGATACTGCCGTCAGGGCTTCCATTTCGACGCCGGTTTGCGCGGTGATTCGAGCGGTGGCGCGAATGACAATCCGGTCGCGGGAGGCTGGGATCTCGAAGTCGACCTCGCAATGGGTAATGGGCAAGGGATGACAGAGGGGGATCAATTCACCGGTTTTCTTGGCCGCCATGATGCCGGCAATCCGAGCAGTGGCTAACACATTACCCTTGGCGACTTGGTTGCCATCTATCAGATCCAAGGTGGCTGCCGCGAGACGGAGTTCCCCACTGGCGACCGCTTCCCTGAATAATGCGGGCTTATGCGAAACATCCACCATGCAGGCTTCGCCCGACGCCGAAATGTGACTCAACTCCGCCATGCCCGAATTTGAGCCGAACCAAGGGCCTCGCAAAGCATCTTCTTTTCTGTGGCCCACCTGCTTTTCCTCCCTCTATCTAGAATTCGGGGCCTCTTCCAGCACTTGGGGTGCCGGAAGAGGCCCCGAATTTTAGGCGTCGTGCAGGTAGAGTTGTCGATTTCTCCAGAGGTAAAGCCCTCCGCTGATGATGGTTAACAAGACGGCTACCCAATTCGCCACGGGGACAAACTGGATGATCCAGGGATGGCCAAACAACGACCAGCCGAAGAGGACTTGGCCGACCGGCCCCCATTGTTCGTAGCTGATGGAAACCAGGATCGCGATGGCCGACACAATCTGGGCGATGGTCTTCTGTTTGCCAAAACCCTCCGCTGCCAGCACCACCTGCCGGGACGCGGCGAGGAGGCGAAGCCCGGTGATGGCCAATTCCCGGGCTACGATGATCACCACCATCCATGCCTCGATTTTGCGGAGTTCAACGAACGCGATGAAGGCAGAGCAAGTTAGGATCTTGTCGGCGAGGGGATCCATCAAGATCCCGAAATTGGTGATCAATCCCCGCCGCCGGGCGATCTGGCCGTCGAAAAGGTCCGTCAAACTCGCCGCCACGAACACGGCCAGCGCGCAGGATTCGTTCGCGGGAAAGCCCGCAAAAATCACCCCCATGAAGACCGCTGTCAGGGCGAAGCGCGATACCGTTAATTTGTTAGGCAGGTTCAACGATGGATTTTCACCGGAGACCTTTGGAGTCCGCCGGAATGGTGAGCATGGCCTGAGTGCGTCGATCATTTCAACGACCGAGACAAAATTGTGCCGGGAACCGGAAAAACGGCTGGCACACTCTCTGGACCTTTTTCACCGGACAAGGGTCGAAACCGTGAGAAAAATCCTGCCAGACACTTCGATAACGTTATCGAAGAAAAATAGGAAACGGAATCGATGGCCAGACAAACCTGCCGTAACCCGCTGGTGGCGAGCCTCCAGCGAATGGATCGACACGTTGTCGGCGGTGTACGGTGACCAACCCACAGCCAGGCGCTATTTTTATCCTAAGACTTCCGGGTCGCGAAACGTTGTTCGAACAAATGGACCGCGTGTTTCGTTTATTGAATGTCGGTTACGTCACGCGTGGTTTTGGGATTTAATAACGTGTGATGTTGCCAAGATTGAACAAAGCACGACGGCTTGCAGTCTGGAAAAAAGCCGATATTGGGCGGCCCGGGGTGATTGGAAAAGACGGGCCGAATTCAAATCGACTTGGCCAGCGATTGCTTGAGATTGGGCCGGTGAATGGCCCGCGCATCGCGCCGGTATCTAGTTTGATAGCGGCGCCGGCTTGGAAAGAACCCAGACCTTGACGACATATTATGATTGCTAATTCCTGCGTAACAGCCTACTCCGGAGCCGAGTTAATGACCCGCTTTCAACTCATCGGGGAGACGGAGCCAGTGAGCTTCGATCTAGGCACAGGGAACAACACCGTGGGCCGTGCGGCTGGCAATTCGGTGCAGATTCCCGAGCCATCCATTTCCAGCCAGCACTGCGTCATCTCCGTGTCATCCAATGGGGTATACGTGCAGGACCTGCAATCGACCAACGGGACGTCCATTGATGGGGTGCCCACGGTCGAAGGATGGTTGCAGCCGGGACAGACCCTGCAGTTGGGTAACCTGCGTTTGCGCCTGGAGACTGAAGAGGTCCGCATCCACGTGCCGGGAGTACCTGCGCCGGTGGCGGAAGCTGGGCCGGTTACGCTGGAGGACGGATCGCTGGCCTGTAGCCGCAATCCGACGCTGGCCGCCAATTTTTCCTGTACCAAGTGTGAACGACCGTTTCACGGCAGCAGCCTGCGACAGGTGCGCCTTTCCGGTGGCAAGTCGGTGATGGTCTTCTGCCCGGAGTGTGATGGCAAATGCGAGGTCATACCGGGAGCGGTAAAGGACAGTGGACGCAAAAGCGGTTTCTTTTCCCGGCTTACCCAAACCTTGCAACTGGGTTGGAAGAAGAAGTAGCCGCCAGATCGCGATGGACATGGGAAGCTCCCATGTCCTTTCGGCTCTCAGGAGAATCCGAGTAATCGGCCACCTTGGAAGCAGGCAAAGGCCAGGACCCACGCCAGCCCGGTCATATAGATCCATTGGAGCGCGGGCCATTTCCAGGAATTGGTTTCCCGCCGCACGATAGCCACCGTGCTGACGCACTGGAGGGCAAATACGTAGAAGACCATGAGCGTGACGGCGGTCAGGGCGGTGTAGACGGGGCGTCCGTCGGCCCGCTTTTCCGAGCGCAAAACCTCAGCCAGGCTTTCCGTGGCCTTTTGGTCCTTGGTGTCCACGTCCCCGACGTTATAGACGACGGACATCGTGCTCACGAAGACCTCGCGTGCCGCGAAGGAGGCGACAATGCCGATGCCGATTTTCCAATCGAATCCCAAAGGGCGGATGGTGGGCTCGATGAAATGGCCGAGCCGGCCGGCAAAGCTATAACGCAGGCGTTCGCCCGCGAGTTGCCGTTCCGTCTCGTCGATATGGGTGTTGGCCGCTTCCACCGCCGGTTGGTTGCTGGGAGCGATCCTGGCTGCCTGTTCCTTCAAGGCAGCGAGATGCGTCCTGCCCCTGAGCTCCGCCTCCAGGTTGTGGGGATAGGTGGCCAGGAACCACAGCAGGATATTGATCCCCAGGATCACCGTCCCGGCCCGGCGCAGGAACATCTTGGACCGGTCCCACATATGGCGGCAAACCACGGAAACCACCGGACGTTTATAGGGGGGCAGCTCCAGTATCAACAGGGGAGGTTCCCCTTTGAGCAACGTCTTCTTGAAGAACCAAGCCATGCCCAGGGCACCGACAATTCCCAGGAGGTACATGCCCAGCAGGGTCAGGCCGGGCAAACCAAAAATACCCAGGACACGGCGGGTGGGAATGGCGGCGGCAATCAACAACGTGTACACTGGTAAACGTGCCGAGCAGCTAATAAGCGGCGCCACCATGATGGTCACCAGCCGGTCCTTGGCGGTCTCGATGGTGCGCGTGGCCATGATCCCCGGAATCGCGCAGGCGAACGAGGAGAGCATGGGGATGAAGCTCTTGCCGTGCAGCCCCACCTTGCTCATCAGCCGGTCCATCAGGAAGGCCGCCCGAGCCATGTAGCCGGTGTCCTCCAGCAGGCTGATAAAGAGGAACAGAAGGCAAATCTGGGGCAGAAAGACGACGACCGCCCCCACGCCCTTGATCGCTCCGTCGGTCAACAGGCTGTTCAAGGCGCCGGGAGGCATGGATGCCCCTGCGATACCTGCCGTCCAATCAACCAGGGACTGGATGGCGTCCATGGGGAAACGGGCCAGCCAGAAAATGCTCTGGAACATGAGCCCCATCACGGCGATGAAGATCGCGGTGCCCCAAATACGGTGGGTGAGGACCTGATCCAATCGATCCGAGAACGTCGCCTCGTTCAGGGCGGTTTCCGTGGTCACGGCCATTTGGATGGCCGAGGCGCGGGCGTACCGGGCTTCAATGGGAGCACTGCGCCAATCAATGCCCTGGGCCTCAAGTCGGCCACGTGCCGCCAGAATTGCGGCGCAGATTTCCGGAAAAGCGGCGACAGAGTCGGGAATCTTGTGATCGCCCAGCACCAAAACGGATTCGGCATCGGCCAAATGGTCGGTTTCCGGCTTGGTGCGGGTAAGCAATTGGCGGAGCGCCTCAACTTCGTGGCCGTACGCCTCCGGCAGTTCCAGGAAACTACGAACCCGGGTCGGCGTGGCGGTCCCAGCCTGTTCGGCGGCAGCGCGTTCGTTGATAGCCTTTCGCAGGGCCGGGAGTCCCTCGCCATTGCTGGCGACCAAAGGGTACACCGGGATGCCGAGCGCAGCCGATAGGGCGGGAACGTCGATTTCGTGGCCGTTAGCCTGGGCTACGTCCACCATGTTGAGGGCTAGGAAGACCGGGTAGCCGAGCTCGATGACCTGGGTGGCGTAATAGAGATTTCGCTGGAGATTCGAAGCGTCGATGACGACCACGACCAGATGCGGGCAAGGCACTTCGGGAATCCGACGGAACAGGACGTCGCGAGCGATCTGTTCGTCGGGCGATTGCGGACTCAAGCTGTAGGTGCCCGGGAGGTCGAGAATGGTGACCGGGTTGGCCAAACCGGCTCCCTGCATCGTCCCTTCCTTCCGCTCCACTGTCACGCCAGCGTAGTTGCCCACCTTGGCGCGCAAGCCAGTCAAGGCGTTGAACAGTGTGGTTTTGCCGCAATTCGGGTTGCCCGTCAGGACCACCCAAAATCCCGCCGATTTCTTATGGAGAGGGCTGGCAAGCGTGTCGGTTTTCATTTGGCCGGGCGCACCAGGATCAGTTCCGCCTCATGCCGTCGCAACGAAAGGTGATAGCCACGAACCTTGATTTCCACGGGGTCGCCCAAGGGCGCAAAGCGAACCAATTCCACGGCGGTGCCCACCAGCATGCCCATTTCCAGCAACCGTCCACGGTGTTCCACGGGGACCCGAATCTCTGCGATGACCGCTTTGGAGCCTGGTGCCAGTGAGGCAAGTGATTGCGGGTCAGTCATGGGTATCTCAAGGTTGGGCCAACGGTGAAGCAGCCAAAAACGACGGGCAGGCTAACCCTCTGCGGCTTAGGCCGCCAGCCTGTCTTCGAGCGCGACGAGGATGAATTCCGCCAGCCGCTGGCTCAGGCCCAGACGAGAGTTGCAGACCTGACACAAGATATTGTTGTTCAGGCTGATAAGCTTGACCTTCCGCTCTTCTCCAAAACCCATTTCGCGCAAGCGTTGATTCATCTCGGGCGTCGCGGTCAATTGCTTCACCACGACTACAGAACCGGCCCTTGCTTTGCTCAAAGGGCAAAGCATTGGCGCCCGGCAGTCTTTCGGTGGGCAATTTCCCCTGACACACGTATCCGACACTCTCGCAAGGCTAGTTAAGGGGCTTCCACTCCGCAAGTTGCGCCGTTGTCGAAGACTTGCGGTTACTTGTCGCCAAGTTGTCCAACTGCCGTAGGGAAGACAAGCGGACGACAAGCCAGTGCTTCTTCAGTCCCAGCCTCGAATATCTTGTGAGCTACAGTTCACCTGTCCGCCACTCGCCTGAGACATTCCGCGCCAATCATCAATGGGGAGAAGTGAAAAAGATCCTCATTCTAACGGCGGGATTTGGCGAGGGGCACAATGCCGCCGCGCGCAACATCCGGGACGCTTTGGAGACCACGTCGGACGACGTCAAGGTCGAGGTATTGGACCTGCTGGAATCGGCCTATGGACGCCTCAACACCGTGGTTCGTAAGGCGTATCTGGGCATGATCGACCACGCGCCCGTCTTGTGGAACGGGCTTTACCGCTGGCTGGACCAGACCCAGTGGCCACGGGAGGGGCAAGTCGGCCTGGCACGGCTCCGGCAGCATCTTGGGGACGTACTTCAGGTTTCGGAGCCGGACTGCGTAGTCGCCACTTATCCCCTTTACGCCCCCTTGATCCAGCAGCTCTATCGGGATCACGCGCAAAAACCCTTCCGATTCATCACGGTTGTAACCGATTCTATTTCGGCCAACACCATTTGGTGGCGTTCTCCGAGCGATCTTTGGATCGTGCCCAATGAAGCCACAGCCCAGGTGTTGCGCAAGGGCGGCGTCCCGGCGGACAAAGTTCTGCCGCTCGGTTTTCCAGTAAGCCCCCGGTTTGCGGAACTGGCCCACGTCGAGACGGCTCCGCCCACGGGCAACCTGCTCCGGCGGGTGCTCTTCATTATTAATCATAACCGGAAGAAAGCGTCGCGCACGGTGGAGGAATTGCTCGAATTACCCGACCTGCATCTCACCGTCACCGTGGGACGGGATGCGGAATTGAAGGAGTCACTCGCGGAGCTGACCCGAAAGAGGGAGGATCGGATCACACTGCTGGGCTGGACCAATGTGATGCCGCGCCTGCTGGTGGAAAATCACCTGGTGATCACCAAGGCGGGTGGCGCCACGACCCAGGAAGCCATCGCGGCCCGGTGTCCGTTGATCGTCAATCATGTGGTGCCAGGCCAGGAAGAAGGGAATGCCCGGTTGGTCTCCCAGTTTGGCTTGGGTGCGGTGGTGGAAAAACGGAAGGAAATTGCGGGGGTGGTGGAGTCCGCCTTTGCCCATGGCGCCCGGCGCTGGCAGGAGTGGCGGAAGAACCTGGCGGAGGTCGCCAAGCCGGACGCCGCGCTTCGCATTGCCGAACTTATACTCGGGCAGGCCGACCATACAGACGGGCCGCGCAAGACGATTCCACTGTTCCGAGCCGCCGATGGACCCGCTGCGGCGCGCACCGGGTCCTCCGGTCCCTCCGGGAACCAGCCACTGCTGTGCGATTTCCACACGCACACTAATTATTCGGACGGCAAGCTCTCGCTGCCGGAACTCGTGGACTTCTATGGCCAGCGCCGATTCGATTGCGTTTGCGTCACCGACCACCTCACCGACCCCCGCCGCCTGCTGGGCAAACTGGCCCGGCTTTCAAACCTGGTGTTGTCGCCGAGCCAGTTGGAGGAGTATTTCGAAGTCCTTGAGAAGGAGCGGCGGCGGGCCTGGCGCAAGTACTCGATGATTCTGTTGCCGGGGATTGAGTTCAATAAAGACGGGCTGACTTCCAAATCCTCGGCGCATCTCCTCGGCATCGGTCTCCGGTCGCCGATCCACCCCGGTCTGGATCTCACCGAGACGATCGCGGAGATCCACACCCAGGGAGGGTTGGCGGTGGCTTCCCATCCGCACTACCTGAAGGGCGAATGGGGCAAGAACACCCTATACCTCTGGGAAAACCAGGAAAAATACGCCCCGTTACTGGACGCGTGGGAAATTGCCAACCGCAACAATTTGTTCGCGCCGGTGAGCCACAAGGGCTTGCCCTTCATCGCCAACAGCGATTTCCACAAGCCCAAGCATATTTATTCCTGGAAGACCATGCTCTTCTGCGAGAAGCATCCGGAGGCGGTGCTGGAATGTGTGCGCCGGAACCAGCAGGTAAGCATCACACTCTATCGCGATGGCGCCCGGAGCCTGACGGACGCCATGACGGAACCGCACGAAGCGTTCCGGTTTGACGAGGATGGGCCGGGCCACGCGGAGGAGGGGAACCAGGCACCCCGTGCCGCGGCCGGAAGTTGACGCTCTTGTTTTATAGTTAGACATCCGGACGAAACGTGGAACTAATCCTGGCTGGGTTGCTGCCCAGCGATCTCGGGATTTTGATACGCCGGATTTGCGGGAGCGTCGGCGGCTGCCACGGGCGGTTCGGACTTGGTATCGGGGTTCGCTTTTGAGGCCAAGACCCGGTCGATTTCACGCAAGGCGGACGCGGCTTCCTTGGCGGCGGGCGGATCCGATTTACGGAGCGCAGCCAGGTGCTGGTCCGCGTGTTGCCGGAGCATCTGCAGTTCCGATCCTTTCGGCGGCTGGCCCAGTTGCATCTGGTGCAGCACGTAAGCCACCACGGTGCGCAGGTGAGCGGCGTGGTCGTCGTGACTCTTGACCGGTGCGGGGAATCCCAGGCGCAATACCGTTATTTCCATGGCCTGGCGTTCGGCCTGGTCGGCCGCCGCGATGCCGGGTTCGCGATAGAGCCGTTTCACCAACCCAGAGTCGTCTGCTTCCAGTACTGACTTGCGCAGTTCGCCTTGGTCGATGAAATCGTCACCGCGGAAGAGTTGCATGCGAGCCACGGCCTTTTGGAACAGAGACTGGCGGCTGGAACCATCGGCATTGCCACTGGGCACGATGCGGTATAAGTCCCGCAGGGCTTCAGATGGAATCGACACCATCTGCCCGTCGAGCCAAACCTCCAGCTCAGTAGAGGCGTATTGCAGGAGCAGGGACCAGGACATCCGGAAAAGGCGGCCCAAGCCCTGCCTGAATATACGCAGACGAAGGTCGCTACTCTGGCCGGTGGCGGCCGAGATCGCCTGGATTTCAGTGGCGGTGCGGGGATCCTTGGTGGCGCGGACCTGGGACATGCCAAAGTCGGGCACGCTGACGCGTCCTTCCGCCAGGTCCCGGACCAGTACGATCTGCTGGTCGAAGGAGATGGGGGGTTGGGGCATTCCCACCGGTTCCACGGCATAAGGAAGGATTTGCCCGGGCACCCAGCGCAGGTTGGCGGTGTTGGGCATCTGGCTGGTCGTGCGGAAAAGCGGGCGATTATAGAGGGTCATCGCATCGTTCTTTTCATTCAGCAACTTGGTGAGCTCGGCTTCGAATACCGAGACCAGTTCGATCACCCCCCGCGGGGAATACCAGCCGGGCTCCTTCAATTCATAGACGAAGTCCACGAAAGGAGGCTTGCGATGCAGGTAGGGAGCGCGGTAAGGCGGGCGGATGTTTTCCTCCGGACGCAAAGGGGAGAACAATTCGCAATACCAGCCATCCGCGTCTCTCCGCCACGTTTCCCAGAGTACGATGGTTTCATTGCCGGAATGGGTGATCCCCTCGCGTATTAGTTTTGCCTCGCGGACGGATGCGGAGCCCGATTCGCGCTCCTGTCCGGTTCCCACAATGGATTGAACAAAATCCGCTTCCTGGCGAAAGACATTCTCCCGGCGGTAAGCGTCTGGAGACCAATGCTGCACGTGGACGAGCCAGTCAGCCTCCTCCAGTTCACGGGTATGGGCGGGAACGATCAAGTGGGCCAGCGGAACCCAGGTTAGATCCAGGGCCGAATCCTGGACGTTCCACGTCACTTTCACTACCGAACGCCCCGATACCAGCAGGCCGTCGATGGCCCTGAGGATTTCACCTTCGAAGTTGCTTCGCTGCCGGAGTTGGAAATCGAACCACTGCGCAGCCGACTGGGCCATAGCGGGCGTGGAATCCTTTGAGGAGGGAACAAACGACGCGACGAGATCGGTGGCGTAGAGTTGTTGGAAATAGGCGGGTTTCAGCCGTTCGATCACTGAATCGGCGAGGGGGAAATGAACGTCCGACGCGCCCGGCCACGGTTTGTTGCGACGGCGCAATCCGTGGTGGCGCATCTCAAAGAACATGCCTTGGCGGCGTTCCCAGACGGAGCGGGATTCGATGGCGTGGAGGGCGGAATGCAGGAACTCAGATCGAGTCATAGGGCGAAGGATACCCTGCCGCGACGGTCCCCTGGCAAGTCCGGCGGGCTGGTCCCGTTCCTTCCGGGTGCTCCAAAAACCGCCCTCTCTAAATCTGTGTGAATCCGTAATCTGCAGACAAAATCTCTCTTCTTCGGGGGAATACACCTCGCCCGGGAAAGCCGATCAAAGGATCATATACTAACTATTTTTGAACCAACGGGACAACCGGGCGCGAAGCTGCTGCCGCGCCCGGTAGAGGCGGGATTCAATCGCCTTCGCGGTGGTGGCCAGGATGCCGGCGACTTCAGCGACGGAGCGGTCTTCTAATTCACACAGGACAATGGCTTCACGCAGGTCTTCCGGGAGGTCGGCCACCGCGCGCCGCACGGCCCGTTGTTGCTCCTGTCGCAAGGCGGCTTCGTCGGGTGCGTCGCCACCGGCGGGAAGACGATCGGCCACGCTCGGACCATCATCCATGGCCATCGATTCCAATGAGACTTCGGGACGGCGTGACCGCGAACGCAGATGATTCCGGGCCAGGTTGGCACCGATGGTGAACAACCAGGTAGAGAACCGCTGGCCAGGCTTGAAATCGGCCCGATGTTGATAAACCCGGACGAAGGTTTCCTGCGCCAGATCGTTGGCAGTTTCTTGGTCGCCGACGAATCGGCAAAGAAAACCATATAGGGAGCCAGCGTGCCGGGCCATCAACGCGTTGAGTGCGGCATCCTGCCCGCCCGCCAGCCGTTCCATGTCCGCCTCGTCCAAGGCGTCGGATTCGGGCGTGCTCATGGATGCGGATGAGGCATGGCATTCTCCGAATGACTTTGCTCACCCAGAGTGAGGCGTTGCATTTCGGAGAGATAACGCGCGCCTTGCGACCCCGGCATGGTTCGCGCGACGGCTTGGAAATGGCGCAGCATCTCTGCTTGGCACTCGGCCCGAATCGCTCCCGCTTCGGCCAGTTTGTGCTCGATTTCAGGGCTGACGTTGGTCGCGCCGTTGAGCGCGTTCGCAATGTCCCGATTTTTGGCTGCGAGTTGGGCGCATAGCGCCTCGCACCGGGGCTTGTAGCCTTCATGCAAAACTCGAATCGGCGCCATCTGTGCGTCATCAAGTTGAAATTCGTGGCAGAGCCAAGCCAAGTCGTCGGCTTGGTGGCGTCCGGTAGCCAGGCGGGTTCTTGAGGCCATCCAATAGCACGTCGCGAACAGGGCCGCACCCACCAGGAGGGCGACGAGCAGGGCAACGATGGGATGGACCTTTCTCATGGGGCGAGACGATCAAACGGGCTGATAGCCCTAACGTAGCGGACTTTCTCGGCTTGTTGCAATTGCCTGCCGCCTTCCTGGACGCCCAGCCAGGTTCCCACAAACAGGACCACCACCAAACCTGCCGTGGCATAGGCCGGACGCAATACGCGTCGAGCCAACGAATCCAGCCAGGTGAGCCAGGATGGCTCGCGGGAGGGGTTCTCGGACTTCTCCAATCGCCGCCAGACACCCTCCTGAAATCGTGGAGGCAGATCCGGAGCAGGGTGCGCTTCGCGCAGTACGGTCCTTAACTTGGCGTCGCCGTCATTATTGGCGTTGGAGGGAGGCGATTTCATGTCACAAAGGCGGCCGACGAATCGGCCGCCCGTTGAGGATGCGCGGTTTAGTTGCAGCAGCCCATATGTTTTTGACCCGTGGGCGCCATTTTGCAGTGTGCCATCGCGTCACCCTTGCCAGTCGTTCCCGAGTGGTCCATGCCAGGCATGGAGCAGTGATCGTGGCCCGCTGCGGTCCCGGTCGCCGATTTGCTGGCCTCATTGGTCGAGGCAATCTTCGGGGCGTTCGCAGCAGCGCGGGGCGACAGCAAGGCTTCCGCAGCCTGGGCGGCAAACAGGGCGGAGGCGGAGATGGCACCGACGGCGAGGAACAGTTTGAATGATTTCATAAGATAGAATGTGTGTTTCTTTTAACTTGTTGGGCGGTCTCCTGACCGTCCTTCCACCCTGCTTACCCCGCCGCAGGGAAAACCCCGCAAACTTTCTTTTACGATTGATTCACCCGGTGCTTTAACCGAGAAAATCCAGCCGTTCGCTGAGGGGTGCGTTGAACTGTAACCTGTTCCAACGTAGTAGCTTGTCTTCTTTTTTGAACAGCAGGATGCTGGCTTCGATTCGTCTGCTCTTCCTCGGAACAAGGCATCCTTCCGGATTGCAGGGCTCGACAGAGTCTCGCCCTACCGGGCTTTGGGGCCGTGCGCCCCATCTTCCAAGCCAACGTGGAGGAGCCTGACTCCGACTACTTCCCCTGCCAGATGATGTCAAAAAGCTTGCCCTGATAGGACCAATCGTCGGCATTTTGGACCAGACCTTTTCGTGCTGGATTTTCGCGCAGATAGTTCCATTTGTCGGTATATTTTTCGCCGTCGCGGAGCCGACGATGAAAGGGGGGAGCTTGCCATCTCCAAGACGCATGATTATGAAGCTTGCGAAATTCGCGTTCCCAATATGTCACCCACTTGTCGAAGCAAAACCCGGTATCAAAAGGAGCGGCTAGGAAATGTAAATGATCAGGCATGATAATGTAGTCAGTCACCAGCCATTTGGTAGCTCCGTCCCACGTTTGCCTAAGCATCGAGTGAACCGATTCACTCGCCAACCAAGTAGCGCGGTTGGCCGTGCAAAGAGTTGTCCAAACCCAATTGGGCTCACCTATTTTGATGTGAACTCCACGTGCTGGTTTCCGCCTCCCAGCTTCCCAGTGTCCGTTATCAGGCATACCGAACGTCTTGCAATGGAGATCGAAAATCGTCCAGCTTAAAAACGCGACACCAAGCCATCGCTCGTCGGCCAAATACAGCCGAAGGCTTCAAAAGCCGGCAGGGCGAGACTCCGTCGAGCCCCGCTATCGGTAGGTCAATTTGCTTTGATAAAACGCGAGGGACATCGGAGCGTAGAGCGCCGGCGTGGGATATTTGAGCGACATGTTTCCGTTGTAGTCGGTTGTCATTTTTTTAAAAAACAAAAAAGGCGGACAGCAAAATTGCCGTCCGCCGATTCGCCTAAAAGTATTTTCCGCGAAGGCTTATAGCTGGTTCACCGGCTTCTTCTCGGCCTTCGTGACGGCGGCTGGTGGAGGGGTGGCTCCGGTTCCAACAGGTGTGCTGGCAGGCGCCACGATCATAATGTAGGAGCCGACAGAATCAACACGGGACGGCGTGGCGGGGGTATCCGCGTTGTCAATGGCGCGGGCCCAGATTTTTGAAATACCGAGCGGGGGATTTGACCAAGTGATCGAGTACGGCGCAACGGTGCTGCTTCCGATGACGTTGGTCCCGGCGGTCGTTGCTTGGTAAAAGATCACCTGCTTGATACCCACGGGCGAGCTCGCCGTCGCGCTAATCAGCACGGTCGCCGGATTGGTATATATCTTGCCGTTGGGCGGAGAGGTCAGGGTGACTGTGAGAATCCCGGGATTGGGCGGGGGATTGTTCGTCGGGGCGCTCTTGACCGTGATATTGACAATGGCCGGCGTCGACAGCGCGATCCCGTCATCGGCAACGAAGGCGAAACTGTCCAAACCGGCAAAGCCAGCGGTCGGCGAATAGATCACATTCGGAGGCACGCCAGTAATATTGCCGTGCAGCGCGCCGTTGGAGAGGTGATAGACCAGTGAATCCCCATCGGGATCGGTGCCCGTGAGGGCGATGCCGACGGATTGGCCTTGCGTGAGCGTGACGTTCTTGGGAGTGGCGACGGGTGCGTTATTCGGCAGGCTGCCGGGGATCATCACGAGACCCGCGGGAGATTCGAGGGCGCCGATGTCCAGGCCGGTACCGATCTGCACCCGGGGTTGGAAGCCCTGGGGCGCCAGGTATTGGAGAGAGGCGTCGTACGTGGGCAGGATTGTCGGGGACAGGGGCGCGGCGGCGTCGAGGGCGTTCGCCCCGGTGGCAAGGCGGTAGTCAGCACCGTTCAGATCCACGAAATGGGGATTGTTCGCCCCGTTTGCGTCGCCCACCAGGCTGGTGGCGAGGCCGGTGACCAGACCGGTATAAACATGATTTCCGACGGTGACCTGCGTCTTGGGGGAAAACCAGTTGTTGTGAAGATCGATGGCCCCGTTGGCCGAGGTTACCACTATGGCGCCCGCGTAGTAGATGGACTTCTGCCACTGCGATTCGGTATAGAAAATATTGTTCCGGCAATCCACCTTTTCATAGATGTTCGTGGTTCCCGCCATCGTGACATCCGTGAGGAAAAACAGGGCGGCGCCCGCGCGGTGATTTACGACCGTATTGTGATGGAAGTACAGCGTGCCCCGGTGTTCCTGCTGGTAGTAGGCCGGCCCATTGGCCGCGGCAAACCACACGATTTGGACCTGGCTGGATCCCGTATTCAACACGGTGACCAGATTGCCGTACACGTAGGCGTCCTGGTAGTTGGTTTTGTACTCGATGAAGCCCGAGCCGCCCTGGGGATCCAGGATGCCAAAGGCGTGCGAGCCGTCGGCGATGGTCACTTCGTTATAGCGGACAATACAGCCCGCGCTGCGATCCTTGATGGTGATGCCATGACAATTCGTGCGCAATGGACCGAACCGGTTGTATTGATAGATTGCGCCGTCGGATTCCACGTAGATGTGGTGCTCGTGGAAGCCGTTGCTGAGGAGCTGCCCCGGATGGTTGGGGTCCGCCAGTTGAGGCTGGCCATTGTCGTGGAGGTAGTTCTTCTCGATGAGCAGGTTTTGGGACGATTGGGCGGCGCCGTTCTTGGAATTGGCGAAGATACCGTTGCCGTTGAAGCTGATCTCGCAGCCGCGAATGGCCAGGTTATGGGCAAATTCAATATAAATGCCGCAACCGAACGAATTGAAAAGCCGGCCGGAGACCCCGTGCTCATCGGTGAAGGTGATGGAGTTGTCCGGTGTATAGAGGGCGTTGCGGATATCGAGGGTCTCGATATTGATCCAATCTGGAAAGGTCTTGCCGTAGAGGTAACCCGTTTTTCGTGGGGTGACCAGGATGACCCCCAACTCTTCGAATACCGCATTGCGGAAATCGACTTTGGGATCCATCACCGCATCAGCGCCGTCAATAACTGGGAGGGAGCCAGTGTTGGGGTCAGGAATACCTCGAATCGTGATGGGATTCTGGGCGGTGCCGGACTCGGAGATTTGGATGATTTCGTGGTAGCCCGTCGCGTTCGGATAGATGTTGACCATGTCACCGGGCTTCAAGGAGCCCCAGGGAACACTGGCGAGCTTGGGCAATTGCCCGGCATTGGGGCCGACGTTGTAGATGGCCGCGCGGCTGGTACCCGTGGAAAATAGCGCCGAAAGGGCAAGTAAGGCCGCCGTCAACAAGCCCCCGAGGCCGCCTTCCGGCCTACAGGCGCCGCCACCGGTCGGAGCCGAAATTGAAATAGGATGGATCGTTTGCATGCCGTATCCTGCGCACAGCGCGGCGAGGTGCGCTATGCCACTTTCGGTGTATAGCATTCCGTGCCGCATCGGACAGGATGGTGTCCGGGCGGTGCCTTGGGATTCGGTGGGGCGAGTGCGTCGGGAAGTGTTCCGATTCGCCTTCTCACGGGTCAAGCGTCCCCAGCCTTGTATCGACGCCGTTAGCGAGCGTCGTAGTGTCATGCCGAACCAAATGTCACGACCCCTGCGGTCTGCCAGGATATTGCCAGCGATCGTACTGATCGTCGGTTTGGCGTTGAGCATTGGCGGGTATTACCAAGGCAGCCAATATGTTAACCACACCCATCGGGCGCGATTGGCTCGTGAAGTGGTGACCGTGGTCGAGCGGCTGACTCTGACTCTTCGAGTCTATCAGGATCTGCTCCGTCCCATGACCGCGTTCCTGGCTGACCAACCGATGACTGGCGAGCGATGGGCTGAGTTTCTCCATAAATTCGAGTGGCGTACGACCGTTCCCCACTGGATGGATATTGGCTGGGTTTCCATTGAGCCGGGCGCGGGGGCGGCCTCCCCGCCCCATCGTTTTGTGCTTCGGTGGGTCGAATCCCGGGACAAGGACTCACGCTTCGCGGCCGGGATGGACTTGGCCAAAGTGCCTTCCTTTTCCGCAGTTGAGGCGCAAGCCCGGAATTCGCGGCTGGGGATGGCTTCCGAACCTTTCAATATCCATCGCGAGGATTTGACCGGGAAACCGGGGAATTTGCTGCTGCATCCCGTTCGCGGTCCCAGCCTGGATGGCGCGGAGGAACTGCGCGGATATCTCCTGCTTACCTACGATCCCCTGGCCACGCTGGATTGGTCCTTGCAGCCGTCGGTACAACGTGCGGTGGAAGCGCGACTGCTGCCGCGTGGGGCGCGTTCCATGGAGAGCCTCTTCGACCTGAAGTTTCCCATTGTCGGATCGACCTTCTTCGGCACCACCAACCATTATCTTATAGTGCCCACGCAGTCCTTTTATGATCCCAGCCTGGTCTATTTTCCTGGCATCGTCCTGGTTGGCGGAGGGACCTGCACCCTCTTGCTGGCGGCCATCCTTTGGACTCAGATTCGTCGCCGCGTGGAAGCGGAACGCATCTCGGTCGAGATCCGGCAGCAAGCGGAGTCCTTGCGCGTCTCCGAGGAGACCGTCCGGGAACTAAACCAGGCCCTCGAGCGGCGCGTCAGCGAGCGCACGATCGAGTTGGTGGGTTCCAACCGGCAATTGCAGTCGGAAATCTCCGCCCGCATGAGGGCGGAGAACGACCTGTTGCGCGCGCTGGCCACTGAGAAGGAGCTAAACCAACTCAAGAGTAACTTTGTCGCCATCGTCTCGCATGAATTTCGCACTCCGCTGGCCAATATACGCTC
>DATJII010000147.1:0-9832 GCA_035493435.1 Candidatus Limnocylindria bacterium | reverse complement strand
CATTTGTGGCGCGACCCAGGACCGTCAGGACGCGCTTCAACGGCTGCTCCGCGAGCCGATGGATTTGCTTATTGTGGTCGGCGGATACAACTCCTCTAACACTTCGCATTTGGCCGAGATGGGCGAAAAGGTGCTGCCGACCTATTTCATCAAGAACGCGGCGAAGATGGAGTCCGCCCAGCTGATCCAGCACTGGAACCAACACACCGCCCAGGAAGTGGAAACTCGGGATTGGTATCCGTTGGAGCGGCCCGTCACGGTGGGGATTACGGCGGGTGCCAGTTGCCCGAATAACCTCATCGAGGACACCATCAAGCGCCTGTTCGAACTCCGCGGCCTCCGGGTACAGGATATCCTGCGCACTTAATCCCGAGGGTCGGCCAGGTTCCGGCCCCTCATCCCATTTTCCCATCGCGCCCCATCGGGCGCGCCTGTTGCATGTTAAATAGTCCCTCCGCGATCGGCATGCGCCGCTCCTTTGGATTTGGCGATTGGCTCGGCTTGGCCACCACGGGCCACGTCCTGGCCGCGCGCCAATCGCCCGAGATCGCGCCCTTTTTCCTCCAGCGTACACCGCATTCCTGGGACCAAGCCGGCAAGGCCGGACGGGATTCGATCCGTGACACGGTGGAAATCGTCAGGTCCAGCGGCTATTCCCAAGCCTGGGGGGCCGATGCCGATGGCTTGGATTCGATCGAAGCCATTTATCAGGCCTCGGCTTCCGGCTATACGTGGCTATCGTTGGACGTGAGTTCGAGTGTGGGCTCGGACGCCGACTTGTTGGATGAGTCCGCCCTGCGGGAACGCGTGGCGGTGCTGGAGGCCGAAGGGGCTTTCGAGGGCTTTGATTGGAAGGAGTATTATATTGGCCGGTTCTTCTCGGTCGGACACCGGATCAATCCGCTGCAATTTGACGAAGAGGATTTGATGCGGGCTGCGGTTAAGTACGCCCGAGCAACCCTACTGGCGGAAAAATGGGCTTTGGAAGCCAGCCGCGGGTGTGCTGGAAGGCCCTTTGAAATCGAAATAAGTGTCGCTGGCGCCGCCGCCGTGACCACCCCGTTGGATCATTTGTTCCTGGCGCTGGAACTGCAACGGCGCGGGATTCCCGGCTTGATTGCCCTGGGCCTGCACTACGAAGGTCAGTTCATTCCCGGTATCGATTTCCAGGGGGACGCCAAGAAATTTGAGGATCGGCTGAAGATTCACGTGGGAATCGCCAAGTTTGCCGGACCATATAAGCTGAGCTTTCACCACGCAGCCGATAAGTTTGCGCTCTATCCGGTCATTGGCCGTCTGTGCGGCAACATGCTTCACCTCAAGACTGCGTCGACCAGTTATCTCGAGGCCCTGCGTGTGGTGGCGCGGACCGACGGACCGCTGTTCGCCGAAATCGCAAATTTCAGCCGAAGCCGGATCAATGACCCCGCCCTGATGAGCCGGACATTGTTGACGGGACACCAATTGGCGGTGCTTCCTCCAGCGCGCGACGGTGAAGACGAAGACACCTACCTGGACCATCTGACGGGGCGCCAATTATTGGCTGCCACTGGACCGGTCGTGTTGTCCGAGGGGGTCTCATCCGGCGGACATTCCTTCCGCAATCGCCTCCGGGAAACCGTCTCACGTCGGGGCGATCTCTACGCAGAGATTCTCGAACGTCATTTTCTGCGCCATTTTTCGTTGCTCAACGCGGGGTGAACCCGGAACGCGGCCACTTATAAATCCATAAATTTTTCGCATGTTTACGATTTCGGAAATCAGCAAATCATACGGTTCAAAGGATCTGTTCTCGGATGTTTCTTTGACCATCAATCGAACCGATCGTCTGGGCCTCGTGGGCCCCAATGGCGCGGGCAAGACCACCTTGTTCAAGATCGTCATGGGCCAGGAGGAGCCGGATAGCGGCATGGTCACCCGGCAGCGCGGGATGACGCTTGGCTTTTTGCCGCAGGAGAGTGCTCCGGCGGGCGAGGAAACCGTCCTTGAACTAGCCACTGCGACCCAGGAATACGATCCCAACGGCAATCAGGACTACGATCCGTCGCACTTCGACGGGTCGAAGATTGCGAAGGCCAAACGGGTCCTGAAAGGATTGTCTTTTCGCGAGACGGATTTCGACCGTGCGGCCAAGTCGCTCTCGGGCGGCTGGGTCATGCGCGCCCACCTGGCGCGGCTCTTGGTGCAGGAGCCCGATCTCATGATGTTGGACGAACCCACCAACCATCTCGACCTTGAGACGTTGATCTGGTTCCAGTCCTATCTAAAGAACTATCCCGGTGGAATCGTGCTGATTTCCCACGATCGCGAGTTTTTGAACCAGACGGTCACGGGCATCGTCGAGATCCGGAATGGGCGCATTTGGACTTATACGGGGAACTATGACACCTTCCTGGAACAGCGCGACGCCCAGGAAACGCAGCAGATGGCGGCGTTTAAGAACCAGCAGAAGGAAATCGAGCGCTTGATGCTGTTCGTGGAGCGGTTCCGTGCGAAGAACAGCAAGGCGGCCCAGGCCCAGGCGAAGCTCAAGCAGATCGACCGCATGGACAAGGTCGATGCGCCGGAAGCCGCGGCCAAGACGGTGGACTTTGCGTTTCCACAGCCAGAGCCGAGTGGCCATCGGGTAGTCCAGCTCAAGGAGCTTCACTTTGCCTATGGCGATCACGTCATCTACGAAGGGATCGACTTTGAAGCGACCAAGGGCGAGCGCATCGTGCTGGTGGGGCCGAACGGCGCCGGCAAGTCTACGTTGCTGAAACTCCTGGGCGGCGTCCTGGAGCCAGGGCAGGGTGAGCGAATCCTGGGATACCGGGTAAAGTGTGGCTACTACGCCCAATATCGGACAGAGATGCTCGATATGAACCGCACGGTCCTGGCGGAGGCTCTCGACACCGATGCCCGGGTGACGGAACTCTATATTCGTTCATTGCTCGGCTGTTTCCTCTTTCGTGACGATGACGTGCATAAGAAAGTCTCGGTGCTGAGTGGTGGTGAGAAGAGCCGGCTGGCATTGGTGAAGATTCTGCTCAATCCGCCCAATCTGCTCCTGATGGACGAACCGACCACGCACTTGGACATCTCCAGCATTGATGCCTTGGTGGCGGCGCTCAGCGAATACACCGGCACCCTGGTTTTCATCAGCCACGACGTTCATTTCATTCGAGCCCTGGCGACCAAGGTGTTGCACGTCAATGCCGGAGCGTTGACTCCCTTTGCCGGGGACTACGATTACTATCTGACCAAGTCCAAGGCGGACTCCGCGAGGGCTGGATTGACGGCTGGCGGCGGCAAGGACAAAGCCGCAAATGCGAAGCCGAAGGATCGAGGACTGAAAGATGCCCGCCCAGTAGAAGCCGCCAAAGTGACGGGAAAAAGCCATGCGCACCCGGTTAAGGGCAAACCCGATCCGGCCGTCGATTTGCGCCGAGCTTTGATTGACCAAAGAAAGGTCGTCTCCGACCTGGAACGGAAGATTGAACAAAACGAGGAACGCCAGCGGACGCTTACGGTGGAACTGGAAAAACCTGCGACGCACACCTCACCCACGAAAATTATCGCCTTGACCGGCCAGATGAGGGAAGCCACGGCTCATATCGAGAAGCTGACCCTGGAGTGGGAAGAAGCCGCGTTGAAGTTGGCGGAGTTGGAAAAAGGCAAGTAACTCCACTAACTAGAAAAGCGATCCCTCGACCGGACGTGCCACAGGCGCCCCGGGTTTACTGGGATGCAGTAATTCTTCTGCGTGTTGTTGGGCGGCCGGTCCGCCGCCCAGCATCCGGGCGATCTCGTTGCGCCGATCGGCGGCATCAAGCAGAACCACCCTGGATTGGGTGCGGCCTTCGTGAATCTCCTTGGAGACCAGGTAGTGGGCGTCCGCGTGGACTGCGACCTGGGGCAGGTGGGTGATGCACAGGACCTGGTGTTTCTGGCTGATTTGCCGCATTTTTTGACCCACTACGTGGGCCGTTTCTCCGCCCACGTTGGCATCTACTTCATCGAATACCAGCACGGGAACATCGTCTTCGGCCGCGAGCGCGGTCTTCAGCGCCAGCATCACTCGCGCTAGTTCACCGCTGGAGGCGATTGCCCGGAGAGCGCGGGCTGGTTCACCCGGATTCGGGGCAAATTGGAACTCTGCCACATCAAACCCGGTGGCAGTTGCGTCCTCGCTTTGGATAAGGTGGATGTCGAAAGAGCTTTGGCGGAAGCCAAGCGCGGAAAGCTCCTGGGTGACGGCCTTGGCCAGTCGGGGAATGGCAATCCTGCGGTCTCGGGTTAGATCCGCCCCCAATGCGCGTATCTCGTTCTCACAATCGGCGATTTCGCCAACGAGGCGCGCGATCTCTGTCTGTTGCGATTCCAGGGCGCGCAGACGCTCCCGGGCGGCGTCGCCAAAGGCAAGGATTTCGGCGATGGAGCGGCCATACTTGCGTTTTAGAGAATTAATTAGATTCAACCGCTCCTCCACCTGGCCTTGTCGCTCGGCGTCGATTTGGAGCGATTCCCCATAGCGTTCGAGTTCCCCCAGCAGCTCCTGGGCGGCCAGCAGTGACTGTTCTTGGAGGGCGGAAAACCCCACGGTCGAGGTATCTATTCTCCCCATGTCATGCAAGAGTCGTCCCACCTGCATCAAACGATTCGTGATGGCGTTTTCGTCCTCGTTTAGGAGTCCGACAGCCGCCTGGCAGGATTCGGCCAGACGAACCGAATTCATCGACCGCTGGTGTTCCTGATCCAGTTCCTCTTCCTCGCCCAGTATGAGACGAGCATCCGTAATCTCATGTACTTGGAAGCGGGCGAGGTCCAATTGTTGATGATAGGTGACCTCGTCCACCATCAATGCTGCCTTTTCCTGCTGGAGGCGTTTGGCTTCACTCACTTTGGCGGCCAATTGTTCGCGCCGGGCATCGAGGGTTGCGAAGGTATCGAGAATGGCTAATTGCCGGGCCGGATAAAGCAACGATTGATGGTCATGCGGTCCATGGAGGTCGACCAACCAAGTGCCCAGTTCGCCGAGGACGGCGACGGTGGAAGCACTTCCGTTGATGAATTGGCGGCTGGTTCCGGCGGCGGTTAGGGTTCGTTTGACCAACAAATGATACCCCTCGCAGGGTTCAATTCCGTTTTCCTCAAGGATTTGTGCCAGGGGAGCGCGCACGTTCTTGATGTCGAAGACGGCCTCGACCGAGCAGGAGTCAGCACCCGCACGGATGGCTGAGCGATCCGCCCTTCCTCCAAGTACGAGCTTGAGCGCGCCCAATACGACCGATTTGCCAGCACCGGTCTCTCCCGTGAGAGCGCAAAAGCCGGGTTGGAATTCGAGTGTCAGGTCGGCCACCAAGGCCAGGTTCTTGATCCGCAGCGTGGTCAGCATGACGACAACGTGGCGGAGACTGTTGGGGGAGATTCGCCGAGTTGCAAACCGCAAAACGTCGAACGTGGACTTGAAGGGAGACTCCCGGCAAGATGGGCGGCGAGATGTCTTTGTCGTTTCGATTTCTGGGCACGGGAACTTCCCAAGGCGTCCCTATTATCGGGAAGGCCTATTCGGAAGCTTTCCTGGCTAATCCCAAGAATCACCGCCTGCGTCCCTCGCTTTTTCTTGAGACTCCGGAGGTCCGGGTGGTCATCGATACCACTCCCGATTTTCGGACCCAAATGCTGCGGGAAGGATTGGGGTACCTCGACGCCGTTATTGTCACCCACGCCCACGCCGATCATGTGATGGGCATGGATGACTGCCGCCGGGTCTGTGACCTGCGTGGAGGGCCGCTGCCGATATACGCGAGCGACGAGACGCTTTCGCATTTGCGCCGCATTTTCACCTACGCATTCGATGGCCGGCCCATCCCCAAAAGCTACTTCCACCCTGACCCGCGAGTGATTACTGGCCCCTTCGAGATCGGGGACCTGCAGGTGATACCGTTTGATCTGCCCCATGGCAGGTTCACGACCACCGGTTTCTTGTTTGAGCAAGGGGGACGTTCTCGGCTGGCTTACCTGAGCGACTGCAAGGAGATACCTTCGGACGTCGCCCACCGCGTCCGCGGCGTGGAGGTGGCCATCATTGACGCGCTGCGGAAGGAACCGCACCCCACCCACATGTGCTTGGATGAAGCACTTACCGCCGCCCGCCGAATCGGGGCCGAGCGCACGTTTTTCACCCACTTGACCCACGACTACGATCATGATTTGGATCAATCGGAAATGCCGGAGGGTGTCTCCCTGGCGTGGGACGGATTGCGAATCGACCTGCCATGAGCACTGATCGCAAGCGTTTGCCGTGGCAGATGTCGCCTCCGTATTTCTTTACCTGGCACGGGCTTCGTGTCCTTTTCTGGGCTTTGTTCCGGTGGAAGGTTTTTCACCCCGATCGTGTACCCGCTACGGGGCCCTGCATTCTGGCCTCCAACCATGCCAGCTTTATCGATCCGCCCTTGGTGGGTTGCGGAATCCACCGGGCCATTTATTTTCTCGCCCGCGATACGCTGTTCACGATCCCCATCATTGGCGCGATCGTGCGGACAATGAATTCGGTTCCCGTGGACCGGGAAGGGGGAGGGGGAGCAGGCCTGAAAGCAATCTTGGATCGGCTTCAGGCCGGTGGCTGCATCCTGTTATTTCCTGAGGGCACCCGTACCAAGGACGGACAGGTTCAATTGGTGCGCCCCGGCATTGGTCTCACGATCATTAAATCCGAAGCACCGGTAGTTCCTGCTCGGGTTTTTGGGACCTTTGAAGCGTGGGGGCGACATCGCCGGTTTCCCAAGCTCCATCCCTTGGCAGTTAAATATGGCAAACCAGTTGATTTCTCGGACCTACGAACCGAAGCGAGGACTTGCTCCAAGCCGCGGCTAAAAGCCATTTATCAAGAGGCCTCGCTACGAATCATGGCTGAAATCGCCAAACTCGAACCCTGTTCCGATGTCGATCATTTTGGCCGCACTTGAAGGGCAAGAGAGCGACGACTGGGTGCCCGCGGAGATAGATCAACAAGATCCGAATTGCGCGTGGTTGCGGGCGGATAATTCATCGTTCGACCGGGAAGTATGTTAAAGAATCATTAAGGTGGTTTTTTGCCCCACTGGTCAAAAAGCGACATGGAAAATCGGAACCGAAGGCAGATTTTAAAAACGTGGAAACGGCCTGAATTCGGGGTGATGAATCGCGCCGTGCACTTTTCCCAATCTTTGGCACTAAGGTTGCATCAGGCAGGCAACTTCGCTGAGTGACGTGGGGGTGCAGACCTGAAACGTTCACGTTGCTTCGGAAACCTCCCGAACACGGCGACGATGAAAAAGCGTGGGAATGGCTGAGACCGAAAACAAAGCAGATGGCATGTTTGAGGCAACTCAAACGGGACGTGCGCAAGCCTTTAACGGCTGCCTCGCAACAGATTGTGGCCGAGCGTCTTGGCTCGTCACACGCCCGTTTGGCCGCTGAGCGGGGATTCACTCCCAACAATCCTCCCATCGACACGCTACCACTATTTTGAAAGATTTTGCGCCTCGCGCCAATAATGACGGACGGCGATCCGCCATTGGTGCTTGGTGCGCCACTCGCAACTAAATAACAACGAAACCGCATAACCAGTAAGTAACGGAAAACATGAGTGCTAGCCCTGCTCGTCAGGCAGCCATTCAGGCTGCAAATAGCTTCCGCGTCAGTCCTTCGCTCTCCCACAAGGGAAGCCACACCGCCTCCGGATACGGTGCCGCCGTCTTCAACGACCGCGTGGCCCAGTCCCGGTTGCCGAAGGCTGTCTACAAGTCTCTCAAGAAGACGCTCGAAACCGGCTCCACGCTCGACACGAGCACGGCCGACGCAGTCGCGCTGGCCTTGAAGGATTGGGCGCTCGAACATGGCGCCACCCATTACGCCCATATTTTCCAACCGCTGACCGGCATCACTGCAGAAAAGCATGACAGCTTCCTCGAGCCCGACGGCAAGGGTGGAGCAATCGCCGAATTCACCGGCAAACAGCTGATCCAGGGCGAACCTGACGCCTCCTCGTTCCCCAGTGGGGGCATCCGTGCGACTTTCGAAGCTCGTGGTTATACCGCGTGGGACGTCACAAGCCCGGCCTATCTCATCGAGAGCGCCAATGGCGTGACGCTGTGCATCCCGACTGCGTTCGTGTCCTGGACTGGCGAAGTCCTCGACGTCAAGACGCCGATCCTGCGTTCCATGAAGGCCTTGGACGAACAGGCTCGCCGTATCTTGAAGCTCTTCGGTCACACAAATATCGCGATGGTCACGGCGACCGCTGGTCCCGAGCAGGAGTACTTCCTCATCGACCGAAATTTCTTCCTCGCCCGTCCTGACTTGATCAGCTCCGGTCGAACCCTTTTCGGCGCTCGTCCGCCGAAGGGGCAGGAATTCGAAGACCAATACTTTGGCGTAATTCCCGAGCGCGTGCAGGCGTTCATGCACGATTCCGAAGCGGTCCTGTATCGCCTGGGTGTGCCGGTGAAGACCCGTCACAACGAAGTGGCGCCGAGCCAGTACGAAATCGCACCGATCTATGAGAATGCGAACGTGGCGGCCGATCACCAGCAGTTGATCATGACCACGCTCAAGAGCGTGGCTCGCAAGTACGGCTTGGAAGCGCTTCTCCATGAGAAGCCCTTCGCTGGCGTCAATGGCTCCGGCAAGCACCTGAACTGGTCGCTTGGTAATGCCACCCAAGGTAATCTCTTGGAGCCCGGCACGACCCCGCACGAAAACCTCCAGTTCCTCGTATTCTGCGCCGCCGTAATCCGCGCTGTCCACCTTCACGGTGGACTCCTCCGCGCAGCGGTAGCCAGCGCCAGCAACGATCACCGTCTCGGTGCCAACGAAGCGCCTCCGGCGATCATCTCGATCTTCCTAGGCGACCAATTGGCTGACGTGTTCGAGCAGCTCAAGAAGGGTGCGGCCAAGTCGTCGAAGAAAGCCGGCACCATGGACATCGGTGTTCCCTCGTTGCCGGTCTTGCCCAAGGATGCCGGTGACCGTAACCGTACTTCGCCTTTCGCCTTCACGGGCAACAAGTTCGAGTACCGCGCGGTGGCGTCGAACCAGAGCATTGGCACCCCGCTCGCAGTGCTCAACACCATCATGGCCGAGTCGATCGACTACGTCGCCACCAAGCTCGAAGCCGCTCCGAAGGATGGCTTCGACCGGGCCGTTGCCGAATTGCTGACCGAAATCGCCATCAAGCACACTGCAGTGGTTTTCAATGGCAACGGGTACTCCGAAGAGTGGCACAAGGAAGCCGCCGTTCGCGGACTGCCGAACCTCAAGACTACGGTGGACGCCCTGCCCGTGCTGGCCGCTCCTTCCACGGTAGCTGCTTTCGAGAAGTATGGCATCCTGACCAAGCGGGAATTGGAAGCTCGCCGTGACATCGCCTACGAACAGTATGTCAAGGCCGTGAACGTCGAGGCCAACCTGGTCACCGAGCTGGTCAACACGAAGTACATCCCGGCCGCGATTCGCTACCAGACCGAACTCGCCAACAACGTGGCTGCCCTGAAGGCTGCTGGCGTTGAAGTCGGAACGTGCCGCCTGACCAAGGTCACCACCTTGATCGGTGAATTGAACGAGGGACTCAAGAAGCTCGGTGAGATCCGTGGTCACCATGCCGCCAGCTTGGTCGCCGAAGCGGAGCACTTCTGCCATGAATTGCTTCCCCAGTTGCTGGTCATCCGGACCACCGTCGACGCCTTGGAAGCGATTGTCGCCGACGATCTCTGGCCGATGCCGACTTACGAAGAGATGCTCTTCATCAGCAAGTAATCGCTGAAGCTAGCTAGATCTTGGTTTTCAACGGCGGAGGGAACTTTCC
>DATJII010000146.1:0-7171 GCA_035493435.1 Candidatus Limnocylindria bacterium | reverse complement strand
TATTGCGGTGGGCGATGAGGGTGGGTTGAGGTACACGCTTCGATTCGTTTCTATTTTTTCCGGGACGAAGCCTCCGGCCGATAGCAGGGCTCGACGGAGTCTCGCCCTCCCGGGCTTTTGGAAGACGCCACGGGTGGGCTTGGGCAACATGGGGGAGCTGGCGGCCAGTTGATTCTAAGTACCGGAAACCTAGATTGTCTTAATGTCTTCGGCGCCAGAATTCGGAGGTGGGCCAGCGGTTCTCCGCTTTATAATACTGTTTTCGCCCCTCCAAGAATCGCTGCCAAGTGGTTTCAGTACCATCGGTGTATACCGAGGCGCCAACGGCGGAATTCGGTTCGGCACTGAGGAGTAGCGCTGCAGCTTTTTGGCCGCTGGTAAGGGCATTGATGATTCCGTGGCCGGACAACGGGTCAAACGAAATAGCGGCATCTCCCACAGCTAGCCACCCATCGCCTGCCGCCTGCTCCAATCGTCCGGAGTGGGCCGACGTCAATTGCGGCAGCCCGTGGAAGGCGTAGCCATGGCCCTCCAGGAGTTTCGATATATGGCAGGTTTGCCGCAGGCGCGCGGTAAACCATTCGCTCGTTCGCCAGTCTTGTCCGGGAAGGAGGTCGGCGTCGGTTTGGAAAGAAAGCGTCCGCCTGCCACCGGGCATCAGGGCCGAATACCACCAGCCGTCCGGGCAAGATTCTATATAGGTACGGCTGTCCTGGTCGCTGCCGGAATCCGAACTGGCGACCCTGTAAACTGCCACCAGTTGATCCAGGATCTCACGTTTCACGCCGGCTTTTCGCGCAATGGCAGAACGCCGTCCGGTGGCATCGACCAACCCCTTGGCGGACAGCGTTTCGGCGCCCAGATGGACGTACCATCCGGTGGCGTGACGCTCGATCTCGTCCACCGCGTGTCCGCGGCGAATCACGGCCCCGGCCTGTTCGGCAGCCGTCACCAGCATCGTTTCAACGGAGACCCGATCCAATTGCCAGGCATTCCCGTAGGGATTGAAGATGAAATCCTTCGCCACCAAGGCGCCGCCTCCCCAGGCCGAGGCATTCCCGTGGCACGGGAGATGGCCCGCCTGGGTGAAACGATCCCACACCCCAAGAGCCTGCAGGACGGGACGGGATTCAGGCCCCAGAGTCTCGCCGATTTTCCATTGGGCTGCCGGTTCGGCTTCGACCAGGCTGACCGGCATGCCTCCGCGGGCGAGTGCCAGGGCGCAACTGGCTCCGGCGATCCCGCCTCCGACTATAATGATATCCGGTGGCGTCAATGGAGGCGATCCCGGCCCATCTTGCGCAGGTGTTCAAAGCTCGGGGGATTGCCAGTCGGGGGGTGCGGTTCACCCTTGGGCGCCGTGGAGGTGAGCAGCTTGCGGACTGCCGCAGTACCGACAGGGCTGGGGACGATCGTGCCGGGTACGGATTCAACCCACACTTTGCCCGGAACAATTGGCAGATCGGTCGGGCCGTCGTGCTCCTCGATGACGCCGAGTTTGCCGAAGTTTTCGATCATCAACTCAATGCCCGTTTCCTGGTATTGATTGAAGATGCGGAACCAGTATTGACGCCGGTAGAAGGCATCCAGGCGGGTTTCGGGAGTGGCGGCGGCATCCATGACGACCTTGAAGTCATCGGCGCTCAGCACTTGGTTCGGCACGCGCGCTGGCCAGAACGTTGGCAGGCTGGGAGAGGTATTGAAGAAAGAGTAACCCGAGAGGCAACTGGCGGTGTCGGTCTGCCAGGGCACGGCCATCCAACGGCTGAGGTCGCCAGGGGCCGCGCCGTTGAGGGGGCCGATGGGGGACAGGGCTTTTTCCGGGGTAAGCACGTCCCCACAGTCAGGCTCGGGTTGATCTGACGGACGACGTCGAATGCGGAACGGTGCGCTATAGAGACTGCGAATGCGCATGGGCCAGGTGAGTTCGCACCCCGGATGGAAGGCGTCCGCGAGGCAGTGGTCCAACGCCGCCGCCGTTAGCGCGAGCGGTTGATCTGCGAGCGGCACTTGGGCGAGCGAAGTGGGAGGACGGGCCTTGAGATCCAGGTCGTTCACGAATTTCCCCAACGCCCATTGTTGCAGCCAGGAAAGCTGGATGGACGATAGCGAAGCGAGGCCATCGGGAACGGTAAGGCTGGGATCTGGCGTCTGGGGATTGGGCGTGCTGAGACTGTCGAGGGCGTCGCCATAGAACGGCGGCCAAAGCATCTTCCCGAGTTGAGCCCCAGTCTTGGAGGCGTTCTTGCTGGGATTGCGGAACTGGGCGTAGACCCGCTGGCGGTATTCCGCGTTGCCGTCGCTGGCATCGGCGAGACGGACCAGAAGCTTGTCGGCATCGAATGGCGTGCCGACTCCGAAGAAGGAGGCGAAGCCTTGGTTGACCCATTGCAGACCACTGAGGCGTTCGAATATAGGGCGGATATGGTGTTGAAAAGAAACGTTGGCGGGGCTCTCGATCATCTTCCAAGCCACCATGCAATCGTAGATCAAGTCATAGAAGGTGCGAACCGTCTTGATAGCCGGGGCATAATTTGGCGGCCCAACCACCACCCAGGCGCCTTCGACAGGGAGGTGAGTGCCATTGATCGTGACCGTGGCGTCGACGGGGCCGTCGGAGGTGTCGTCGTGCCAGCCGTCGTTATTGGCGAAGGTCTGGGGAGGCTGTTTGACGATGGATTGCGAAACGCCAAAGCCACCCAACACCAGAAGGCAGCCGTTGGCGTCGGTGCGCAACTCGCCGAGATCGACTGAAAGATTGAAAAACTTGCCCGTATTGAATTTCGGACCACTGGCATTGCAGCCCGAGATGGACCGTGCGCCGGGGTCGATAGCCAGTTTGGCGCGATCCGGTCCCTGGACCAGGACGTTGCGGCGGGTGGTGGGTGGGACGTTGGCCTCGAACTGCGCCGGGAGATCGAGTGCCATCTCGAAGTTATACCAGGCGGCCTTTTTGTTTGCGAGATGGACGGTCCACTCGATTTTGGCGTGGGCGGCGGTGATTTCGCCAACGATTTGACCGGCGGCGTTATAGCCATAGATACGGAAGCGGGCGGCCTGGCGCCGCAGGGCTCCGGAGGCATCCTTGTATTGGCCCAAGGGCAACGCGGGCTCGTCGGGGACTTCCGGTCCGACGAAGTATCCGGCTTCGCCCGGTTCGCGGCTATTTCCGACGCGGGCTATGCCGATGGGTGGATAGATGGCGGCGCGGACGATAGTGTCGACCGCGGCTGGGCTGGTGGATTCGGGCATGGTCTTGGTGAGTTCGGAGTGGGGAAGATGTCTTGAAAGGGAGCTATGCAGGAATGGTCGCGTGGATGTCTCTTATACCTGCGCGGCAGGCGATGTAGTTAGTATTCCAGACCCCGCCTGGCGGTTGTTGCTAACTTGTCCGACAATTCTGGTCCGACGTTCTGCTGTTTTCGGATTCACGAATGTTTGGGAAAAAATGGTCATGGCGTGAAGGCAGGGGACGCGCAGTCCATGGGTGGGTGACCAGCACATAGGGAAATGGCTTGCTGAGATTTTGGAGAGGTTAGAGCGGTGCTCTCGCGATACAAGCGAATTTATTCGCGATCTTCGCTGAATAGAGGCAACCCGGCAAAACTGTCCAAACTAGAGTGATCGGGATTGGCTTAGGTGTGTTCAAACGGGTCTTCCAAGACACGTGGGGGCGTTTTGTCTCGCAGGCGGAGAAAGGTTACGAAGGGAGAGCCGTGCATCTGACTCTAAATCAGCCATTTGCAATTCTGAGGCGAAGCCACCTGCCGCTGGTATGGGCTCGTCGAGAGCCTCGCCCTCCCGGTCTTGGAGGACGCGTTTGGTACGCTTTGGCAACCTGGAGGAGCCAGGCTTTCTCGTAGCACCGTCTCCGGTTAATCTAGATTCACTTCCCTGCGTTGCCGGTGTGGTGCCGGTTTGAGCTCGGCAATTATTAGGTCAGTTGTCGCGATTTGGATAGTTATTGATCCCGGGCCGCCGCAAGGCAGGTCTGAAAAGCAAACCGCCGACCTCTTTTGTGGAGAGGTCGGCGGATAAGGGTTCGAACTATTGAAGCTCGGAAATCAGGCCAGATCGAAGCGATCCAGGTTCATCACCTTGGTCCAGGCGGCAACGAAATCCTGGACAAACTTCTTCTGTGCGTCGGAGCTGGCGTAGACTTCAGCCAGTGCGCGGAGTATGGAGTTTGAGCCGAAGATCAGATCCACTCGCGTGCCAGTCCACTTGAGGGCGCCCGTGGAGCGGTCGCGGCCTTCAAACAGGTCGGCGTCCTGCCAGACCGGCTTCCATTCCGTGCCCATGTCGAGCAGGTTCACGAAGAAGTCATTGGTCAGTGCCTCCGGGCGCTTGGTGAGGGCGCCATGTTGCGACCCACCGAAGTTGGTCTTCAAGACGCGCAGGCCGCCTATGAGCACCGTCAATTCAGGTGCGGTGAGGGTCAGCAATTGCGCCTTGTCCACCAGCAGAGCTTCTGCGGGTACGGAGTATTTGCGCTTGAGGTAATTACGGAAACCATCCGCGATCGGTTCGAGCACCGCAAAGGACGCGGTATCGGTCTGCTCTGGTGTAGCGTCCGTGCGTCCCGGGGTGAAGGGAACGGTAACTTCGTGACCGGCATTCTTCGCCGCCTGCTCGATGCCGACGCCTCCGCCCAGCACGATTAGGTCCGCCAACGAAACCTGCTTGCCGCCCGATTGGGCGCTATTGAAGGCAGTTTGGATGCCTTCCAGGGTCTTGAGGACCTTGGCCAGTTGGGCGGGCTGGTTGACTTCCCAATCCTTCTGCGGAGCGAGGCGAATACGGGCGCCGTTCGCGCCACCGCGCTTGTCGGACCCACGGAACGTGGAGGCCGAGGCCCAAGCAGTGGAAGCCAGTTCTGAGACCGACAGGCCCGAGGCCAAGATTTTGGCCTTCAGTGCGGCTATGTCCTGGGCATCTACCACGGGGTGATTCACTGCGGGGATGGGGTCCTGCCAGATGAGTACCTCGGCGGGAACTTCCGCGCCAAGATAACGTGCGCGCGGTCCCATATCGCGGTGGGTCAACTTGAACCACGCCCGGGCAAAAGCGTCAGCGAATTGGTCGGGATTCGCCAGGAAGCGGCGCGAGATGGTTTCATACGCCGGGTCGAACCGCAGGGCGAGATCGGTGGTGAGGAGGGAAGGGGAGATCCGCTTGGACGGGTCGTGCGCATGCGGCACGGTACCGGCTCCGCCGCCATTCTTTGGCGTCCACTGATGCGCACCTGCGGGGCTCTTGGTTAGTTCCCAATCGAAGCCGAACAGGTTTTCGAAGAAGTTGTTGCTCCACTTGGTGGGCGTGGTGGTCCAGGTCACTTCCAGGCCGCTGGTGATCGTATCGGCGCCTTTTCCGCTGCCGAAGCTGCTTCGCCAGCCACAGCCCAACTCTTCCAGATTCGCTCCTTCGGGATCGGGGCCCACGTGGGACGCCGGGCCAGCGCCGTGGGTTTTGCCGAAGCTATGGCCACCAGCGATGAGTGCCACCGTCTCCTCGTCGTTCATTGCCATACGGGCGAACGTCTCACGGATGTCCCTTGCGGCGGCGATCGGATCGGGGTTGCCGTTCGGGCCTTGCGGATTGACGTAGATCAACCCCATCTGCACGGCCGCGAGCGGGTTTTCGAGATCTCGATCTCCGGTGTAGCGTTTGTCATCGAGCCAGGTGGTTTCTTTGCCCCAATAGACATCCTGATCCGGTTCCCAGACGTCCTCGCGACCGCCGCCAAAACCGAACGTTTTGAAGCCCATGGTTTCCAGGGCGACGTTGCCCGTGAGGATCATCAAGTCGGCCCAGGAAATCTTCTGTCCGTACTTTTGCTTGATGGGCCAGAGGAGACGGCGGGCCTTGTCCAAGCTCACGTTGTCCGGCCAACTGTTGAGCGGTGCGAAGCGCTGTTGGCCACGACCGCCACCACCGCGGCCGTCGCCGGTGCGGTAAGTGCCGGCGCTGTGCCACGCCATACGGATGAACAAAGGCCCGTAATGGCCGAAATCCGCCGGCCACCACTCTTGAGAGTCGGTCATCAGGGCGGCGAGATCCTTCTTAACTGCGGCCAGGTCAAGGCTCTTGAACTCCTTGGCATAGTCGAAGTCCGCGCCCAGGGGATTGGACTTGGAGGAATGCTGGTTCAGGAGTTCCAGCTTCAACTGGTTCGGCCACCAGTCGCGGTTTGTGGTGCCACCGCCAGCGGCGTGGTGGAACGGGCATTGGGATTCAGTGGACATGTGTATTCTCGGTCAGACGATTGAAATAAACGATGAGGGCGAAAAGTAAGGGTAAGTGTTAAGTGCGAGGGCGCAGGCGGTCAATTGTGGACTGCATCCAAGAAATGGACGTCGACGGTGCCGTCGGGAATCGATTCACGACTCTGATGCTCACCTAAACGATGAGCACCCTCGGACACTGCAATTTCGAGCCAGATCGACATGCGGAACATTCTGTTGCGATCCGCATTGGACCAACTTCACCACGATAGTTGAAATACTTTGTTCCTCTCTATTCCATAGGTGGTGCCTATGGACGACGGAACCCTGCTTTGATTTGGGTGTTTTACCTCGTGGCGACGATGCCTCGGGAATCGCCTGGGGTGCCGATCCATCTTGATGCGCGATCACTTTGCGGCACGGGATCCCGAAGCCGTGCGAAAAAGAGTCCGGAGGGAAAGTGCATGAAGAACGACGGCCAAGGGCACAAAGAAACCCGGAATGAAAACGAACGGGAAGGTGCCGATCATCAGATTCGGGACCTCCGTGTGAATCAGGTTGAGCGGGCCGGGGGCGGTCAAGACGGCGCGAATCACCACGTTCGCCAGTACACCAAGTCCCAATACGTTCCAGGCGAGCGCCAGCTTTATGCCCCTCTCCCCACGCGTTGACAGCCAGGCGATAAAGGGAGCCGAGGCGCCAATATAGATATCCAGATTCGCCCCGGAGTACGTCAACATCTTCGGGATAAGCCCGTCGGTCCAAAGCTGGTGGAGGAACAGTTCAACTATCACCCGGAAGCTCTGCGCGCCCAGAATGATCCATGCCGGAAAGACCATGGCGAGTGGCACACCGATATTCGAGCGTACTCTGACGATGAAAAAGACCAGAAAGACCACCACGGGCGCAAAAATGAAGACTATGCCCGGTGGCCTCATGGCGGTGTT
>DATJII010000145.1:0-32413 GCA_035493435.1 Candidatus Limnocylindria bacterium | reverse complement strand
CTGGGCAAATACGAAATTGTCGAGTGGGTTCAGGCTGCCCGCAGGTGCCTTGGGTGGTACCGGATGCGCGATGGGGACAAAGGCCCAGTGCTTGGGTTTGGCCACGGGTGCGGATCCGACGGGCCAAACGGCACCTTGGTCGATCCACGCGCGAAGCGTGCCGACTTGGACGGGTGTCAACGGATCGCCCTTCTTCGGCATCTTCGCAATTTCGGCGTGAGCGCCGGCTACGACCTGTATCAGGGTGCTTTCGGCGCTCTTGCCTGAAATCCATGCCAGTCCGTGATCGCCCCCTTTGGTGGCGTCGGTCCGGTTGTCGAGTCGCAAGCCCGATTCCTGCCGTTTATCCCCGTGGCATCCGTAGCAATGCTCCTTGAAGAGAGGTTCAATATCCCTTTGATACTCAACCTTTTGAGCGGATGCGGGGAAGGCGGCGAGCGCTTCCGACCCGGAGACTGCCGCCGAGGATGGATTTCCCCATCCAAGCAGGGCGGCCAGCGACAGGAGAGGTAGGGATTTCCGGTGCATGAACTGTTCGAAGTAAACCAGACGTTAGTTGACGGAGCGAATTCAGGCCATTGGGTTGTACGGGAAAACATCGGGGGTGGAGGCGGGTTGTCATTGCGCCGTGGAAAATATTGAATCCGGGCGCGTGGTTTTCGTTTACCCTCGATGCCTCACTGCATGACGCATTTACATAGCCTTGGCATGGCTTCTGCAACACCATGCCGCCACGTTGGTCTGAGGTAATGACGAGTCCATGAATAGCCCGTCGCCTATGAAAAAACTCTTACCCTTATTTTGGCTGGTGACGGCGATGCTGAAAGCAGCAGTGCCGCCGGTGGAACAATGCCTGCCTGCGGATACTCTTTTCGTGGCGAGCATTCCCGACGCGTCCCAAGGGGCGGTGGTCTGGCAGCAGAGCAATTGGGGGCGGTTGTGGGTGGATCCTGCGATGCTGGCCTTTCGCACCAATTTTGAAGCGAAGTTGGTGGCCGCGTATGATGAGCATGTCGGCAAGGAAACCGGCATCGCGCTGGCTGACCTGCGCACTCTGGCGAATGGCCAGCTTACCCTGGCCATGATCGCGGACGGTTGGTCGGGCAAAACGGGCGACGAACGCGCCCCGGCCTTTGTCCTGATTCTCGATAGCGGCACGCAAGGCGAGGCGCTCAAAGCCAAGCTGGCCGAGGCGAAAAAGAAGATTGGCGATTCCGGGCATCCGTTGAAAGCGGTGCAGATTGGCGGGATCGAATTCAGCCAGGTGGTTTTCTCGTCTGAAGGAAAATCCCCGGCTGCCAAGGCCATCGCCAAGCCGGCACCGAAGTCCGCGGCAGAAAAGAAGGCGGACGATGACGAAGAAGACGACGAACCGCACGTCGTTGAATTCGCCTTTGGACAAGTGGACTCGGCGTTGCTGGCGGGAACCTCCCCAGCGGTCCTCGCGAAGATGATCGACAACCTGAGGGGGACGAATGCCGCGCCGCTGGCAAACCATCCGCAATATCAGATGGCCCGTACCAACGCCTTGGCGGGGGCGGCGGCGACCGTTTATCTTAATGTTTCCAGTTTATCCAGCAATGCGCTGCCTGCGGTGAGTTCTGCGTTTGCCATGCTTTCCATGCTGGGAGCCGATCCCAATAAGGTTCCGGGTGCGCTCGGTCTCCAAAGTGTGGATTATGCCACCATAGGTATACGTGGGGACACCAATGGGACACTAATCCGCTTGGAGGTTTCCGCCCCGGAAGCCCGCCGCAAAGGGCTAGCCCGGTTGCTGGAAACCAAGCCGCTGGACGGCGGCGTTCCGTCGATGGTTCCCGGAGACGCGGTGGAGTTCCAACGCTGGCGCGTAAATGGCAGCAACGTCTGGGCCACGATCGATGGCGCCATGAACCAGATTTCGCCCCAACTGGGCGGGCTCTTCAAGCTAACCATTGAATCCGCAGCCCAGTCGATCGAACCTAATTTCAATCTTACGCGAGACTTGGCTTCAAACCTGGGCGATGACTTCGTGGAATATGTGAAGCCACCGCGCGGCAAGATGCTGGACGAGTTATCCAATCCGCCGTCGGTGTATTGGATTGGTTCGGGGAAGCCAGAGGCGTTGCTGGTCGGTTTGAAGGGTCTGGCGGCCTTGAAGTATATGCAGGCGGGAAACCTCGGGTTCGCCAGCCGCGAGTCGGCGGGCCACAAGGTCCATCTCATTACGCTGAAAGGTCCCAAGGGCGGGAACGCCGACACGGTATTGGTGGAAATGGCGGCGATGACCAACGGCGTGGCGATGAGTGGCGATCCCATCGCCTTGGACGAACTCATCCAAAATACCGCCACCAACCGGTTGGCCGACCTGCCGGAAACCAAGAATGGGGTCGAGGCGGTTGGTGGTATGAACCAGGGCGTTTTCGCCTTCATCAATTCCCGGGCCAAGATGAGCACCACTTGGGAATCGTTGCGCACAGCGGAGAGCATCGACAAGTTGATGACGTCCGGGACGGCGAATCTAGCCACGGTCAAAGCGGTGCAGCAATGGGCTGATTTCAAAACCCTGCCACCATTCGACCAGGTTTCGAAGTACTGGACCACGATGGTCATGGGTGGCGGGTCGAACACGAACGGTTATGATTTCCGTTGGATGACCCCGGCCGCCAAGTAAGCGAAGCGGATGATGCCGACATCTTCCTTAGACAAGGCAGCGAACGCAGGCGGATCATCGCCTCCGTTCGTGCCCGGGAAGAACTGCCGGGTTCTGGTATTCGCCCACGTGCCGCCGCCGCTGCACGGTCAAAGCCAGATGGTCCAATGGCTGGTGGAAGGACTCGGTCGGCGGCGTGATTTGCGGGTGGAAGTGCTCCACGTCGACGCGCGGCTGTCCACCGATCTAACGGATGTCGGTGCCGCGCGGGGGGGCAAGCTGGGCTTGCTTTTCGGTTACGTGCGCCAAGCGCTTCGACTCCGTTTTAGCGAAGGGGTGAAGATCTTTTATTATGTGCCGAGCCCGCCGAAACGGAATTCGCTTTATAGGGACTGGATGGTGCTTCTGGCGATTCGGCTCTTTTTCCGGCGCACGATTTTTCACTGGCACGCGGTCGGGTTGGGCGCCTGGCTGGAGGAAAAGGCGCGCCCTTGGGAACGCTGGGTTTCCTGGTGGCTTTTGGGACGTAGTTCCCTGAGCATCATTCTGGCGGAGACCAACCGTTCGGACGCGGAAAAATTCAAGCCCCGGGCCTGCATCAGTGTTGCCAATGGCATTCCCGATCCGTGTCCTGATTATGCCCGGAGTCTTGCGGAGGTTCGGCTGCGGCAGGGGCTGGCCCGGCGCGTGGGACAGGTGGTCGTGCCGGTATTATATCTGGCGCATTGCACCCGCGACAAGGGGCTGTTTGACGCGGTCTCGGCTGTCCTGGAAGCGAACAGGCTGGGCTCAGGTACCCTGCGATTTGTGCTGACCGTGGCCGGGACGTTTGTCACCGCCGACGAGGAGCGTGATTTCAAGGCATTGTTGGCATCGACAGAGTGCCAGGGGGTCGTTCGCTATATCGGGTTCGTGAGCGGCGACTCCAAAACCGAAGCGTTCCGCAGTCATGAGCTATTCCTGTTCCCTACTTACTTCGCAAACGAAGGACAGCCAGTCAACTTGATCGAGGCAATGGCGTGGGGCTTGCCGGTGGTCACCACGCGCTGGCGCGCGATTCCGGAGTTCTTCGACTCCGGCTATAAGGGGCTGGTGGAACCTCGCGATTCCCCCGCTGCCGGGGCCGCCCTGCTGGCGGTGGCTCAATCCGTCGATGCGGCAGCGCTCCGCGCGCGGTTCGAATCGGCCTATAGCATTGACCGGCACCTGGAGGCGATGGCTGCGGCCTTCCATTCGGTGGCCGTATGACTAGGGCGATTCTCAGCCGGGTGTTGCTGAGTGTTTCCGGGAACGCCTTGCAAAAACGGCTGGCGGGCCGGGGCCTGTCCATCCTGTCACTCTGGCTGGTCACTTATATCCTGATGCTGGCGCCTTTTGTCCTGTTGGCGCTGGGACACCACCCGTCGCGTTCGCGTGACTTCTGGGAGAATGCGCTGCTGGGTGGCTTACTCGATGCCTTGGGAAACCTGGCCATGGTGGCGGCGTTGCGTTCGACGGATCTGTCGGTGTTCGGCCCGCTCAATGCGTTCCGGCCGGTGATGGCGCTCTTGTTTGGCTGGGCCTTCTTGGGCGAGACTCCCACCTTATATGGCGCGCTCGGGGTGGGAGTTATTGTGGCGGGAGCGGTGATCTTATTAAAGCGTCCCAGTGGCGACGCCCCTTCGCCGGGGGATTCCGTGCGGCCGCTGTTGTTTCGCGGGTTGGGTTTGTCCCTGTCCACCATTGGCGCCGTGTTCCTTAAACGTGCGGCTGGCGTGGCCGATACCGCCACGGTGCTGGCGGCATGGACGGCATGTGGATTGGCGTGCTTGGTAATCATCGGATCCCTGCGGGTTCCCCGTCCTTGGGCTTCGTGGCGGGCGACGGTGAAGGAGAGCGGTGGTTGGCTGCTGCTCCACGCGTTGATCTTCGCCCTGATGCAGTGGATTACCCTGAAAATATTCGTGGGAACCTTGCTGGCGTATTCGTTTGCATATTTCCAACTTGGCATGGTGTTGCAGGTGGTTGCGGGCGTGGTGTTGTTCCGCGAGCCGGGGATTTGGCGGCGACTGGCTGGATGCTTGGTGATGGGCGTAGGGGCAGGGTTGATGACGTGGAAAGGGTAGTGGAGTGGTCTTTTCTTGTTCCAGGTCCTGGGCTCCGACGTGGCGGTTATTTCATCGAAACGAGACCTCTCGCTGATAGCAGGGCTCGTCGGGAGCCTCGCCCTCCCGAGCTTGGGATGTGGTATGGTTTGCCAAGGCCGACGACGATCACGTTGTAGTTCGGGGGGCCGAATCTCACTACTTTGGCTACTGGCTCTGGTGCTTGCGGTTGAATGGGGGATTCACGGGGCTCGTCTGCTTCAAACGGGATTTACCATTCGAACAGGCATCGGCTTTTGAATCCCGTGCGAAGGACCCATGAATATCGCGCATTTCCTGGTTGGCCGGGGGCTGCTCACCACCGCGCAGGTGGATGATGCGGCGGCCCTGCAACGTGCCGAAGGGCTGCGGCTGGATCGTGCCATTACCCAGCTCGGTTTCCTGACCGAACTCCAGATGTTGGAGCTCATGTCCGAGCATCTCCACTTGCCGTTGGTGAAGTTGGAGGACATCACGATTGACCAGGAAACCCTGAGGGCACTGCCGTCCAAGATCGTTCATCGCAAGCGGTTGTTGCCGTTGTCTCGCGTGGATGGACGCCTCCGGGTGGCGACGAGCGACGCGTTCGACCTGTACGCGATTGACGAATTGCGCCTGACGACTGGTCTGGACATTGAGCCCGTGCTGGCTCCCCGGGAGGACATCGAAAAGGTCATCAAGTCCCACTACGGGTTGGGTGGTGACACGCTGAACGAGATGGTAGGTTCCGACGATGCCATCGGGTCGGGTGCCACGGTGGAGGGAGGCGAAGATTTGATGGAGATGGCCAAGGAGGCCAGCGTCATCAAGCTCGTCAACGAAATCATCATCGAGGCCGTCAATGAGCGGGCGTCGGACATTCACATCGAGCCCTACGAGCACCACATGTCGATTCGTTACCGGATTGACGGCGTTTTGCAGGAAGCCTCGGTGCCGCCGCAGATGCATCGTTTCCAGGCGGCGATCATCAGCCGCATCAAGATCCTCGCGAGCCTTAATATCGCCGAGCGGCGTATCCCGCAGGACGGACGCATTAAGTTCCACGTGGCCGGGCGACAAGTGGACGTGCGTGTGAGCGTGATTCCCATGCTTTTCGGTGAGGGCGTGGTGATGCGTCTGCTCGACAAGGCCAACGTCCTTTTCACGCTCCAGCAGTTGGGCATGGATGAAGACACCTATTCCGTTTTCAAGGGCCTGATCGATCGTCCGCACGGCATCTTTCTGGTCACGGGACCCACGGGTTCTGGCAAGACCACGACCCTCTATGCGGCGTTGAATGCGATTGTGGGTCCGGGACTCAAGGTGCTGACGGTCGAGGATCCGGTCGAATATCATTTGCAGGGGGTGAACCAGATTCCCGTGAATCACCAAGTGGGGATGACTTTCGAGAAGGGCCTGCGGGCAATTCTCCGTCACGACCCGGACGTGGTCATGATTGGTGAAATTCGCGACCTGGAAACCGCCCGGGCGGCGACCCAGGCGGCCATGACCGGTCACTTGGTGCTCTCCACCTTGCATACCAACGACGCGGCTTCGGCGGCGATGCGCTTGATTGAGATGGGGGTCGAACCTTTCCTGGTCAGCAGCACGATGGTTGGCGCCATGGCCCAGCGTCTCGTGCGACGGGTGTGTTCCAAGTGCAAGGAATTCTATGAACCGGATCCGGCGACCCTGCCGCGGGATTTGATCCTGGAACCAGGCGCGAAACTCGCGCGGGGAACGGGTTGCCCGCACTGCCGTGGCACGGGTTACCGCGGCCGGACCGGCCTCTATGAATTGATGGCCATGACCGAAGCCATCGCGGAGAAAATCATCGAACGCGCGACCTCCCCGCAAATCGTGGCCACCGCGAGGGCTTCCGGGTTGCGCCTGTTGCGCGAGGACGGATGGATCAAGGCGAAGCAGGGAGCCACCACTCCCGACGAGGTGGTGTTCTGCACCGCCCTCTAACCACTATTCCCCGCCGTGGCCAAGTTTAATTATATAGCGATGAACGAAGCCGGCGCCCGCGCCACCGGGGTGCTGGAGGCCGATAGCGAAGCCATGGTGCTGCGGCTGCTGGAGGACAAGCGGCTGATGCCGATCTCCATCCAGGTGAAGGGCGGCGGGCCGGCGGGCGCGCGCAAGAAGCGGCGGATCCGAAACGGCGACATGGGCGTGGTTTATGGGCAACTGGCCGATCTTCTAGGTTCCGGCGTTCCGCTGCTGAGGGCGCTTGATTCGCTTATCAAATCGACGCCCAGCGCGGATATGAAGGATCTCTTCCGCGAAATCCGTGGGGCGATCGCGGACGGAAAATCACTCACGGAAACCTTGCGTATGTTCCCGGAGAATTTCCCGCCGCTCCATATCGCTATGATCCAGGCGGGCGAACGCGCCTCGTTTCTCGAAGAAGTGCTCCGCAGCCTGGCAGGCTTCATTGAACGGTTTGAGGAATTGCGGAGCAAAGTGCTCGGGGCGCTTACTTATCCCGCGATGCTATCGGCCCTGGGGGCGACGGTCATGATCCTGGCGTTGATGTTTTTCGTCCCCAAGTTCGAGCCTTTATTGGCCAACGCTAAGAAGCCGTTGCCATCGGAGATCATGTTCGGGTTGAGCCACGCTGTGCGGGGGTATTGGTACCTGTTCATTCTTGGTTTCGGGGCTCTGGGTGCGTTCATTTGGGCGAATGTTCGCACGCCCGCCGCGCGATTGCGGTTGGAACGATGGCAGTTAATGATCCCAGTGGTGGGCTCGGCGTTGCGCCTGCTCGCGATCACGCGCTTTTGCCGCATCCTGGGTACCATGCTGGCCAATGGCGTGCCGTTGCTGCATGCCTTGAAGATCAGCAAGGATGCCACGGGTTCTGCGATTCTATCCCAGCGAATCGCCGAGGCGGCTGAATCGGTTCGCGACGGCAAACGGCTCTCGGAACCTTTGAGCCAGGGCGATTTCATTCCGGAACAGATCCTGGCCATGATCACGGTGGCCGAAGAGTCGAACAACCTGGACAAAGTGTTGGTCCAGATAGCAGACACGGTCGAGCGCCGGACCAACCGGCAAGTGGACCAGGCCGTACGATTGATCGAGCCGGTCATTTTGTGCCTGGTGGCTGGCGGCATTGGCTTTCTCGCGCTCGGATTGCTGCTGCCCATTTTCACGATGGCCAGCGCCTTGGGCTCGAAGTAATTCCTGAATTAAAGAATCGTCGTCCCAGTCTCTCTTGGGGCCGCCTTTTTGCGATGGTTTTTCCCCAATCCAGAAGGGTGCGTCTGCGGGCGAAAAGAACGGTTTCCGGGTAAAATTTTTGGTGAATGTCGATTCGGTTGAATAATGCGCCTTCCGTATCCGTTCCTCCTGTCTCACAGACACATTGTAGTTGCGTATGAAACTTGAGTTGTTAACGAAAACGAGACGGCGCCGCGGGGCGGCATCCGGGTTTACCCTGATCGAAATTCTGCTGGTGATCGTCATCATCCTGATGCTGGCGGCGGCTTTGGTGGTTTTCGTTTTGCCTCAACAAAAAGGTGCGGAGAAAAACACGACGCGCCTGATGCTGCAACAGGTCGCCAATGCGCTGGACACGTACCGCCTGAATTTGGGCCATTATCCCAGCGAGACTGAAGGTGGCTTGGACGCCTTGCTCAAGAAGCCCAGTTTCGAAAACGAACGCATGGGTGAGAAGTGGCAGGGGCCCTATTTGAAGCCTGGAACGCAGCTCGACGATCCTTGGGGCCACAAGGTGCGCTACGAACTCGCTGACCGCGCAGGTGGCGGCGCCAATGACGGCGAAAAGACCGGCGCTCTGCCCTATAAGCTTTTCTCGGTCGGCCCGGATGGCCAGCCCGACACGGATGACGATATCAAGCTCGGCGGCGATTCCACCGACAACAGCGGCGGCTCCAGTACGGGCACCGGCAAGTAAACCGACACCTTTTCCGACACGACACGCATGATGATCCAGGCACAACGGGGACAACGCAGCAACCATCGGGGTTTCACCTTGGTGGAGCTCTTGTTGACCGTGAGCCTCATCACGCTGCTGGCGGGAGCGGTGGTGTTTAATTTGGATTCGGTCACTCGTAGCGAGCGCCTGAACGAGAGCGCGACGATGGTGGAATCCCTGTTGCGCTACGCCCGGGCCCAAGCCTCAAGCCGGGGCCGCGAAGTGGTGGTCTTGTTTGGCGACGCCGTGGCGAACAATGGAACAGGTGTTTCGACCGCATCGGTGGCCACGACGACTTCCACGAACGCCTCCTCAGCCGGGGTTTCTTCCCCGACCGGGGTGCAAGTGTTGTGGGAGCCCGATCCACTGGGAGCACCGGGCAAGTTCGAGCCCCTGCCGGGTGCGAATACCTTGACCGATCAACTCAATGAACTGGTCCGAGTTCAAGAGGTGCGCTCGCCCGGCGCAGACAGCTCTGTGGCTTCCGCTGCCAATGCGGATACGACAGCAACCCATGAAGGCGGGCACTCCGGGATGGCGAGTGCCCCAGCTTCCACGGCTACGCGCCCGGTGAAGTTCTTCCCGGATGGGTCGAGTGACTCGGTAGAAATCGTGTTGGGATCGGCCGATGACGTGGATTTGCGACGGTTGATGGTCAGTCTTTCGGGAACGACCGGGACCTTGAGGCACCGAATCTTTAACGTGGGTCCGGACGGATTACCGTTAACGGAGACTGAAAGTTCGGGCTCGCCACCCGAGGCGAGCGCTGCGAACCAGCCATGATCGTTCCTCCACCAGCGCGAGGAAGGGCACGTGGCCAGCGCCGGCTTGGAAGGGAGGGAGCGATCCTGTTGGAAGTTCTACTGGCCCTGGCGCTTTTCGTGGTCGCCGCTGCGGTCGTGACGACCGCTCTGAGCGCCGCCCTCGACAGCGTGGAGCGGCAGAAACTCAACACCCAAGGGCTGAATCTCGCAGCGAGCGTCTTGGCGGAAGTGCAGTTGGGTATTCGCAGCGCTGGAGGTGAGGGGGCCAAGCCTTTCGAGACACCGTTTCAAGACTGGACTTGGGAGGCCGCTTCGTCGCCGGTGGAGTCAGGATCGGAGCTGGCGAGCGGTTTGAGCCGGGTGGAGGTCATCGTACGCCATACCAAGTCCGCCAAAGTGCAGCGTCTGGCACAAATCGTCCGACTATCTGGCGCGGTTGGAACGTCCACCAAGAGCGCCCAAGCGACATCACTTTAATCCATGCTATTGCTCGCCACCACTTGGGGAAGAGCAGCGACGGTTTCACCTCGTGATACCGCCGCAGGTTTTACCTTGTTGGAGGTCATCCTCGCCCTTGGGATTGCCACGGGCATCTTGTTGGTGGCGTTGGTCTTGTATCACCAGTCCGCAGAGTTGCGGAACCAGATTCTCCGGGAGTCGGACCGGCTTTCGGGGATTCGGCTGGCACTGGACAAGATTGCGGGTGATTTGCGGGCGTCCCAACCCGTTGCCGGACCGGGCAACGAGTTTATGGGCGATTCCACTTCCATGCGATTCACCAAGCTCGCTTTGGCTGTTCCCATGACGGGCTTGGGCGAGCCGGTGGCGCTGGAGAAAACCGATTGGGCGCGAATCTTCCTGATGACGGCCATTGAAACCAATGGCACACAGACGCTGGTAAGCGCCTTGAATCGCCGGGAAGAAGCCGTCGGGCCACGCGCGGACCGGGGAGAATCGAATCTAATATCGGGACTCCTGGATTCGGCGGTGTCACGGACCAACCAGGCTTACGAGACGTTGAGCGATTTTGTGCGATTCGTGCGTTTTCGCTATTGGGACGGTTCGACGTGGTTGGGGGGGTGGACAAATGTGGTCCCGCCCGCAGGGGTGGAAGTCGTATTGGCCACCGACCCGCTTCCGCTGGAAGCGGCGCCCGAAGCCCTGCCGGATGAGCCCTTCCGTCGAGTCATCTATATACCGGCTGGAAACGTCCAGCGCCGGGGTGCAACCAATGGTGAGGAAGGGCTTTCCGGCCGCTGAACCATGAAACTGCGCCGCCAATCCCAGCACCATCACGAATCCCGCCAGGGGTTTGTGCTGCTCGCCATATTAGTCTTTATATTCCTGCTTTCGATGTTGACGGTCAGCCTGCTGTTTCGGTCGCAGGGTGAGGAGACGGCGACGGCGGCCAGTTCCGGTTCCGAACAGGCGTGGTCCGCGGCGATGAGCGGGGTGGAGGTGGCCCTGGAAATTGCCAAGGGGGCAACCCCCGGTTCCTTTGACTGGCAGGATAACCCGTCGCTTTTCCGCCAGCGGCCGGTCTATGAGGATGGCGCGGACCAATGGTATTTCACCGTCTATTCCCCTTCGGGCAGCGATGCCTTGGTGGAAGTGCGATATGGGCTCTCCGACACCGCGGGCCGGCTGAATCTCAATCACCCCGGCAGGTCCGACCTGGCGAAGGTCCCGCGTTTCACCCAGGCGATGCTGGACTCGTTCCATCAATATATGAATGGATCGAGCTCGGGCGGCGCCTCGTCGTTGCTCTTGTCCAGCACTTTGGAGCCTGGCGTTGAGGATTCAGCGCCGGGTTTTACCCTCGGGGCCAAAACAGGTGCCCGCCAACTGGCAACCCTGGATGAGTTGCTAATGATACAGGGATTCACCGGGACGCTGTTGCATGGCGAAGACGCCAATATGAATGGACGCCTGGACGCGAACGAGGACGACGGCGACGAAACCTATCCGCCGGACAACCATGATGGACGCCTGGACCACGGCCTGGCCCAGTATTTCACGGTCGAGTCGTATGACCCGAACCGGAGCGATGCCGGGACGTCCCGATATAATTTAAACGATCCCAAGGCGGAGTGGCCGGCTGGCGATTTCCCCGCCGGCTTTTCGAACTACGTGGCTTCCCTGCGCGCCGCCAAGCAACGTGTGGGCGGTGTGGCTGATGTCCTGGAAGCCGTGGCCCACCTGAAGAACGAGCAGGGCATCGACGTGGAGATTGCCTCCGGTATAACCAAGGAGGAGCTGCCCCGGGTGATGGACCTCTTCACCACCGATGACGAGGGACGGCATGATGGGCTGTTGAATATCAACACGGCGAGCGCGACCGTCCTGGCGACGCTGCCCGACGTGGATGCCGCCCTCGCGGAAACGATCGTGTCCACCCGTACGGCCATCAGCCCCGAACGCCGGGGCAATATTGCCTGGCTCTACCAGGAGGGAGTCGTGGATGCCGCCCGGTTCAAGTCACTGGCTCCCAGCCTGACGGCTCGCAGCTATCAATTCCATTTCCAGGTCATCGGCTACGGGCTGCCTTCGGGGCGCTATCGCGTTCTGGAAGTGGCTATCGACGTTGCCGGAGCCCAGTCGCGAGTGACTTACCTGCGGGATATCACCCGCTTGGGATTGCCTTTCGCCCTCAAGGCGGAAAACGCCTTACCGGCTGGTGAGGGCGCATCCCTGCATCGCCGCCGCCTTCCTACACTCACGAGGACCCATGGCTGATTGGATCCCAAAATCATTCTTACCCGCGCGCCGCCAGCGCCAGGCCCGACCGCCGAGCACGGTGACGGCGCTTGACCTGGATGGCCTGATCGTCCGGGTGGCCCAAGCCACGGACGCCACGACTTTGAAACGCGTGGCCACCGGAACGCTGGAGGTGGCCGCCGATGCCGATCGCAACGATCCTGCCATCATGGGAGCCGCCCTTGGACGCACCCTGTCGAAGCTGCATATCAGGGCTTCGTCGGTGGTCATGGGTATTCCGCGAGCCCGGGTCGTATTGCGCACGTTGATTGTGCCGGAGATGCAGAAAATCCCGGAACTCACGTCCATCGTGCACTTCCAGATCGCCAAGGACCTGCCTTTCCGGGCTGACGAAGCGATCATCGATTTCAAAGTCGGGCGGCGGATACTTCCACTCGCCGACAAGCCTGACTCCAATGCCAAGGCCACCCCCGCTGACAGTGCCGTCACCGGTCCACGACTTGAGGTGCTGGTCGCGGTGGTGAAGCGTGATGTGGTGGAATATTATCAGAAGCTGGCCGAAGCGGCCGGCTTGAAGCTGGGGGCGCTCGGCCTGTTGCCTTACGGTAATGCACGTTGCGTGGAAGCCTGTCATGTGGCAGACGGCGCGGATGCCTTCGCACTGGTGCTCCTTCGGCCGGAAGAAGTCAGCATCGATATCATCGGCGAGCAGTCGCTACTCTTCAGCCGCGGGGCGGCGGTCAGGCTTCCGGCGGAGGCCAGTGCCGCGCCTACTGCCTATATCTCTTCAGCGGTAATCGAGGCGATCCGCAGCCTGCACGCCTATGCGGGCATGGCGGATGGGCACGTGGTCGCGAAGGTGGTGGTGGCGGGCGCGACCGGATCCGAGGCGGCCGTCACGGAGGGATTGGGCTCCCGACTTTCGGTTCCCTGCACCCAGCTTGAGCCGGGGCGGATGTTAAAATTAGATGAGGAATCGAAGACCTCGGCCGCCGGGGCAATGGGCGCCATCGGACTGGCCTTTGGTTTGGGCGATCCGCGTGGGCTGCCGTTCGATTTCCTGAATCCCAAGCGACCGGCGGTGCAGCGCAATCTGCAGCGTATTCGCATCCTGGCTGCGGCTGCGGCGCTGGCAGTGGTTTTTATTGCACTGATGGCTGTGCGGACACTCCTGATCGGGCGTCGCATGACGGCCTTGGAAGCCGCCAAGGCGGAGTTGGCGTCGGCCGAAAAGAAACGCCCCGTCTATCGCCAATTGATCAACCAGACGGCGGTGGTCGAGGAGTGGGTGAAAGGCGGCCGGGATTGGCTGGATCACTATGCCTATCTCACCTCCGTGCTGCCGCCGAGCGATGAAGTTTATATCTCTTCCTTTTCGGTGAGTGGGCAAGGGAGCATCCGGCTGGCGGTGCAGGCGCGCAGCGGTGAAACGCTGGCACGGCTGGATCGGCAGTTGCGGGCCGCGGGTTATGAAGTGAAACCCCTGGCCATCACGCCGGGCGCCGATCGGTTTGGTTATGACTTCCGTTCCTCGGTGGAATTGACCGTTCCGGACAAGATGAAGATTGACCTCACGAAGGTGAAACCGCCGGCGCGGCCGCTCGATGATATCTCCCTCGACCCCAAAGCCTGGAAGCGAGGTGGCGGATGAATCAGCGTGAAAAAGTCCTGGTGGCCGCCGTGGGCGGAATCATCGGGTTGTTCGTGCTTATCTTTGGCATCAGGTCCGTGATCGTGGCGCCGCTGAGGGACGTCGACAAGCAAACCGCCGCAGTCCAGGAGAAGATCGCGAAAATCCAGGCGGATCGACGTAATTATTTCGCCGCCGAAGACAGGCTGAAATTGATCGCCGCCCGAACCTTCTCGAACGCCGTCGAGCAGGCGAGCGCGGTTTCTGGCGAAATCCTGACCCGGCAGATCCTGTCGGCGGGCTTGCAGGAAGCCGACTTCACCCGCTTGCCCCTGGGGCCGCGCCGCCTGCGCGGGGCCAGCGAGATTGGTTGGAATATCCAGGGAGCGGGAGCCCTGAGCAACGTGGTGAACCTGCTGTTTATCCTGGACAATTCTCCGTGGCTGCATCGTACGGAGAATCTCGTGGTGTCCACCGGAGATACGCCGGGATCCGTGCGTGTCCGGCTGCGGTACCTTACCCTGGTGATTGATCCCGAGCCCGAAGTCACCCGGACGAATCTTCAACCGGCATTGACCCTGGAATCCATCGAGCGACACCTGCTCAACAGCATTGTGTCACGGGACATCCTGCGTCCTTATATCAAGCAGCCGCCTCCTCCGCCCGAGCCAGGACAGCCCGCGCCACCGCCGGGGAAGCGCAATGCGCCACCCGGACTCGAGAATTTCCGGATCGTGTCCCTTTCCGAATGGGAAGGGCAGCCCGAGATCCACGTGCGGGATCTCACCGCGCAAAAGACCACGCGGTACCGGCCCGGTGACGAATTGGCGGGTGGGACCATCGTGATGGTCGACTACCGACCCCTGCCGCTGCCCGGGAAGTCCTTCCTGCAATCTTATAGCCGTCTCATCCTGAAAATCGACAAGGAGTATTGGGCCGTGGAGCGCGGCCGCACCCTGGCCGAAAAACGCAAACTCACTGAAGCGGAATTGCCCGTCCAACTCGCCCGGCAACCATGAATCCTCGCACACTCTTTCCAGCACCAGCCATGAAGACCCTCCGATTTTGCCTCCTGCCCGCAGTATTATTAACCAGTGCGTTCCTCCGCGCGGAGGACGCCGTCAAACCGGAAGCGCCGGCCACGAACACGGTGACGGCCCCGGCGGCGAAACCTGACGTGACGGTCGCCGCCACCCCGGCCACCAATCCACCACCAACCCCGCCCGCCGCGTCCGGACGGAACATCCGCTTCCAGTTCGACGGTATTCCATATAGCGACGTGGTGGAACGTTTCTCGCAGATGGCGGGCAAGCCGCTGCTCTCGGATACGAACGTGGTGGGGTCACTGACCTACGATGACCCGCACGCCTATAACTACACCGAGGCGCTCGATACGCTGAACCTGATCCTCTCAATGAAGGGGGTGATGCTGGTCGAGGATGGCAACAACCTGCGATTGGTGCCATTCAAGCAGCTTCCTTCCATGCCGCTCCGCATCATGCGCGGGGTGGAGAACGTTGGCGATATTCGGCCCGGTGAAATCGTCACGGTGGTGCTGGACGTCAATAGTCTCGATGTCAAGGAAGTGGCCGATTCGGTGGTGCCGATGCTCTCAAGCGCGGGCTCCGTGGCTCCGCTTTCCCGGGGAAGGGGGCTGATCGTCACCGATCGCCTCGCCAATATCCAACGGGTCCGCACGTTACTGGCGACCATTGGCACCGAACAATCGGCCGAGCGCCAGATGAAGACCTATACCCTGGTCCACGCTTCGGGCGCGATTGTTTCCGACCTGCTCAACCGGACCTTCGGGCTGGCGACTGCCCCCAAGCGGACGACCTTCAATCCCAATACGAAGGCGATGGAAGTCCTGCCGCCCGATCCGAATGAGTATATCACTTCGGTCTATGACGAAGCCTCGCGCACGCTGGTATTGTTTGGGCCCACGGAACGCCTGGGGCTGGCCGAGGAACTGATCAACCGTTTTGAGCAGAAGGACGGGGCGGGCGGTGATGTCAGGATCTACTATCCGCAGTCGATCAAGGCCGAGGAGCTGGCCAGCATGATTCGCCAGGCCATTCCCGGCGTGGCGGCGCCCAATGAACCGGCGGCCACTTCCGCCACCAAGGCCCGGGTCATTGCCGACGTCCCGCAAAACCGCGTGATTGTGGCCGCGCCAATCCAAGCCCAACTGGAGCAGATTGAGCAGTTGGTCACCCGGATCGATAAGGGCGCCTTGGGTGTGGGCAACGGCTCAGGCGAGGGGAACTCCCTGGTTCCCGCGCGGTCCCAGAGCGTGCTGCTGACAAAAATATATCGGCCGCGTGCCACCGATGCCACCAATGTGGCGGCCATTGTGAAACAGGCTTTGGTAAGGCGTGACAAAGCGGGTCAGCCTTCGACCACCGCCACGGTCAGTTTCGACGCGGGCAGCCAAAGCGTGGTCGTGACCGGAACCCTGGCTGATCTTCAGACGGCGGGCGACATTGTCTCGCAACTCGACACGGGCAGCTCCCAGCCGACCCAATTCCAGACCCGCTTCATCGATGTGGGCTCGCCCGAGGAGGCCACACGCATCAAGCCGTTGGTGGAGCAGCTCTATAAGAATCAAACGTCCGATGGCACGCAGGGCACGGTGGCCCATGCCAAGATCATAGCGGACACGGAATCGGGGCGGTTGATTGTGACGGCCAGCGCGGATCATTTGGATCGGATTGAAGGACTGGTGAGGCAGCTTCGCGCCGACAAACCTCAGACCCTGGCCCGGCATCTCAAGGTCATCCCGTTGAAAAACACGCGCACGGACACGGCCTTGCCAGGTATCCAAAGCCTGGTCACCGAACGCATGTCCGACCGGCGCTATGCCACCACGCCGAAGCCTTCCATAGTGGCCGATGCTCCCAACAATCGCTTATTGGTCACCGCTACTGATGAACAGCTTAAGGAGATTGCCGATGTCGTGAACGTGGTGGACGTGGCCCCCGCCCAACAAGAACGGGAGCTGAGTGTCATCCCCTTGCAGGCCAAGGCCGCGAGCGAGATTATACCGTTGGTCACCCAGTTGATCGGCCAGATTACCACGCCGGGAGCCTTGGCTCCGGCATTGATGGCGGATCCGACCGGCAAGCAGATTATTGTCATCGCCAGCGGCAAGGACCAGGAAAAGGTCAAGACCCTGGTGAAGCAGTTCGACGTCAGCCCGGCGACCGCCGCCCCTCGCGCCTTCCGGGGCATTGATCTTTATAGCCGGAGCGCCGCCGAATTCAGCCCGCTGGTACAGCAGCTATACCAGGAGCAATTGCGCGGCCAGCCGGAACCCGCGGGAGGTCCGGCGACCCTGATTGCCGAGACCAAGGGCAACAGGATCATGGTCAGCGGTGGCGAAAAGGAAATCGCCCGTGTCGAGGGCATCATCCGGCAGCTCGATCCGGCTGAGAAAAAGGGCAACCGCGACGAGACGCGGGTCATTCGCCTGAAGACCGCGTCGGCCGGCGAGATTTCGGGATTGGTCGAGAAGAGTCTGAACGCCCAGTCGCAACAGGTGCGGATATTAGTAGATACCCGGAGCAACAGCCTGGTGGTCACCGGCGATAAGGGAGCGGTGGATGCGGCGGCGCGGATGATCGACCAGTTGGACACCCGTTCGGACAGCGGCCCGCGGGAAATGCGGATCCTGGAACTCAAGTCGGCAGACGCGGGAACGGTGACTCCGATGGTGAACAATCTCTTCGCGGAGATGATGAGGGACCAGCACGGCACGGAGTATGTCTCCTCCACCAAGATCACTCCCGATACGGCGGCGAATCGCCTGATTGTCACCGGGTCCAAGGAAGAAATCGAACAGGTGGCCGGCCTCGTCCAACGGCTCGACAATGCGCCCCAGCAAGCCGCTGGCGTCCGGGTTTTCAAATTAACCCAGGCAGACGCGACGGTCATGGCGCCCATCGTTACGAGCGCGATGCTTCGCTATGATTCCCGTGGACTCCCGCTTCGCCGGGTCACGGTGACCGCCGACGAAAAATCCAATTCCCTGATCGTTTCCGGCACCCGCTCCGACCTCCAGGATGCCGAATCGATGATCGAGAAGCTGGATGGCGAAGGCGGAAGTCTGGCCAACAAGGAACGTGTCCTGCGGGTGTTCGAGGTAAAAGGGGATGCGGACGTCCTGGCGGGCCTGACTACCAAGGTCTTCACCGCCCAGAATCCCACGAAGAACGTGGCGGCGGTTCTAAGTATTACCCCGGAGCCGGTTGGCAAGAAGCTGCTGGTAATGGCTCCCGCCAGCATGATGGCTGAAATTGAAACTGTCATCTCCACGCTCGACGAGAAGCCGGACCAGACCCAGCGCGATCTGCAGGCAGTGGAACTGAAGAATTCGACGGCCGCAGAATTGCTGCCGAAGGTCAGCCAGATTTACGCCGAGCAGTCGAAGGGCAAGACCACCAAGCCCGCTACGATTTATCCGGATGCTTCGGGAACCCGGCTTTTGATTCAAGGCACAGCCGACCAGGCGGCAACCATTCGCCAGATCGTCAGTGTGCTGGAAACTGAAACGCGGCCCACGCGGGAAACCAAGGTTTATGACATGGGCAAGCTCACGGAGGCGCAACGCATCCTCCCGCTCGCCCAGCAGCTCTATAGGGACCAGCTCAGCAGCAGCCCGCAACTGGGTACCGCGGACGCCCAAATCGTCAGCGATGGCAAGACCGGCCGTTTGTTCGTCAGCGCGCGCGCCGATCAGCTTAAGACCCTGGACGATATCATTGGCCGCTTGCAGGTGAACACCAACAATGTTCAGTCCGCCCGGGAAACGCGGACCTTTGAAGTGGGAACCGCAGCCGACGTGCAACGCCTGTTGCCCCTGGTCCAGCAGCTTTATTTAGATCAATGGAAAGACCGCCAGGATACCGATCCTGCCGATGCCCAGATTGTGGCCGACCCGAAAACCGGCCGCCTGATTGTCACGGGCAAGACCGATCATCTCAAACAGATCGAGGCCATTCTCCTGCAGTTGGGAACCGGCAAGGCCCGGGCCGAAAAGCGTGAAACCCGGATCATCGACCTCAATACCACCACTGCGGTGGATTTGGCCCCGACCGTGCGTTCGCTTTATCTGGAGGAAGCCAAAGGCCGGTTGGGAACCCAGATCCCGGACACGCTCATCACGCCGGACATCGGCGGCAATCGGCTGATCCTGGTGGGCGACACCAACGAACTCGGCGCGTTGGAGGATATTATTAAAAAGTTGGACAAGGTGAGTGCACAGGGAGCATCGGCGCGGGTTTTTAAGATCAAGTCGGCGGAACCAGAGAAGGTCGCCGAGATTCTTGGCACCTCATTGATCCGTTACGATGCTTATGGTCGTCCCCAAAAACGGGCGACCGTTTCGGTCGATGCCAAGACCAGGACGCTGATTGTGACCGGCGATCCCAAGGAACTCCAGAGCGTCTCGTTGATCATCGAGCAACTGGACCAATCGCTGGGTTCGCAGCCTGAGCGGAAGATGAAAGTGGTGACGCTGAAGCAAGGGAAGTCTGCGACTCTGGCATCCCGCGTGCGGCAACTCTATAGCGACCGCATCAAGAGCCAGCCGGAACTGGGCACCAGCGACGCCTTGATCCTGGAAGAGGGTGAAAGCAACCAGATCATCCTCGCGGGAAATGAAACTCAACTTCAAGTCATCGACCGCATCATCGAAGACCTGCAATCGGCCCAGGTGGCCCGTTCGGCGCGCGAGACGAAGTTGATCGACGTTGGCACCCCTGACGAATTGGCCCGTCTGACACCTTTGGTGCAGCAGCTCTATACCGACCATATGAAAGGTCGCGACGCGAGCGATCCGGCGGACGCCCAGATCATTCCGGATGACCGCAACGCCCGGTTCATCGTAACCGCCCGGTCGAACCACATTGCGGAGATTGAGAGCATTCTGGCCCAGTTGCGTGGTGGCAAGGCTGACTCGGCCAGCAAGGAAACCCACGTTATAGATCTGACGGCGGCGAGCGCGGCGGAACTCTCCGCCACGGTGCGCACCCTATACCAGGAACAGGCAAAGACCCGTCCGGGTGCACCGGCTGCGGAAACGTTGATCATGCCCGACAGCACAGCCAACCGCATTATCGTCACTGGCACGACCAACGAACTGGCGATCGTCGAGGACATCATTAAGAAACTGGACAAGGTGGGCGCACAAAGTGCCTCGACGCGGGTTTTCAAACTTAAGTCGGCCGACCCCCAAAAAGTGGTTGAAATACTCGGCACCGCCCTCGTGCGGTACGACGCCTATGGCCGACCGCAGAAACGGGTGACAGTGGTCACCGACACCAAGACCCGGACCATCATCGCGACGGGTGATCCCAAGGAGCTGCAATCGACGGCGGTGATTATCGAGCAATTGGATTCTTCGCTGGGTGAGCAACCGGGCCGCGCCATGCGGGTACTGGCGATCAAGGATCGGCAAGTCACCGAACTCGGATCCAAGGTACGGCAGATTTACCAGGACCAAGCCCGGAATCAAAGTGAACTGGGCACGAGCGAGCCTTTGATTTTGGAGGACGCGGCCAGCAACCAATTGATCGTGGCGGGCACCGAGAAGCAGTTGACCGCTTTGGAAGAGATTGCCTTGGTGCTGCAAAAGGGCACGGATGGTGGCCCCCGCAAGGTGCAGGTCTTTGCCCTGGAACGCACGTCGGCCAGTTCCCTCGTCACCATGCTCTCGCAGGTTTATGCGAAGCAGGTCGTCAGCACCGAACCGAGCGAGCGTTTGGTGGTTAGTGTCGGTGGCAATGATCGCTCGCTGGTGGTGGACGCCCCAACAACCACGATGGCTCGGGTGGAAGAACTGGTGAAGAGCCTCGACCAGCCCGGGCCGGAAGGCGGCAATGTCATCCAGACCGTCAAGCTGACCAAGGGCAACGCCACCGATCTCGCGGATGCCGTGAATCGGGTATTGACCAATCGCGCGGTGCCTTCAGTGGCCCGACGGGTCAGTGTTACCGCCGTCACTGGGGCCAATAGTCTCTTGATCAACGGTCCGACGAACGTGGTGCAAGAGGTGATGCGAATTGTCCATGAATTAGATCAGGATGGCACGGGCTCGGGAGAGATAGAGATTCGGGTTTATAAGTTGGAAAACGGGTCGGCCAAGGAGGTTTCGGTGCTGATCCAGCAACTGCTCCAATCGGTGACCGAGAGCATCCGCAGCCGCATGGGCGGAGAAAACGTCCGTCGCCCCGTCCAGGCCAGTGTATCCATCGATGACCGTTCGAACAGTTTGATTATATCCGGCACTTCCGCCCACTTTAAGGCCGTCGAAAAGCTCCTGCCCACGCTCGACAAGGCTCCCGAGCGTTCGGATCGCGATGTTCAATTTGTCTGGTTGAAGAAGGCGAAGGCCTATCAGGTTTCGTCCCAACTGGAGGATCTCTTTGCCGACCGCCCACGTGCCGACCGGCCTGTCATCGAAGCCGATACCCAGAACAACTCGCTCACGATTATTGCCAAGCGCGGCGATATCGCCCAGATACAGGATTTGGTGGCCCGCCTGGATGAGCAGGGCAAAACTTCCTCCGTGCAGGTCCGGGTGCGTCCCTTGGAAAACGTTGCCGCCGAGCAAATGGCCACGATGTTGCAAAACATCTATCCCCAGGTCTCGGGCACGCCTCTCAAGGTCACTGATAAAGTCGCGCCGATCGCCGCCGGAAAGACCAACGAGGTCGCGTCTCCCGAGGTGGCCGTCGCGGTGGACAAAGCCGCCAATGCGCTGATTCTGTCAGGCCCCGTCGCAGAACTGGATAACATCGACCGGCTCATCACCGAGCTCTCCTATAATTTCTACGGCAACGAATCCGAGTTCCGCCTGTTCACCCTCAAGGACGCCGATCCCATTGTCGTGGCGCGGACGCTGACGGCTTTGCTTCGCCAGGAAATCCCGCCGCCGGTGCCCGGGCAGCGAACCCAGATCGTCCAACCGTCCCGGCAGCAGATCACGGTCGTGGCGGAATCGCGGACCCACAGTATCATTGTCCGGGCGCGTCCGACCGATTTCGCGTTGATGGAGTCGTTGATCAAGCAATTGGACAACGCTGGCCAGATTGCCCAGCTCGAACTCCGGGTCGTCCCGCTGACCAATGCGCCGCCCGACAAGGTTTTGCCGCTGGTCCAGCAAATGGTGACGCAGCTCAACGCCACGCGGCCGGGTGAGGGTGTGACGGTGGCCATCGATCCACGGTCAAGGGGCCTGGTGGTGATCGCGCGCGATGCCATGGCTACGCAGGTGGAGAAAATTATACAATCCCTCGACAAGCCGGCAGCCAATGTGGAGGCCGAGGTGCAGGTGATTTCCCTGAAAAAGGCCAATGCCGCCCAACTGGCGACGGTATTGCAGAACATGCTCAAGCCCGGTGCGCAGGGAGAAATGACCACCGAGGCGCGTGAGTTGCAGGAACAAATCAGCCGCCTGAAAATCCGGAACGACGATGGCTCCACGGTGGTGCTCGACTTGACCAAGGCCATCAAGATAGCCCCGGATCCTTCCGGCGGCGGCGGCGGGGGAAATCGCCTGATACTGACTTCCACGCCCGAGAATCTAAAGGCTCTCGCCACGGTGGTGGAATTGATGGATTCGGTCCCCATGTTGGACGGAGTGACCGTGCGTTTTTTGAAGTTGGAACATGCGGACGCGACTGCGGTGTCCCAGACACTTAATAATATCTTCACCCAGGGACGCCAGATGGGCACGGGTCCGGCGGGAAACAATGGCGAGCCTGCTGACTTGGGAAAAGCCCTGGTGAATCGGCTCAATGTTGCTGTGGATAGCCGTGGCAACACGCTCATTCTAAGTGGCCAGCGTGAAACGCTGGACCTGGCTATCAGCATCGTGCGCGACATGGACCGCGAGATCAGCGGGTTCGTGACCGACGTCCGCCTCTTTCGCCTGAAGCATGCGTCTGCAACGCGCATCGTGCCCCTTCTGCAATCGGTCTTCGCCGAAGGTCCGCCGGTGCCCGGCACCGAAGGTTTGGCGACCCAGGTCTCGCGTCTGCGTACTTTGAAAGACGGTGACCCGGGAAAGCAGAATGCCACGCCAAAAACCCGGGCGGCGTTGACCATCCAGGCGGACGATCGGTCCAACATCCTGGTAGTGGCGGCGCGTAGCGAAAATCTGCCGCTGATCGCCGACATCATTGACCAACTCGACATCCCGGCCGCGTCCGGCCTGGAGTCCGTGCGCATCTATCCCCTGGCCTTTGCCGAACCGGGCGCCGTTCAGCGGATTCTCACCGATCTCTATAACAGCCCCCAGTCGGCGGGCATGCGTACCGAAGATCGCCCTATCATCACCGTGGATGCCCGCACGGGCTCGCTGATCGTGGCGGGGAACAGCAAGGCCTTTAATATCGTCGAGGCCCTGTTGAAGCAGATCGACCAGAAACTGCCCTTCGATCTGCGGGATATCGCCCTCATTCCGCTGGAGCACGCGGACGTTAATGTAGTGGCGCCCACGCTGCAAAAGCTGATGGACGCACGCATCACCCAGCGCGCCACCATGAATCCCGGCCAGGCGGATGCCTTGAAAGTAATCATCATGGCCGATCAACGGAGCAACTCGCTGCTGGTCGGTGGAGCACGGGAAGGATTTGAATTGGTGCAAACGCTGGCGAAGCAATTAGACCAGGCGGCTCCGGCTTTGAGCGGCCGGGTGCGCCTGGTGCCCATGCAGTATGCTGACGCCCGGGTCATCGCCGGAACCATCGGCACCCTTTTCGAACAACGCTATGCGGCGATTCACACCCCCGATGCCCAACGCAGCAAGCCCATCATCATGGCCGATACCCGGAGCAATTCGCTATTGGTCGCCGCCAGCCAGGAAGACAATCGGACCCTCGACGATCTGTTGAAACGCCTCGACGCGAAGCAGGACAATCCGTCGCTCACCCTGACCGTCCTGCCGCTCAAACATAATGATGCTGGCAAGGTGGCCTCCACGGTGGAAACCGTTTTTGCCGCCCGCATGCGCGCCCAAACGCTTCCCGGCCAGGCGCCGTTGCCCACCGAGCAAATCAAGGTCGAGCCCGATCCCCTGAACAACGCGCTGGTGATTTCCGCCAGCAAGGAGAACCTGGAGTTGATCCAGAGCCTGGTCCAGAAGCTTGATCAGGAGCCGACCGTGGCCGATGGCGTGTTCGAAACGTTCACTTTGGAATTCGCCGACGCCCAGCGCGTGGCGGCCATCTTGAAGTCCTTGGTGGAGCAGGGTCTATATCGTCCGGGCCTGCTGCCTGGTGCGGGTGGCAAGGCCAATTCCCCGCGCGATATCCTGTCGATCAGCGTCGATCCGCGCAGCAACACGCTGATTGTCAGTGCGAGCCCGGAAAACCTGGTCATCGTTCGTGAAGTGGTGAAGCGCATCGATAGCAAGGATCTGGCGGCGACTGCGGACGTAAAAGTATACGCGCTCAAGAATGCCCGCGCGAGCACCATGGCCAACACGCTGCAACAGTTCTTCCAGGCCAAGCGCACGGCGGACAGTGTGGCGGTGAATGCCAACCAGCGCACCATTCCCGCGACGGTCATCCCCGACGATCGGGTCAATACCATCCTGGTCACGGGAGGCAAGGAAGCGTTTGAATTGGTGGATCGTTTGCTGCCCCAGTTGGATGGCGACAGTGTATTCTCGCGGCTGAATTTCCGGGTGTTTCCCCTGAAGCGTGCCACGGCCTTGAAGATGCAGGCCACGCTGCAACCCATCTTCGCGAATCGTCCTCCCAAGGTGAAGGGCGAGCCCGTGGACCCTATCACCATCATCGCCGACCAGTGGGTCAACGCGTTGCTGGTGGGCGCGACGGTGGACGATCTAAGCACGGTGGCTTCCCTGATAGAAAAGCTCGATGCCGAGCCGACCGAAACCGGCATTGCGATCCATGTCTTCCCCCTCGCCAAGGCCGACGCCCGCCGGGTGGCTACCACGGTGCAGAGTCTGTTTCGTGAAAATCTACCGAACCAGATCCTTCCTATCACCGTCAGCGCGGATGAGCGTATCAATGCGATCGTGGTTTCCTGCGGCGAAACCGACGCGAAGCGCATCGAGGAATTGGTGAAACGCCTGGATACCGACCAGGTGGCGAAGGTCAGCGAGATCAAAGTATTTCCCCTGCAATATGCGCGGGCCGAATCGCTCTCGCAGATTCTTAATGCCTCTCTCAATACCAAGCCTCCCCAGCTCAACGAGCAAAGCCCGAACGCGCAGTCGGTGCTGCAATTCGTTTCGCGCAGTCCGGATGGCCAGCAACTGGTTTCCGCCGCGCTCAAGGAAGCGGTGCTGATTACCCCGGACCCACGGATGAATTCACTGATCGTTTCCGGCCCGGTGGAATATATGGGTCTGATCGAGCAGATCATCACCCGGCTCGATGCGAGTTCCCCGCAGAAGGCGAAGATCAAAGTCTTTGCCATGAACAACGCCGACGCCCGGCAGATGGGCGAACTTCTGACCCAGTTTTTCCACATGACACCCACTGGCGCGGGCAGCAACCAACGCTCCATCCAATATACGTTGGTGCGGAAATCCACACCCGACGATCCCGGCAGTGCCGAGCAGGACGTCGCCTCGGCGACCGTGGGTACGGCGGAACAAAACGCGCTTACCGTGACCATCGATCCCCGCACGAACAGCCTGTTGGTGGGCGGCACGGATCATTATGTGGAACTGGTTTCCCAGATCATTGATTCGCTGGATTCCAGTTCCGCCCACGAGCGGACTTCCGAGGTGATCCGCCTCAAAAATTCCCAGGCGCCTGAAGTGGCGACCGCGATTCGCACGTTCCTCGACCAGGAACGCCAGCGCATCATTCAGGCCTTGGGAGCCGATGCCGCCGCTTCCGCCCAACGTTTGTTCGACCAGGAAGTCGCCGTGGTGGCGGAAACGGTCAGCAATACGCTGCTCCTGTCGGCGAATCGCAAATACTATGACGACGTGCGGAAGATGATTGAGGAACTCGACCGCCCGCAGCCGCAGGTGATTATCCAGGTTCTGTTGGCGGAAGTCACTTTGGACGATGCCACGGATCTGGGCGTCGAATGGAGCGTCCGCGAAAATGGCTCACGCCGTTCTTATGCCGCCGGGGCCGATCTGGGCGTCGCCAATGCCCTCCAAAATGCCGGTGGGTTTTCCACGGCGGTCACCGGATCGGATTTCAATTTCCTCATTCGCGCCTTGAAGAACCAGGGCCGGTTGGAAGTCTTGAGCCGCCCCCAAATCGTCACCTCGGACAACAAACCGGCCAGTGTTAATATCGGCCAACGTGTGCCGTTGATCGACCAGAGCCGGCTTGATGCCCAGAACAACCTCACGACCTCATATCGCTATGAAGACATCGGCGTGAATCTCACGGTCACTCCGAAGATCAGCCCGGACGGGTTCGTGAAAATGGAGATTGGGACGACCAACAGCGATATCAGCAGTTCCACCATCCAGTTGAACAAGTCCGCGACCGTGCCCGTGATCAACCAACGGAAGGCGTCCACCACCGTGACTGCGCAGAGCGGCCAGACCATCATCATTGGCGGTCTCATCGCCACGTCAGATGACCGGCGGGTCAAGAAACTGCCCTGGCTCGGAGATGTTCCGTACCTGGGAGTTCTCTTTCGCTCCACCACGACCAGCAAGACCCGCAAAGAGTTGCTGATCCTGCTCACGCCGCATGTCCTGCGGAACAATCAAACACCCGTGGAACTGGAAGATCCGGATGACGTCACCCGGCGCGAGCTGGACAAATCGATCTTCAAGGACGGCTTGAAGAAAGACCCCACCCAGCGCCGGTTGCTGGACCCCTTGTTTGATACCAATCGTCCGTCATTGCACGGTATTCCTCATTCTCCTACGAATAGTGTGTTACTATGATCGGGACATGAGCAAGTGGTCGACAGTTTGGCGGCGATGGGCGGGAATGTGCCTCCTGGTTCTGGGGTTGGCGGGGTGCGCCAGTTCCGGCGGGGGAGGTCGTGGCGTCATCGGGGAGATCAACCTCTTCACTGCACCCATGGCGCTCAACGCTGGCGGACGGAGTGCGCCCTCCGCCATCGGGGTGCGGGTCTATGCGACCGCTCCAGGCGGGGCGCGAGGTATCGCCATTCGGGACGGATTGCTGGAGATACTGATGTTTGACGGCGCAGTCGCCGACGTATCCGCTCCGAACGTCAAGCCGCTCAAGATCTGGAAATTTGGCGCCGACGACCTGAAGGACTTCTCCACCACGACCTCCCTGGGTGACGGTTACCAACTCGCGCTACGATGGGAACTGGCCCGGCCCACCGGCCGGGTGGTCACCGTCATCGCCCGCTACCGTGGCGCCAAGGGCGGCGAGATATTCTCCGCGCCGAGCACCGTGGCGGTGTCGTCTAAGTAATCGACGGTAGAGGCTCATCCCGCCCCTGCGGTTTTGGGTCGGCGGCGCAGGTTGCTGCCTGTAATTCGTGAATTCGAACTCGTTTCGCAGAAATTAGTTTCTTCCGGGCGCGGAAAAGGCAGAGTCGCCCCGCTTGGACGCCAAACAGCCGCACCAACCCCACGAAAAGCCTTTGTCCGCACCCGCGAGATTGGGGCTATATCTTCTCGCCGTCGCAGCCCTCTTCGTGTACTACGCATTTGCGATCATTTCAGCGGGGATTCTGTCTGGCGTAATTGCGTTGGGGATTTTGTTGACTCTGGCCGCGGCGCGTTTCGGCGCTGGCGGAGTAATCGGTCGTTTGGTTGGTGTCCAGATCTCCCTGGGTTGGCAATTGGCGCGGAATCTTTGGCCCAGTCGTCGCAGCGAATTTCGTCTTCAGCTAGCTGAAACGGATGCTCCCGATTTGTTCGCACGCCTACGGCGGCTGGGTACAACCATGGGAGTGAAAGCACCACATACGGTAGGCGTGGAAATGAGTAGCGGTGCACACATCCGTTTGGGCGGTTTTTTCAAAGGTACTGGGAAAACGGCGCTCACGTTGGGTTATGATCTGGCGGCTGGGTTGTCGCCGAACGAAACGGAAGCAGTGCTGGCGCACGAGATGGCCCACGCGAAGCTAAGTCAGCGCGGGTTCAGGTGGTGGTTGGGCTCCGGTTTGACCGGCTGTGCAAAACTAACCAACACGCTTCGTGCACATATGGAGGAGCGGCGTGCGGTGAATAGCGACGACAGTCTCGCTGGGTTGTTCCTGTTGCCGGCCCATTTACTGACGTTGCTGATCGCACGCCTTTTTGCCACGTATTCCCGCCAGGATGAATTCGAGGCGGACCGCGAAGCGGCAAAGGTGTGTGGAGCTGGGGCCATGGCCAGGGCGCTCTCGAAGCTGGAACGACTGGATCAAATCACCAGCCGATTGGGGTGGCATGAACGAGTGGCCCAATTGCAGTCGGAGGGAGGGGTAAGCCAGTGGCTATTGGAACAGTTGAAGGTGGGTCGCGAGAGTGCGAGCTCCGAGTTCAGAACGGTTCTGGCCGACCGCTATTCCACCCATCCGTCCATTCGTGACCGGTTGGCAGCCCTGTCTGAGTTTACAGTAAATGTCCCAATTTCTGATGAGTCTTCGCTCGCTTGGTTCTCCAATCCAGACGGCATCGCCAGGCGGTTGGTGGCCGAGATTCAGCGTTTGACCGGTTTGGAGGAGGAACGCGAAACAGCTAAGCTTCGCAAAGAGGTTCGTGGATTACGCCTAAAAACGCATTTTACCCCGGCCCAAGGATTGGGGGTGATCCTGGTGCTGTTCGGAACGATCTGGGCTCTGATAGACTGGTTTGTGGCTTGGGATTGGGCGCAGGCGGCAATCTTCCTGGGGCTTATTGGCGTTGGGATTTTCTTATATCGGGCCGGCCGCCCCCGGCTTGAAATCGAACTTCCCTGGCCGGACTTCACCTTGCTGGCAAAACGGCGAACGACACCTCCGCCCCTGGGTGACCCGGATGAACGGAACAAGGCCATCAAGACGGATCTCCAAACAAAGATAGGCGGCCTAAAGGGCAAAAAACGGCGGCAATCCGCGCTTATCCGAGAGAGTTTCACCGCCCTTGAGGCTTGTGACTATGAACGGGCCCTGGCTGGGGGACAGATGTTATTGGGGATGGATGACAAGGGGGTGGAAGGAATGATGTTGGTGGCTATCAGCGCCGGGGCCTTTGGCCACGCGGGGCAGGCGGCGCAGTTCCGCTGGCTGGCACGGACTTACGGCTGGATTGATGCGCCCTCGATGGCCTGGGGACTAGGCTGGTCCGCGATGTTGTCGGCAAGCTGGGCGGAAGCCGAGGCCTACCTCGATTGCGCCTTGCGGGTTGACGGGCGGCGTCCAGTGATTTTAATCATGCTTGCGCTGGCGCGGTTGAGGCGTGGTAAAATTATGTGTGGCCTGCCGTTGGCGAGGGAGGGAGCCGCCGCGGTGCCCGAGGGCAAAGAGTATGTCAAGGTGCTGATCAATCTCCAGTTGGCTGCGGGTGACGTTGCCGAAACTGAGAGATATCTGAGCATTTGGAAGAGCACGTTGGAAACGGACGCGGATTTGATGCTTTCGATGGTCACCGTCAAGGCTCTGCGGCGACAACTCGATGAGGTAATGGAATGGGCGGAACGCGCGGCTGAAAGATCGCCATCCGTTCCAACCTTGGTTTCCCTCGGGAACACGCTGCTCTCGGCGCGATGGAGACCGCAAGCCGAACGGTTCTTCCGAGAGGCACTCAGGTTTGGGCATTGTCCGGAGGTTTGGATTGGTTTGGCTCAAATCGAGATTGCCGAAGATCGTAAGACTCTGGCCAGGGACTATCTGCTGCGCGCCTTGAACCTGGAAGCCACTTTAGCCGTTGGCGCTGAGGATCCACGTTTTCATATTGGAACAGTATTGAGGCTGCTGTCGGAATTGGAAGATCCGGTGCCTGGTGCCAAGGCATGGCTGGCGCGCATACCCCCGGGCAGCCAGCCCCAGGAACTTGCGAATCAGACACTCTTGATATTCGCGGTCGATCGCCATTTTGCGGTCGAATATGCCTCGCAAATCCTTGGAGCCCTCGTCCCCAGTCGCGCCGAAGTCTTGTCAGGCGGGCTGGTTTGGTCAGAAGCGCCGAGGCATAGGCAACCGGCCGGTTTGGCGAACCTCGGGGTCGTCGGCTTCCTCTGACACGAGACGCCTGTGCGTTCAGGCCATTTACGCCACCACAGCCTTTACGGGGGCCTCAGCTTCCTTCTCCCGGGCGAAAAGCAGGTACAGCGTGGGCAATACCAGCAGGGTCAATGGCGTGGCGCTTACGAGGCCGCCGATGATCACGATGGCCAGCGGACGCTGGGTCTCGGAGCCGATGCCGTGCGATAAAGCCATGGGCAAGAGGCCAAGCATCGCCAGCATTGCGGTCATTAAGACGGTGCGCAAGCGCGATGGCGCACCGATGAGAACGGCCTGGAGCGGCGTTTTGCCCTCCTCCACCAGTTGGTTGAAATAACTAATCATAACCACGCCGTTCAGCACCGCCTGGCCGAAGAGCGCGATGAAGCCGATCGCGGCACTGACGCTCAGGGCAATATTCAAGATCCAGAGGGCCAGGATGCCGCCGATGACCGCGAAGGGCACGTTGAGCAGAATCAACATCGCGCTTCGGACCGATCGGAAGGTATTGAACAGGAGCACGAAGATGACGAACACGCTCACGGGCAGGACCAGGCTCAGTCGTTTCATGGCGCGCTGCTGGTTCTCGAATTCACCGCTCCAGTTCATATAATAACCGGTGGGCAAGGTCAGCTCGGCGGCCTTGGCCTGCATGTCCTTGACCACGCTGCCCATGTCGCGGCCCTTGATGAATACGCCGATGGCCTTCACCCGCACGCCCGCTTCGCGGCTGATATTCATGGCGCCGCTGGAGAGCTTGAAGTCGGCGACTTGGGACAAGGGGATGTGGGCGCCATCCGCGGAATCCACGAGGATGGAGTTGATGCGATCCAACTCGCGCGCGGGCTCGGGCAGACGGACCACCACGGCGAAGTGTTTTTCACCTTCCCAGATCTCCGTCGCGGCCTTGCCGCCGAGAGCCGTTTCCACCACGTCCTGCACGTCCTGGATGTTGAGGCCGTAGCGCGCGGCCCGGGCCCGGTCCAGTTGGATCAGGCATTGGGGCACTTCACCCGCCCGATCCACAAAGGCGCGGGTGACGCCGGCGACGTTGCGAATCTTATGCAGCACCGCGTCCACTTGTTGTTGCAGCGTCGCGGCATCCTCGCCGAACACTTTGATGACGACCTGGCCGTCGATTTGGCTGATGGATTCCAGCACGTTGTCGCGGATCGGTTGCGAGAAGCTGGTTTCCAATCCAGGCAGGGCATTCAGCGAATGGTCCATTTGTTCCAGGATTTGTTCCTTGGTAATGCCCTTGCGCCATTCCTCCGTTGACTTCAGCCCGACAAAACATTCGAGCATGTTGATGGGCTTGGGGTCGGTGCCGTCTTCGGGACGCCCGGCCTTGGAGATGACCGTGCTGACCTCCGGGACACTTTGTATAATCTTGCGCATCTGCATGGTGCGCTCGCGGGCTTCGTCCACTGAGACCCCGGCGGGCAGCGTCGTGTTGACCCAAATCGTTCCCTCATTCAGTTCCGGCAGGAATTCGGTGCCCAGGCGCGAAGCCAGGCCCACGGTGATCAACAGGGCGGTGACGCACAATCCCAGCACGGCTTTCCAGTGCGAGACGCTCCAGGCCAGCAGGGGCTCGTATAAACGTTTGCTGCCGCGGACGATGAAGTTGTCTTCATGGGGAAGCTTCTTGCGGAGGAAAAAGAAACACAGCAACGGAACCAGGGTGAGCGAAAGGAACAAGGAACCGACCAACGCACTGGTCACGGTCCAAGCCATCGGGGCAAAGATGCGCCCTTCATGCCGTTGCAGGGCAAAAATGGGCAGGTGCGCCGCGATGATGATCAACATCGAGAAGAAGGTGGGGCGGCCCACCTCGGCGGCGGCGCTCATCACCGCCGCGCGGAAGTGCACCGGGTCTTTTTTATAATCATGATCGCCGTGGCTAAGGCGGGCAAAGATGTTCTCCACCACGATCACCGCGCCGTCGACGATGATGCCAAAGTCAATCGCGCCCAGCGACAGCAAGTTGGCGGGGATGCCCCGCCAAGTCAGGCCAAGGAAGGTGGCCAGCAGGGACAATGGGATCATCAAGGCGACGATCAATGCGGCACGGAGATTCCCCAGAAATAACAGCAAGACCACCGTTACGAGCATGGCTCCCTCGGCCAGATTATGGAAAACGGTGGTCAGGGTCGTGTTGATCAGCCACTCGCGATCATAATAGGGATTGATGGATACCCCGGGCGGAAGAATACGCGAGTTCAACTGTTGAACCCGTTCCTTGACGTGCCTTATGACCTCGCTCGGATTCTCGCCTTTGCGCATCAGGACAATGCCCGCGACGATGTCATCATCGCCGTCCTGGCCGACGATGCCTTGCCGGGGAATGGCGCTGATGACCACCTTGGCGACGTCCTTGACCAGCACCGGGGTTCCGTTGTGCGCGGAGATGACGATATTGCCGATGTCGTCCGGCGATTGCAGCAGGCCCAGCCCGCGTATGAGAAACTGTTGGGATCCCCGTTCGGTATAGGAACC
>DATJII010000144.1:0-12846 GCA_035493435.1 Candidatus Limnocylindria bacterium | reverse complement strand
AGGCGCATCCCAAGATTGACTATATCCTGATCAATACCAATGGGGTAAAATTGGCTCACGATGACACTTTCGCCACCAGCCTGACGCAGGCCGCCAAGTCGCGGAAGATCCAACTCTACCTGCAATTCGACGGGCTCCAAGAGGCAGCCCAGCATGGACTCCGTGGCGCCGACCTGCGGGCCACCCGGGTGCGGGCTTTGGAACGGGCCGCAACGATGAATCTGCCGGTAACCCTGGCGATGACGGTCACGCACGAAAACATCGGTCATATCTGGGAGGCGATTGCCTTCGGCTTGTCCCGATCGGAAGTCCATGGCATTACGTTCCAACCCGTGTTTGGCAGCGGGCGCATGAACCCATCGCCCAATCCGTCCGCCGTTTTACCCGTTCGCCTGAACACCGCCGATATTATACTCGCGGCCACCGGGCAATCTCAAGGCCGGCTGACCCCGGCGGATTTCACCCCGCTTCCCTGTGGCGATCCGAATTGCGCCACGATCGGATACCTCCTGCGCCTGGGTGGGAAGATCCATGCCGTGAGTGAATTCCTGGACTTTGCGCGGCTGCAGGGATTCCTGAAGGACAAGATACATTATACACTGGAAGACCTGGCCCGCTGCGGCTGCGAGACCGAGCCGCTGGGGGCGCTCCTGAAAGAGCTCGAGGTGGAATCAAAGATCGCGTTTCGCATCATGATCAAGCCTTTCATGGACGCGTGGACGTGGGACCAGGACCGCATCGACCGCTGCTGCACGCACGTCATTCGGCCCGACGGCAAGCTGGATTCTTTTTGCCGTTATTACTCCGGTTTCCCTGACACGCGACCGCCGGCATGACTGCGTTGTCATCATCTCCGCCGTACTACGGATGGCTCATGTTGCTGGGCATAGCCCTCACGGCCGCGTATTGGATTCGCCTGGGGCGGCAAGACGGCCGATTCCTGCTCATCTACCTGGGAGCCCTCTGCGGGGCGTTCCTGGGCGGCAAACTGGGCTATATCCTGGTCGAAGGGTGGTCGGATCTTCATCAGCCCGACCGCTGGCTCCGGTTGGCCACAGGTAAAACCATTCTGGGGGCATTGCTGGGGGGATATGGCGGGGTTGAGGCCGCCAAGAAGTGGATCGGCTGGAAACAAGTCACCGGCGATCGTTTCGCGATGGTGGCTCCCTTGGGAATCATTCTGGGCCGGCTGGGATGCTTGCTGCACGGATGCTGCCTGGGAGCGGTCTGCACTTCCCAGACGTGGTGGACTTTAAAAGATCGTGCTGGCATTCCCCGCTGGCCGGCCGTACCCGTGGAAATCGGCTTTAACATATTTGCACTGGCCGGCCTCACCTTATTGCGACGGCGTGGACTTTTCAGCGGGCAGCACTTCCATCTTTACCTGATCGCCTACGGGATCTTTCGATTCCTACACGAATTCTGGCGGGCGACACCTCGTGCTTGGGGGATGTTTTCCGGCTACCAGTTGCTCGCCCTGGCCGTTGTCGGATTGGGAGCCTGGGGGTATATACATCGGCGTCGCTCTCTGCCGAGCCTCACGCAATCCGTTGCCTCGCAACGATAAATCGGGCGGAAGGACAGTTCGGGCCGCCATTCCTTGAAACCGTGCGGGCTCGTTCGCGACGATGCTGGATCCTCCAATCCCGCGCCATGCCGTTTCACTTCCCTAAGCAATCGCTGAACTCTCTCGGGAGTTGTTGCAGCGAGTTCACCGAACGGTAGGCCATTTGTCGAACGGGCCGGATATAACGCAGGCTCTCGTTACGAATATGAAAATAACAACCCTTCTTCAGCCCGTTTGGCGCCGCGCCATCGCCATGACCCTGGGCGGCGGCGTGTTCGCCCCGCTCGCCGCGCTCGCCCAATTCACCACCCCGCACGTGGTGACCACGGCAGGTGCGGTGACCAACACGCTTGGCTTCACCACCGTCATCAACCAGGGCTTGGTGGGCATGGGCCACATTTCGGCGTCGTCCATCGATGGCTTTGGCGAGTCGTTCGGTTCGGTGTCGGGCATGCAGATCACGGGCTGGGCCAATAATGGGGATGGCAGCTATAGCGGCACGTTCAACATCCTGCCGGACCGCGGCTATAACAGTGGCGCCTTCTATTCCGACTATGCCGCCCGCATCAACCGGGTGGGCTTCACCTTCATTCCCTATACCGGCTCGACGAACATCGGCGGTTCAACCACCCTCGACAAGCTCAACGCCCAGAACCAGATCGTCTTCACCACCGGAATCTCAGGGATCAAGTTTACCTATGATGATCCGGTAACGAGCACCACCCGTGTCACCACCGGCATTGAGCCCGGCACCGGGACCGCCACGATCTTCGGCCAGACCATGCCCTATGTGATCAACTATACCGGCCTGCGGACCCCTTCTGACACAACGAACACGACCTTCACCGGCATCAATAAACTGCCTCTGGACGCGGAAGCACTCGCCCTGAAGGCCGATGGCTCCGGCTATATCGGCGACGAATACGGTGCGAACATCTATTATTTCAATTCCAGCAAGAAGATCGGCGGCGCGATTGTGCCCCCGGCGGCGCTGCAACCTCATTTCCCGGCCGCCACACTCTACTACGGCGCCGCCAGCAACGTCGTCAATGGGCGCCGCATCAACCAGGGCATGGAAGGTGTCGCACTGAGCCCGGATGGCAGCCGGCTCTTCGCCTTGCTCCAAAGCGCAGCCGTACAGGATGCCGTGGCCGATTCCAACGATCAGAAGGCAAAAAATACGCGACTCCTCGTATACGACGTAGGCACCGTCAATACGCCCACCGCGCCGATCGCGGAATATGCTCTTACCTTGCCGACATATCGCAGCACCGGCAACGGCAGTTCGGTCAATAAAACCTGCGCCCAAAGCGAAGTTGTCGCCCTCGATAATACGCGATTCCTGGTCCTCTCTCGTGACGGCAATGGGCTCGGCAACAGCAGCCTTAACCCGAACGTCTATAAATCGGTGTTGCTGGTCGACACCACCACTGGTGTCCCGTCCGAATTCGCTTCCGACAATGCCCGCAACGCTGAAGGCGGAAAGATCACTTCTGCTGCCGGCGTTCTCGACGTGGCTATTACGCCGCTCAGTTGGGTGGAAGTGGTGAACATGCTCAACAGCACCCAGTTGACCAAGTTCAACATGGTGCTGGATAGCGGCACGAATCAGGTGACCAAGCTCACCCTGGGCGAAAAATGGGAAGGCATGGCCCTCGTGTCTGCCAACGATGCGGCCAAGCCCAATGACTACTTTCTCTTCGTGGGCAACGACAACGACTTCCTGACCTCTGCCGGCATCATCACCGGGCCGGACGGGACCTTGGTGAACTACAATGGATTCACGGGTTATCCTGCCACCCGGCTTCCCGCGCCCGTCGACTCGCTCAACAACGAAAACGACACCCGGATATTCGCCTATCGCCTGACCATCGCCACCGGTTCGCTGGCGGCCAGTGCCCAGGTGACCCGTGGAGGCTTCATCCTCGACCGCAGCACGCAGCGCTTCGTCCAACAGGTCACGATCAAGAATGGCGGCGCCACCCCTCTCGCCGGACCGATCCTGCTGGCCTTGGACGGTTTGAGCGCCAATGCCACCCTGGCGAACGCTGGCGGCAACACCGCCCATTTCGCTCCCTTGGGCAGTCCATTTGCCGCCTCGGGTGTGGTTCTGAATTCGACCTTGGCACCCGGCGCCTCCACCACGGTTACATTGCAGTTCACCAATCCCAGCCGGGCAGGCATCACTTATAACACCCGGGTTATCGCCGGAACACCGGCCCCCTGATGCAACGCCTCCCAGTCAGTCGATATTTACAAATAAACAACTTAACCATCATGAAAACCCAATTCTCTCTGGCCCGGTCCGCCGGAATCATCGTGGGCGCCGCCGCACTCTTCAGCGTTTCGGCTGCCGCCGCGACCTTCGAATATGACATCTCGGTCGACACCTCATCCTTGATCGCCAATCCCAGCGCTCCCTTCTCGCTGGATTTCCAACTCAACGACGGTGACTCCACCGGCAACGGAAACAATACCGCCATTCTCAGCGGGTTCACCTTTGGTGGCGGCAGCGCCTCCGGCGGAGCCTCGGTGTTCGGTGGCGCCACTGGCACCCTCGCCAGCCAGATTAGCATCACCGACACCGCCGCTTTCAATGAGCTCTATGAGGCCTTCACCGCTGGATCACTGCTGACCTTCCATCTATCCGTCACGCACAACGCAAACTCCGGAGAGACACCTGACTCGTTCTCTTTTGCGGTATTGGACAAGGATCTCGCCAATATCCCCACCACGGGACTGGCGAATACTCTTGTCTCGATTGATCTCACCCCTGGTACGCCCACCGTTCTCACCGGCGCCAGTGGCCCCGTGACGGTCACGGTCACGCCCGTTCCGGAACCGGCGGACGCAGCGATCGTGGGCACGATCCTGGCGGGTCTATTTGCCTGCTGGCGGGCGCGGAAGTAAGCTGTCGCCCCAAGAAATTCGGTGACAAACCACCCGTGCTTCGTTGCGGGTGGTTTTTGTTGTATGCCCCTTCCCCAGGCTGATGTCGGAACCGCTTTTGGCGCTGGCGTGGCTTGCGGAGCGCTGCCACGCTACGGGGTGTGGCGCATCTGGATGTGACGAATAGGTTACCGGTCCGGCGATTCCCAATGAACGGAGGGTTCTGCCTCTGGGTACTCCTGGCCGTTAGCCAGGCTGGCGCAGCGCCCGGCGTGCGATTTGACCATCAGCACGGCCTTTTTCCTGAGGTGTTCGACTTGAAGCTGAAGGCCAATCCGCCCGGATCGGCCATCCGCTATACAACCGATGGCAGCGAACCTTCGGCGACGAATGGCCTCTTATATTCCACGCCCCTTCACATCGCGCACACCACCGTGCTGCGCGCGATTTCAGATTCCGATCCGGGAGAATCGCCGACCATTGAGACTCGCAGCTTTATCTTTCCCACGCAGGTGCCGAGCCAGACGGGCCAGGGTTTTCCTCAATCGTGGGGCCTCAATGACAACAAACCGGTCCCTGCTTCCTATACCCTTCATCGGTCGGCAAGCCCGAACTCTGACGAAACCGTAGCCAAGGCGTTGCAGGCTCTCCCCTCGATATCGATCGCCTTGCCGGTGGCCGAGCTATTCGGCCCCGCCTCCGGTATTTACTCGCACTCCCAGGAGACAGGCGACACCTGGGAGCGAGCCGCTTCGGTCGAATTCCTGCCCACGGACGCCACGAAAGGATTTCGTATCGATGCCGGCGTACGAGTCCAGGGAGGCTGGAGCCGCCGGCCCGAGGAATCACCCAAGCACTCTTTGCGCCTCGTTTTCCATAAACGCTATGGTGGACGCCTCAAATACCCCTTGTTTGGCCCTGAAACGGAAACGTTTTCCACACTTATATTGCGCGGCGGCAACAACAATACCTGGCTGCACCCGGAAAGCGTGGAGCGACGCCGGGCGGACTATCTCCGCGACGCCTGGATGCGCCAGACCTACGGGGCCATGGGCCGACCCACGGCGCGCGACCAGTACGTCCATGTGTATCTCAACGGACTGTACTGGGGTCTATATGACCTTGCGGAACGGCCCGACGCCCATTTCATCTCGGCCCGCCTGGGGGGTTCCGAGAAGGACTATGACACCCGAAACGCGGACAAGATCCTGACGGGCGACGACTTGGAATGGAAGCGGCTCTTTGCGGCTGCCAATGCGGGGGTCACCAACAGCACCCAACTCGCCACTGTGGCGGGGATGCTGAACTTGGAAGCGTTCGCCGATTATATGATCTTGAACCTTTATGGGGCGAATGCGGACATCGACCGTGGGAGCAATTGGTATGCGGCCCGGCGCCGCAATCCGGCCCAGCCGATGCTATTCCTGATGTGGGATGGCGAGCGAACGCTGGAAGGAATCGACGACGACCGGCTGGCACAGGACGATGACGAATGCCCGACCCGCTTGTTTCAAAAGCTGCGCGAGAATCCTGAGTTTCGACGGATATTTGCGGAACGTGCCAAGCTTCACCTGACTGGGAAAGGCGCACTGTCTCCAGAAGTCGCGGCGGCCCGATACAAGGCCCTGGCGGATGCACTGGAGACTGCGATCCCAGCAGAGGCTGCGCGCTGGGGTGCCTATCGCCACTATATCCACGCCTTCCGCAGCGGCCCGTATGAGGATTATACCCGGGAGGAGCACTGGCGTCCGTCCGTCCAGCGCGAACTCACGGAGTATTTCCCGCAGCGAACGGATACGGTAATCAAGCAATTCCGCGAGGCGAAACTGCTGGGTGAGTGAGCCAGGCTCCGGCTGCTCAATCCAGCCGGAAGAGAATCTCGAGCTTGATCAGGGTAAAGCGCACCGCCCAGACGAACAACAAGGTGAGCAGAGCCACGGCGATCCAGAGTGCCGTGCCGTGAAGATTACCCAGGAAGATCCAGCCGCCGCCGGTCAAAAACGGGAAGAGGGTGCCGCAAAGGATGCCCATGAGATTGCTGGTTCCGGCTCCTATTATATGAGGGAACAGCCTCCGGCCCTCAGGCGACAGCCAGGGAAACTGTTCCATCGTCTTTTCGTTGTCCTTTACCGCCCGATAGGCTGCCATCACGCCCAGCAGCGCTATGAACGACGATAATATACCCAGCCCAACCATCCCGTGCCGCATCCAGAGGAGATTTTCAATAAACCGCTCATAAGCTTCGGGCACGGGAATGCGGCCGGTCAGGGAACTGGATTCGGCCATCATGGAGAAGCCATACGCGGTGAAGAGAAAGCCCTGGAAAGTGATGAACCAAGTCAGCCGCTGGTTGACCAGCGTGTCCTCATGCTCGATCTGGCGTCGGCAATGCTTGAAAAACTCAACCGCTTCCGCGGCTTCCGCGGGGTCTTTCGCGCGTCTGGGGATGAAGCTGGACATCGGTGGTCAGTCTCGGCAGGAGCGTGATCGATTGGCCGCAGGGTCGAAAGTCAAAACTACCAGTCTCAACTGCCACGACGATGGCGGCGGACGATCGTGTCGCGCTGTGCCCAGGCCGGGTCGAGGTTGGGAAAGTCCAGGGTATAGTGCAGGCCCCGGCTTTCCGGCCTTTGGAGCGCGCAGGCCACGATCAACTCGGCCACGGTCGCGATATTCCGCAGTTCCAAGAGGTCTGCGGTCACGGTAAAGTCCCAGTAATACTCCCGAATTTCCTCCAACAAGCTGGCCAGACGTTTCTCCGCGCGGCGCAGGCGTTTGGTGGTGCGCACAATGCCGACGTAGTCCCACATCAGGCGGCGGACTTCATCCCAGTTATGCGAGACCACCACCATTTCGTCGGGATTGGTGGCGTGGCCTGTACGCCAGGGGGGGATTTCCACGGCCTCGACCACGGGACGTTGCCCGATCAACTGTCGGGCAGCGCGGTGGGCGCACACCAAAGCTTCCAGGAGCGAGTTGCTAGCCAGCCGATTGGCTCCGTGCAACCCGGTGCAGGCGACTTCCCCCACCGCATAAAGCCCGGGAATATCCGTGGTGCCGTCCACAGTCGCCAATACACCACCGCACTGATAGTGGGCGGCCGGCACTACCGGAATATAATCCTTGGTGATGTCGATGCCGAATTCCAGGCAGCGGCTATGGATGGTCGGAAAGTGTTCCAGTATAAATTCGGGAGGCCGATGGGTAATATCGAGAAACACGCAGTCCACACCGGTCCGTTTCATCTCGGAGTCAATGGCCCGGGCCACAATATCGCGGGGCGCCAGTTCGGCGCGGGGATCGTAGCGATCCATGAATCGTTGACCATCCGCTCCACGCAATAGGCCGCCTTCGCCGCGCACCGCTTCGGAAATCAGGTAGGACTTGGCCCGCGGATGATAGAGGCAGGTGGGATGGAACTGGATGAATTCCATGTTGGCGATTCGCGCTCCCGCCCGATAGGACATGGCCACCCCGTCGCCCGTCGCGATATCGGGATTGGTGGTATAAAGATAGACCTTGCCACACCCACCCGTCGCGAGCACCACTGCGGAGGAGGCGAACACGTCCACCTGATTCTCAGTGCGATTCAGGACATAGACTCCAAGGCACCGGTTGGGCTCGTCCAAACCCAGCTTGGCGGAGGTGATGAGATCGACCGCGAAATGATTCTCAAAAACCTGGATATTTGGCTGGGCGGAGACGGCCTTGAGGAGGGTGCGCTCAATCTCCGCCCCGGTGGCGTCCCGGGCGTGCAGGACCCGGCGTTTCGAGTGCCCGCCCTCGCGTGTCAGGTCGAGTTCCCGGGCTCCGTCAGCTCCTGGGATTTCACGCTCGGTGAACTGGGCACCCATGGCAATCAGTTCCGCAATGAAGGCAGGCCCTTCACCCAATATGGTCCGAACCGCGTCCTCCTTGCAGAGACCCGCCCCAGAGATGAGGGTATCCTGGACGTGCAGTTCCACGCTGTCCTCCTTGCTCGTGACCGAAGCAATCCCGCCTTGAGCCCAATTGGTGTTCGAATCCGCGCGATTCTTCTTTGTCACAATGGCAACCCGCCCATGCGGAGCCACTTGCAGCGCCAGGGTGAGCCCCCCGATGCCGCTCCCGAGAATGACAAAATCAAATCGATGTTGCTGCGAAGCCATCTGTTCGGAGCATCCAATCACGCTTGGAGCCCACTAGGCGAGCCGGTTTCGCCCGGTCCGGGTAGGCGATTCTTCCTCTGCCACTCCAAACCGCCTACCTTCAAACACCATGCCGTTGGACATCAATTGTGACCTCGGGGAAGCTGAGCCGGTCAGTCGGACCCGAGCTCTATTCCGGTGGATCGGTTCCGCCAACGTGGCGTGCGGTGGCCACGCGGGAGACCTGCTGTCCATGGCCCGATGTGTCGAATGGGCCAAACGGCATGATGTCCGTCTGGGAGCTCACCCAGGACTATCCGGCAATTTCGGGCGCGCTTCGGTCCCCATATCCGGCCCTGAACTCGCATTGCTGGTCGCCCAGCAAGTCTCCGTCTTGGCCGCCTGGGCCAAGCGCCAAAGGGTGCAATTACACCACATCAAACTTCATGGGGCGCTGTATCATGCAACTGAAGCAAACCCAGCCTTGGCCCTCGCCTACCTCCAGACAATTCAAGAATGGGCGCCACGGTGCCGGGTTATGGCCTTGGCCGGTGGACGTGTCTGCGCCATGGGAGAAGGCTTGGGCCTCCGGGTCATTCACGAGGGTTTTCTCGACCGTGGCTATCGCGCCGACGGGACACTAGTTCCCCGGGGCGAGGTGGGCAGTTTGCTTACTTTTGAACAGGTCAGGGCCAGACTGAGGGACCTCGCGGCCGGGCAAGCACCCAGGTCTGTGGATGGCATCGGACTAATGGTTCGCCCGACGAGTTGGTGCATCCACGGTGATGGGCCGGATGCATTGAGGATCGCGAAGGCGGCAAGGGCCATTGTTTGAATAGCACCACGTCTGTCCCTGATTCCTCCGCGATTTGATTATTGTCCGGAAACCGCACCTATATTTCCGACATGGGGAAACGCGGGGGCGCATCTTTTTGCCGCCCCCAGACTGGGCATCGCGCCAGCACGATCCTTGCGGGGTCGGGCCAAGCATAGATTCTTGACGGCTATGGTTCCCGCAAAAATGCATCACCAGGCATCCGACCCACGAAGAGAGTGTTCGCCCCTAGAACGGCGGGGGACCATCAAAACGCGGGGCCAGGTCCGTGTTAATACCCTTGCGCAATTGGTCCTCCGTCAAGGAGCCCGATTTGTCGGCGTTCCAACTGGCAAACCAACGGCTGAATCCGGCCACGAATTCGTCGTGGCTCACGTTGCCATTCTTGTCAGTGTCGAAGGCCGTCACCAAGGTACCTGAGAACATCATTCCCGGACCAAAACCACCGGGACCTCCCGGAGGGCCGCCGCCAGGGCCTGCATCAGGACCATTTCCACCGGGGCGCTGGCCCCCGGGACCGCCTTGACCACCTTGCGGTCCACGGCGTCCGCTACCCATGCCACCTCCAGGTCCGAAGCCGTTCTGGATGATGACACCCTCCGATTTGCCCGCCAATTGGTCCGCCACCGCCTGGGAGCGCGCCGTGACAAAGCCCTTGATGGGCTTGGTCGATCCGCCGAATCCTCCGCGACGCGGGCCGTCGTTCGGCGCCTCATCTTCGTCGTCGGCACTTGGCGCCCCGCCCATGGGGCCGGAACGGATCGATTTCCCGGAGACTACCCGGTCGAACATTTTGAGTTTGGCAGCGGATTCGTCCTTCACCGCCGGGCGAATCGCCGCCGCCACTTCGTCCACCTGCTGCGCAATGCGTTCCGGCTTCAATACCGTCTTGGCCAGCTCATTCATCCGCGCCAGATATATCTTACGGAAGGCCTCCACCTTGAACACGCGCTCGAGGAAGCGATTGTCGCCGCGCCAGGGATGCATCAAACTTAGATTCTCCCGGTCTTCCTGGCTGCCAATCATCGGAAACTGGCCGAAGGAATGATCCAGATCCCACGGGAGGAATTGGAATTTCTGCGTGCCCGGATGCAGATAGACATAAAAGTTCTGCCCCATGGCGAGGATGCTATCCATGGTCGACAGCCAGGCCTCGACACCGATGAAACGCGCGAACTCATCCAGGTCGAGGAACTGCGGGAGCTTTTCCGCGAACTCGGCGTCGCTCGCGTGGCTGACCAGTTTGGAGAAGTCCATGACCCGCTGTTTCTGGGCGTCGGTAATGTCACCCTTGGGGTCATAAGTTTGATTATACTTGGCCCAATTGTCCCCCAGGTCCGCGAAGAGGTCCGGCGTGACCGGCTTGAAGACCGCCCCGTCCTTCACCTTGAACGTCTTGGAAGCGAAGTGTTTGTCGGGCGCCTCGATGATCGAGTAGAGACCCAGGTATTGGCGGTCATATTGGCCCGGCACGGTGACATAGACCCTGGCATACGAGCTGCGCGGGGCGGGAACGCCCGCGTCGCGGAAGAGCCGATAAGAGAGGACCTCGTTCATCCAGCTCGCATCCGTCACATTGTTATGGAGATTGAGCGTGGTGAATCCGGCGATCTTCTGGCCCTTGTTATTCTTATTAAGATCCACCTTCATCGAACGCTTGTTCGATCCCTGGGAATTCATCCAGGTGCCATTGCCCTTATAGCGGACACCCACATCCTTGAAGGCTTCGCCGTTGACCTCCAGGTCCGCGTGCACGTACTTGAACTCGATTCCCGCAGCCGACGCCAGGCCATTTCGTTTGCCCTCGGCGCCTTGCAGGTTCATTCCTCCCCCACGTGGCCCACCGCCCCCGCCTGGTCCTCCCGGGCCTCCTCCGCCGGGACCGCCAAAATTCGGCATTTCGATCACCGAATTAAGCCCGGTGGCCACTTGGTCACGAGTCAGCTTGCCAGTCTTATCCTTATCCCACGCGCCGAACCACTTTTCCGCCAAGCTTTTAAACTCGGTCTCAGAAACTTTGCCATCGTGGTCTGCGTCCCCGTTCTTTAGGAAGGTAGGGGTCAGAAACATACCCGGCCCGAAGTCGTCATTGCGTCGCCCGCCGGGACCGTCAGGCCCGTTTGGCCGTCCGCCCCCCGGCCCACCTCTGCCTGGGCCACCTCCGCCAAAGAAGCCGCCCCGGCCCCCTTCCGGTTCCATTTTCTTCCATTCATCGGCGCTAAACCGCAGATGAAGGTCGAACACATTGGTTAACCGGAAAAATTCCGCGCTGGTTTGTGGCAGCGAATCCGCGCGTGCTTCCCCGGACAATCCCCCCAGAAGGATGCCGACGATCGCACACACAGCCGCTCCCTTGGCTGTGATCCCCATAAAGCCAGCCATCTTCGCGGTTTTTGCGGGCGTGCTGAGGGTGGTGATGATCCTTGTCATGTTTCCACCGAATGTGACAGATCGGTTACAGAAGGGTTACACAACAATGAGTTAAGCTGGTGGAAGCTCATGACAGTGAGTCTTGCGTTATTGCCATCGCGGCGACAGGCTCTCCGTTCATCAACCATGAAGGGCTATTCCGGACTCGCCACCACCAAGCCGTGCATCCAGCGGTCTTTGTTCGCCGTCTATCTGGCCACCACCAGTTTTTGTCTGGCTGCTGACGTCCCGGCGGAGAAGCCTGCCGATCCCGCGCCGAAAACCGATCGGGTGGGATTTCCCACGGGATATCGTGAGAAGTTCCAGGTCCTGCGGACCAAGATCGACAAGGATAACCAAAAGGTCGTGACCGTATACGGCAACACCCTGGCCGCATCGGTGACCAATCTCGCCCAAGTTCCTTACCCCTATGGTTCTGTGCTGGTGATGGAAACCTCGGCGGCGGCCGTCGACAGTGCGGGCAAACCAGCTTTGGACGACAAGGGCGCCCTGCGTCCCGGAGCCGTGCAAGGCATGCACGTGATGCGCCGCGAGAAGGACTTCGGTCAGGCCTACGAGGCCAAGCGCTCCGGCGAATGGGAATATGTGGAATATAAGGCCGACGGTTCTTATATCACCCGCCCCGAGAAATCCGCCGCCTGCTCCGCCTGCCATATCAAGGCCGGGGAGAAGAAGGACTTCGTCTACCACGGCCGGTTTGGCGATTAGGCAAGTCTTGGTGACACCGACGGCTTCCCCGAGCGCGAAGCGTCGTGGAGTTGACATGAGTGTTGGCAGGCAAGCGCGATTGGCGCTAAACCTGCCAACGATATGAATAACAAACAGGCGACGAATAAGGCAAAAAAGCAAGGCTCCAAGACTTCCGCAGCGGCAACGCCGGTTGGGAAGAAGTACGAGATCGTCAAGCTGGGCCTGGACGTCCACCGGGATTCGATCCGGGTGGTGCGGATGGTGGACAACAGCCGGCCTCAGCCGGCGCAAAAATACAGTCCGGAGCA
>DATJII010000143.1:0-21719 GCA_035493435.1 Candidatus Limnocylindria bacterium | reverse complement strand
CGATGGGGATCGTGGCTGAAATCATTGCGAATAATACGCGCAAGCCGATCTGGGGATACAAGTCGCTGGTGTATTCATCTCTTACCATTGGGTTTCTCTCGTTCATCGTCTGGGCGCATCACATGTATATGACCGGGATGGGCACCCGCGTGGCGACTTTCTTCCAGACGACCACGATGATGATTTCGATTCCTTCCGTGATCATCTTGACCGCTCTTTTCATCTCCTTGTGGGGCGGTTCGATCCGCTTCAATACGCCGATGCTTTTCGCTCTCGCGTTTCTCCCGATGTTCGGCATCGGTGGATTGACTGGGCTGCCGCTGGGCTTCAACGCCTCGGACATTTTCCTCCACGATTCCTACTACGTGATCGGCCACTTCCACTACGTGGTGGCGCCTGGCACCATGTTCGGCCTCTTTGCCGGTATCTACTTCTGGTTCCCGAAGGCTACGGGAAGGATGATGAATGAAACTCTCGGCAAGATTCACTTCTTCGGTTCATTGGTATGCATGAACCTGATTTTCTCGCCGATGTTCATCCAAGGCTTCAAGGGCATGTCCCGCCGTATGTTCGATGGTGGCACGACCTACTTCGGCAACGGTGTCGATCCCACCGCTTTGGAACTGAACAAGTTCATCACCCACTCGGCAATCATGCTGGGCGTGTTCCAACTGCCCTTCATCTACAATTTCTTCTCCAGCATGATCATTGGCAAAAAGGTGACCTCCGATAACCCGTGGCAGGCCACGACGTTGGATTGGTCCACCCCGACGCCTCCTCCCCACGGTAACTTTGAGCACGAGCCCGTCGTGCATCGCGGTCCTTACGAATATAGCGTTCCGGGCGCCTCGAAGGATTACTCGCCGCAGGTCCAGCCAGGGATATAATCAACCCAACCAGAACTTTCCAGATCCATCCAACTCATGGAAATTCCATACACGTATAAACCGCGTCCGGATACCGGCCTGTACAACGCCAAGGTCGGCATCTGGCTCTTCCTCGCATCGGAAGTCATGCTTTTCGGTGCCCTCTTCTCGGCCTACATCCTGTTGCGGGTGATGGCTCCGGAGGGTGACTGGCCGAATCCGTCGCTCGCGTGGCCGCACGGTTTGTTGAACATTCCCATTGGTACGTTCAACACTTGGGTGCTGATCACCTCTTCGGTCACCGTGGTTTTGGCTTGGTCGGCCTTGAAGGTTAATAATTTCAAGCGGTTCCGGGTGCTCATGACCATAACCGTGCTGTGCGCCTTGAGCTTTTTGAGCATCAAGTCCTACGAGTACAATGAGAAGTTCACCCACTATGTCCTCCGCCTGAAGTCTGGCGAAGCAATGACAGGCCATATGGAAGTCGCTGGCCATCACCAGGGCTTTTGGCAGTTCAGTGAGATGTGGGATTTGGACCGCTTGAACGAACTGAAGATCGAATCCTTCAAGGTCTTGGCCGATCCGAAGGAAAGGGGTGGTCATCATGAGGAGAAGGAAATCAAGACTGCCGATCTTCAATCGGTCGGAGCGTTTGTTCCTCGCACCCATCCTTTCTTCGCGATCTACTTCCTGATCACCGCGTTGCACGGCTTGCACGTGTTGGGCGGCGCGATCGTTCTCTTCTATTTCGCCTATCCTGGCGCCAAGATGTGGAAGACGAATCCCACACAATTCGAGAACCGGATCGAAGTCGGAGGCCTGTTCTGGCACTTCGTCGACTTGGTTTGGATTTTCCTCTTCCCCGTAGTTTACCTGCTGTAACCCATGAGCAACTCAAGCGTTTCGCCTTCGGCCGGACACGGCCATGACGCCCACGGCCACGATGTGGCCAGCCACAACAAGGTCTATTTTGTTGTTTTTGGTGCCCTGCTATTCGGAACCATCCTTACGGTGGCCATGTACTTTGTGCATTTCCAAAGCATGGCAGTGACGATCACCATCGCCTTGTTTATCGCCAGCATCAAGGCGTTCCTCGTGGCCGGGTATTTCATGCATTTGCTGACGGAAAAGAAGCTCGTCTACAGTGTATTGACAATTACTGCGATCTTCTTCGTGGCCCTGATTGGCTTGACCATGTGGGGTACTCACGACGGACCTCGCGGGACGGTGAGCAAACCCCTTTACCAGACCCAACACTAAACCCCAAAGGTATCCGCCATGTCCTTGAAAAGCTTCCATGTTGTGTTCATCGCCGCGTCGATCCTGTTGTGTGCGATCCTGGCGGCCTGGTGTTTTCAAGGCTATCGGCAGGACGGTGAAACAAGCCAGCTAGCCTGGGCGGCCTTGGCCGCGGCGGGCGGAGTAGGCCTGGCGGTTTATGAGTGGGTCTTTTTGAAGAAACACAAACACATCAGCTATCTGTGAGCGCGAAACTCCTGACGGGATTCATTCTGCTGACTCTGGCCGTGACGCGGGCTTCAGCCTGTGCCGCCTGTTTCGGCAAGAATGATTCGCCGATGGCGAAGGGCCTGAATGCGGGCATCTTCTCGCTACTGGCGGTCGTGGGGGCGTTCTGGATTCTGTTCGGTAGTTTTTTTGTATTCATAGCCCGGCGGGCGCGGCGAGTGGCGTCCAGCCTGCCCGGGGAAGAAACTCGCGACGTATAAGAATTTTGTAACTGTTCTCGAAGATTATGACGGACCTTTTAGAGAAATTTGGCGCACCACCGGTGGCATCGGAACACGGCCATGGACTCGATAACTTGTCGGTCTATGTGCATTTGCTCATGCTCATCCTTTTCGTTGGATGGCTGGGCTATTTCGTCATGGCCCTGTTCAAGTTCAAGAAGGGAGCGAATCCCAAGGCTGATTATGTGGGTGTGAAGGGCCATATGAGCACCTACATCGAAATCGGCGTGGCGGTTGTCGAAGCGGTACTCCTGATCGGTCTGGCGGTCCCACTGTGGGCGCGGGCCGTCGACCGTTTTCCCACGGCTGCGGACAATCCGTTGGAAATCCAGGTGATGGCGCAGCAGTTCGCCTGGAACGCGCATTTTACGGGACCGGATAACAAGTTCGGCAAGCAGGACATGCAATTTGCCAACCAGACGAACCCGTTCGGCATCGATTCCAACGACGCGGCGTCCAAGGATGACGTGACCACCCTGAGCAACGAGCCGTTCCTGCTGCCGGTCAACAAGCCGGTCATCGTTCGGCTTTCCAGCATGGACGTCATCCATTGCTTCAAGGCTCCCGCCATGCGCGTGACCCAGGACGCCATTCCTGGAATGGTCATTCCGCTTCATTTCACTCCCGTCAAAACCGGGAGTTACACCATCACTTGCGCGCAGTTGTGCGGCAGCGGTCACTCGACCATGAAGGGCAACTTCAAGGTGGTGGAACAGCCCGAATACGACAAATGGTACGCCGAGAAGGCCAAGGCCGGCGGCGGAGCATCGTTCGAATAAGTTGACCATCTACGGTGGATCGATACAGCCGCTGGGGTTTCTCCAGCGGCTCTTTGCTTGAAAGGGGTTCTTCTGGCATCCTTTTCAAATGCCAGGGCAGTGCGACCCGGCCGACGGTTTGATATATTGTGACTGAGGAACGATTTCAACGATGCCTATGGGGGGTGCTGGGGCTGGGCCTGGTGGCCGTCATGGCCGCCTATGGCTATAGTTTGCTAACCAAGGTTCCCCGCGACCCGATTATTGCCGTCGTTCACGATTTTCGATTTACGAATCAGTTGGGGCAGGCCGTGACGGCGGACAGCTTGCGGGGACAAGTATGGGTGGCGGACGTGATTTTCACCCAGTGCCCAACCCAATGCCGGCGGCTCTCGGCCCAAATGGAGAAGGTCCAGGCGAGTCTTCCCAAAGGCGCCCGGTTGGTGAGCCTGACGGCTGATCCCGAATACGACACGCCCCAGGTCCTGGCACGTTACGGCGAAAAGTACCACGCGGATCCGTCAAAGTGGCTCTTGCTCCACGGGACGAAGGAAGGCTTATATCGAACGGCCAGTGAGGATTTGAAGTTCTCGGTGCTCGACACGGGTGAACGCGGAACTAATTCCATGGATGGTCGATTCATTCACTCGACCAGCTATTCGATCGTCGATCGCCGCGGCCAGCTTCGGGCTGTGGTCCAGGGCGAAAATGAGGATGCCCCCGAACAAATACTCAAGGCCGTCAAACGGCTTCTCCGCGAATACTGAAAATGAATACGCTCCCCCTGATCAATGCGTGCCTGAACGGACTGGCCGCGATTCTCCTTACGGTTGGCTGGATCCACATCCGCCGGGGCAACAAGCTGGCCCACCGGAACTGCATGATCTCGGCCTTTGTGACATCCTGTGTTTTCCTGACCCTCTATCTGATCCACAAGTACCTATTGCACTCATTGCATACGCCCTTCCGGGGGCCGGATTTCCTCCGGTTGCCGTACTTGGTAATGCTCACCTCGCATATCATCCTGGCCATCGCCATTGTTCCGCTGGTCCTCATCACCATGCGGCGCGGGTTGCGCGATGACATCGTCAGGCATCGCAAGATTGCCCGTTGGACTTTTCCCATCTGGATGTACGTCAGTGTTACCGGAGTCTTGGTGTATTTGGTGCTGTACCAAATTTGGCCCGCCAAGGCGTAGATTCATGCTCGGTAACCGGATTGCCTGCCGTTGGCGGCTTACCCCGGATCGTTCGTCCGAATAGCTGGCGGATGGCACGTCGTCAGATCGTGACGATTTTCCGGGGACACCATTTCGTCTGCATCTTTGGTCTTAAGCACGCATGAAACGAATCTTGATTCTGGCGATTCTGTGGCAGGTAGCGGTCCACGCCAATGGTCCGTCAGACACCGAGCGGGTGGGCCGATATGGCACCAATCGGGTCGTCCTGCCGGTCAACCAAGTGTTGACGCCCTATGGCCGCCAACTGGACTTGCCCGGACTGCGACCCCAGGTACTGGCCATTTCACCCGATGGCAAACAATTGGTTACGTCGGGCAAGACCAGTGAGCTGTTGGTGATCGACCCGGCGACTGGGGTGGTGCTGCAAAAAGTCGATTTTCCGAATGAGAAAAAGAACGAACCGCATCCCACGATCGTTTCGGCGAATATTCTAAAGCCGGATACCGATGGTGTCGTGAGTTATACGGGCTTGGTCTTTGCCCCCGGCGGCCGCCGGCTGTTTCTCAGCAACGTCAATGGGAGCATCAAGGTTTTCAATATCTCCACCAACGGGCGATATGAAGGTTCGCATTCCTGGCCGCTACCCCTGGCGAAGGCTCCCCGGCGCAAGGAGGAGATTCCCGCCGGATTGGCCATTTCGACCGACGGACGGAAACTCTATGTCTGCGGTAATCTCTCAAACACTCTGCTGGAGTTGGACGCTGACACCGGTGTCGTGCTTCGCACCATTGCAGTCGGCGCGGTGCCCTATGACGTGGTGATCTGCCGGGACAAGGCCTACGTCTCCAACTGGGGGGGGCGCCGTCCAGACGGCGAGAGCATCACCGGACCGGCAGGGCGGGGGACGTTGGTGCGGGTGGATGCCGTTCGCAATATCGCCAACGAGGGCTCGGTGTCGGTTATCGACCTCGCCACGGGAACGGTGAAGGCGGAGCTGGCCGCCGGGCTCCATTCCAGCGCCCTGGCGCTTTCGCCCGATGGCAAGTATCTCGTTTGCGCGAATGCCACCTCCGACAATCTAAGTGTCTTCGACACCCGGACCGACACGTTGGCCGAAACCATTTGGGTCAAACCGAAACCCAGCGATCTTTTTGGCGCTTCACCCAATGCCCTGGCGTTCGATCCTTCGGGCAAAACTCTCTATGTTGCCAATGGCACGCAGAACGCCGTGGCGGTGATTCGTTTCCATCCGGCGGGCAAAGAGTCGATGCTGACGGGCTTGATCCCCGTGGGATGGTTCCCGGGGGCGCTGGCTTACGATGCGCGGCGCAAGGAATTATATGTGGCCAATATCAAGGGCCATGCCGCCCACGCAAAACATGACAAGACCCTGAAGGCCGACGGCTTTAATTCGCACCAAAACTACGGCTCGCTTTCCTTGGTGCCTGTTCCCGCCAAGAAGAAGCTCCAGGAACTTAGCCAGACCGTCTGGCTCAATCTGCACCACGAACGCATTCTCGAGACTACGTTGCGTCCTAGGACGAATCAACCACCGCGAGCGGTGCCGGAGCGAGCGGGCGAGCCCAGCCTGATCCGGCACGTGGTTTATGTGATCAAGGAAAACCGGACCTACGATCAAGTGCTGGGAGACATTGCCAAAGGCAATGGGAACTCGAATCTGTGCATCTTTGGCGAGAAGATCACTCCCAACCAGCATCGGCTTGTCGACCGGTTTGTCTTGCTCGACAACACTTACTGCTGCTCGATTCTAAGTGCGGACGGCCATCAGTGGAGCACGACCGCCTTTGGCACGGATTATTTGGAAAAGTCCTTTGCCAATTGGCCCCGGAGTTATCCCGACGGCATGGGCGAGGACGAAAACGACGCTCTGGCCTATGCTCCCAGTGGCTTCATCTGGGACAATGCCCGCGCCCACCAGGTTTCCCAGTGGAATTTCGGCGAGTTTGCCATGCCCACCTCCGGATGGAAGAATTCCAAGGGGCACAAGGGTGCCCCCAAATGGTCCAATTATTGGGACGAATTCCTGCACGGAACGGGTGAAGTTCGTATCTCCAGCGAACCCAGCGTGGAAGCCATGCGACCCTTTACCCCCACCAACTATGTGGGATGGATCATGGAAGTGCCTGACGTATGGCGGGCCCGATATATCACCAACCAATTGGCTCAATGGGTGGCCCAAGGCGAGATGCCCCAAATGGTCCTAATCTGCCTGCCTAACGACCATACCAGCGGCACCAGTAAAGGATCGCCGACACCGGCCGCGTGCCTTGCGGACAACGACCTTGCCTTTGGCCAGATTGTGGAAGCCCTAAGCCACTCACCCTTCTGGAAGGACATGGCGATCTTTGGCATTGAGGACGATCCCCAGGCTGGTTGGGATCACGTGAGCGGCTATCGGACGACCGCATATGTGGCCAGCCCCTACGCACGCCGGGGCGCCGTCGTCAGCACCCAGTACAACACCACGAGCATCCTGCGAACCATGGAGCAAATTCTCGGCATGCCCCCCATGAACCAATTCGACGCCAGCGCGGTGCCCATGTACGATTGCTTCACCGATTCTCCTGATTTCGCACCTTACAATGCCGTGGCCAGCAATGTGCCCTTGGACGAGATGAATCCCGATCATCACGCCATCGTGGATCCCGTGCTCAAGGCGGATGCAATTGCCTCCAATCGAGTGAACTTTCGCGAAGTGGACAAGGCGCCGGAGGATCTGCTAAATCGCATTCTCTGGCGGGCCATGCGGGGGCCTCGTGACCCGTACCCGGAGTGGGCTATTACGGTCGTTGAAGACGATGACTGATGTAAATATGCAATTCGCAAAATGACATCAATGTAGGCTGGGAGCCGAAACCTTCTCTCGCTATGCTGGCGGGAAATGGAAGAGCGCGAGGCATTGGTGGCGCTGAATATGGTCGAACGGGTGGGGCCTGTTCGACTGCGGCATTTGTTGGCCCGGTTTGGGGATGCGGTCTCGATCCTGAAAGCGAACCGCCGGGAATTGGAGTCGGTAGAGGGGATCGGAGGGGAGACGGCGGAGTCGATTGTCCGCTGGGAGTCGTCCGTCGACCTGGCGGGCGAACTGCGCCGCGTGGCGGAGTATCATTGCCAGGTCTATATCCAGTCGGACCCTGAATACCCGGCTTCCCTCAAGGAGATCTACGATCCACCGATCGTACTTTACGTGCGCGGAACGTTAAAGCCGGAGGACCGGAATGGCATCGCCCTGGTTGGATCGCGCCAGACCACCCACTACGGTATCGAAGTGGCGCGTAAGTTCGGTTACCAGCTCGCCTACGCTGGCATTACCGTGGTCAGTGGCGGGGCGAGAGGCATCGATACCGCCGCGCATCAGGGAGCTTTGACCGCCAAAGGACGCACCATCGCCGTCTTGGGGACGGGCATCAACATCGTCTTCCCCGCCGAGAACCATGAACTCTTCGACCGTATCGCCGCCCAAGGGGCCATCATGACACAGTTTTGCTTCAATCGTACCGCCGATAAACAAACCTTCCCCATCCGCAATCGCATTGTCGCGGGAATGACCCTGGGGACCGTGGTCATTGAGGCCAACCTGACGAGCGGTGCGCTGATCACCGCAAACTTCGCCACCGACTACGGCCGGCAAGTGTTTGCCGTCCCCGGCCGGATCGATTCACCCCGCAGCCGTGGTTGCCACGATTTGATTAAGAAAGGGGCCAAGCTCTGCGAAGGGATCGAGGATATCCTGGGCGAATTTGAATACCTTTTCCCCGCCAGTGGGCGCAAAGCCTCCGGCGAGGAAACGGCCACCTTGCCAGCCCTGACGCTCTCCGACAACGAACAGCGCGTTTTTGGTGTCCTCGGCAAGGAAGAGAAATCCGTCGACGAAGTCATCCGCCAGAGCGGACTTCCAGCCAGCACGACCAATGTTGCATTATTCAGTCTGGAAATGAAGCGTCTGATCCGCCAGTTGCCTGGGAAGCTTTTTGTGGTGAATTAATAGTTTACAATAAAACCATTGCCGTCTGGCAACACAACGAGTCAGGATGTCTTGTGAACGTTCGAATTCCCAGGGCGGTTGCACTGTTGCTTTTTCTTCTATGCTGCGCGGTCCCAACGGCGGCGCAGACGTATTTCATTGCTGGGTCAACCAACATCTGTCCAGGTCTCGAGCTGAAATCGGCCGAAATTCAGGGGGACATGCTGGTTGTTTCGCTTCAAGTGGTGAATCCACCGGCATCCGACTATTTCGTCTTGGACGAAAGTGCGGGGGTGGATTATCCCGGCTCCACCAACCTGTTAGCATTGCCTCTAAATCTCTCTATTGCGGATGTCGGCTGGCATCGATACATATTGCATACTAATCAGGGTGTTATCAACCCGGTGTTCAACGGTGTCGCGCAGACAAATTCAGTTGGGGTGCATGTGAGGGCGAAGGAGTCGGATCTGTTATGGTATGAGAAAAATAGCATTGCCTTCAATTCGGCTCCAAGTGCCGGTTTTGTGGGTGGATGTTTGATCAATTCCGATTGCGCGGTGTTGAATTTGGGATCGTTGTTTAATGCCAATTGCAGGGTGCGCACGTTGTCCACCGGGTATCCGCAGCGCGTTTTTCAGGGGTGCGGAGTGCAAGCGGCCGGCAAGGCACGCGATCTTTTTCTCTTTGATGGCAAAGGCAATCTGTTGAGTTGCGACATTCTTACCGGTGCGACAAATTGGATTAGGCCAGGATCGAATTTCAATTTGCTGCCTGGTAGCAGGTTTACCATAGACTTGAAGGGCAATGTCAACTGGGTCGAGTCCACTGCGAGTCCCGATGGACACGCCAACGTTTACCGGGTTTTGGACTACCGCGATGGAACACCCGTCCGGAAGGAAATTCAGCTTGCCGCTTCAAAACTATCTATAAGAGAAGCGGTCCTTGGTGCAGGAGGACAGACATTATTCTTGGGTTTCAATGACTCCGGAAAGGCGGTGGCGTTGGAGAACCTGGTGCCCGGCCTTCGTCTCAGTGTCGGAAGCGGGGCTGCAATCGACAGCACGGGACGAAGATATTTGAATACTTCTGCGGGTGTGGTTCAGGGTGGATATGGTTTTCCGGTCAAAGTAGGCGCGTATTTCAGTGAATTCACCTTGGTTAAAGATGATCTGGTAGTCGGATCGCGTCCGGTGGATTTTGCATGTTATTCGTTTGCCTCAAACTCCGTTCTTTGGTCGATCGCCAATTCAACAAAAATCTCTCAATCCGCCGCTTTGCTTAGCGAAAGCATTTGCGCTTTCTTGAGATCGGATGGAATCAACATCGTCGATATAGAAACGGGGCATGTGCGCAAGGTTCTAAATGATTTCAGGCTTTGGAACAGGTCCCCGCAGTTTTGTCAGTTTGCGATTAGCGAACAAGGGGTCCTCCTAATTGGATCAAGCGGCGGCTGTGCCGCGTACGATGTCCGCGAATTCGTAGATCCTGAGTTTATCAGTAAGGGAAATGGCTGCTGGCATCGTTTTGGAGCCACCGGACGGAACGACCAGCATCAGCCCACAATTCCCTCCGAAACCAATATTCTGGCTTCGGTGAGAACCTATCCAGTCAGTCGATTTTCCGTGGCAGACGGCGAAGCCGTTTATTCCGCCAATCGTGATGGTCTGTCTCGCTTCGATTTGGGCTTGGAGGCTCCTTTATGGAATGTGACCCAAAAGGAAATATCTTCGGAACTCATTGTGGATGGGGAGGGTTTGTATTTCTGCACGGGCGGGGGAGCGGTACAAAAGCGTAACAAATCGGATGGTGGTTTGATTTGGGAATCGTCCAACGTCGGACCAACTCCCGATGGAGAACCCTCGCGTCATCGGTATCAGACCCCGTTCGCGGCGGACGCGGGCCACCTGTATTCCGCCGATGACGCTGGGCGAGTGGCGTGTTGGAACAAAAGCGATGGCCAAATGTTGTGGTCAGTGTGGCTGCGTTACCCAGTCGTCGGGCGTATGGCGCTTGCAATGAACGGTCAGTTGAATGTCGCAATTGCGGATGGATCAGTTGTTTCTTTGGATTCGGGTTCGGGCGCGTTGCTCTGGCAGGCTGATCTTGGGGATAGTACCTACGCGCACCTCGGCTTAGGCTTATCTCCTACGGGGTCCTTGGTAGTGCCGCTCGACGATGGTCGAATCGTGTTCCTCGATTTGGCCACCGGAAGCCTGGCAAGGACGGTCAATTCGAGTGGCGCTGCATTACAACTGCCGGTTATTGCGGAGGACGGCACGATTTTTTGGACGATTAATCAGGCCGGGAATTACACCGTGATGCATGTTGTGCCGGGAGGAGCCGATGCTCAGATTGTTGCCGGCGGGAAAGGGGTTTTGGCTGACTCCTTGTACCTGCTTGGTGATCGGGAATTGTTGATTTCTGACAAACGCGGCACTGCGCTTGTGATAGATGTGACCGACGGGAAAATTATCGAAACTTTCCCCACATTTTCCCGAACAATGCGCGGATTTCGACACATCCGAGATCGGACCTTCCTGATGGATGGAGATCGCCTGGCAACTTGTAATGTGGGTCTCCAGTTACCCGCGGATTACCGCGTCCTTGGAGCGGACGGGGCGGCGGACAACAGCCATTTTTGGGTTGCGAATCAAACGATTCCCGGACCCATATCGGCTCCCAGAAACGTCAGGGTAACTGCGGGCGGAGACCTGGCTATGCTGGCCCCCGTACTTAATACGAACGTGCTATCCTACCAGTGGTCTTTGGACGGAATCGACTTGGACGGGCAGACGAATTATTTCCTGAACTTGACTAGGGCGAACTCTTCCCAAGCCGGGATTTATGGTCTGACCGTCAGGACTGCAGATCAAACCAATACGCTTTCCCTGTATCAACTTGCGGTGTCGAATCTGGGAAATCCCGGGGAGATACGATGGCGAAAAGCAGGGGGCTTTTATTTCAACCAACCGGTGATCGAAAACGGCGGCTCAATCGTAACCCTGACTGAGGCGGACGGGACGATTCAGTTGTCCCGGATATCGCCCACGAACGGTTCGGTGCTGTCCTCCCTGGTCATCGCGACAAATGACCCACTTGGCGGCGACGTGGCGGCGGCAACGGTTTCCATGGGAACTGGGCGTGCGATGGTCGACATATCGGGAGGGCTGTTTGACGCGAGTTTTGATCCGCCGCAGGTGAATCAGGTGTTGCCCTCCCGGCCACCCCAAATTGCCAATGGCATCGGGTTGGACTACAGCGGAAACGTGATCGTTCGGGGAACCAATGGACTACTGTTCCGCTACTCGCCAGAGACACAAGGCATGGCGTCCCTGGTACTTCCTCAATCCTTTGGAACTCGTGTATACTGTTCGGATGCCATAGCCCTCCCAGGAAATCGGATATTGGCCATTGGAAGTACGACGTTGGTGACCTACGACGACCGCGATCAGCCCAAGGCGATATCGACCAATCAGACGCCGAACGTCTATACCGCCAGTTTTGGATATAATTTTAATACACTCACGCTCGACGAGGAATCCCGGTTGTGTGTCAGACTGCTTACGCCGGGAACTCCCACCCAACTCCGGTTGGTGTCGTTTTTGCCTCCGAGCCCGTCTATTTCTTCTGCTTTTGCCTATGATGGGCGGTTGAAGAACACGGCCTCAGAATTGCATCCCATGCTTTCGTCCTCGGGCGGAATCAAAGTGACATTTGAGGCTGAAAGACTGCTTGCGTTTGATCTTGCATCTCCGACCGGCAGGGTCGCCTTGGTGGCGGGTTCCCCTATTCTGGGGCTTGCGACTGGGGACGTGGGTGAAGCCTACATTGCTACTATCGGTGGCGTCGCCTGCGTAAATGTAGGCGATGGCGTCGAAAAATGGCATGTTGATTTCCCACTGATGACTCCGGAGGGGCAGTTTGTTGGAGTCGGTGATCCGGCATGTATTGGTTTGAACTTTGGGGACGACGGTTCACTGATTGTCCAGACTCCGGATTGCCTCTTTTCGATTTGGACCGGTGCACCGAATAACGGGCCGGGCTGGCACGTGCGCCGTGGCAGCCCCGATGGATCGAGACGTCCGGTCCGAGGACTGAAGCACGCGGAGATTTCAGACGCTGCCGACGGAAGCGTCAATGTGACTGTGCCAGGAATCCTTCCTGGGTTATACACTCTTGGAACATCTACGAATCTGGTGAAATGGACCAATAGTCTCCTGGTGATTGACGCACTAGCGGCAACCAATGGCATCCAGTTGCCAACGACAAATTCTTCACGCCGATTTTTCCGCATCCGATAACTTACTTGCAGGGTTTCAAAACATACACCCCCGGATAGTTCATATGCCAGTGGCAGTCGTCCATGCCGTAGCCAGCGAACCATTCGGGGCCCTCGTGGCGGAAGCAGGCGAAGTTGGGGGTGAAGCCGCTATTGGGGTGCACCCGATGGATCAGGACGGCGGTAAGGACTTCGCTTGCGCCGTGCTCCAGGAGTTTCTTTTGGATAACGGCGAGGGTACGGCCGCTGTCGCAGATGTCGTCGATGAGCAGTACGTGACGTTGCCGGACATCCAGGTCGTCAAGATTAAGGCGCACTTCGTCTTCGGGGCGTAGGACCTCAGCCGTCGCGTAACTTTGGCACCGGACGAAGGCCGGCTGAACGGAGTGGGGGATTTCTTTGACCAGATCTGCAAAGAAGAGAAATGCGCCTCGTAGCACGCAAAGCGCGAGCGGTTGGCTGACCGCCTGGGTGTGGACCCGGGCCGCCCAAGGCGTCAATTCGCGGGCCAGCTTTCGAACGGCTTCCTGGACCTGCTCCGCACTGAAAATTTCGCGGTAGTTTTCGGGGACGGGACGGCTCACGAGGCGAAGTGTACCGGGCACGGATTCAGTTGGCAGGAAGATTTGGCGTTGGCGCGCAAATCGGACACCTTCGTAGAAAGCTCTGAACTGTCGGAACAGGAAAGGGAAGGGCGACCTCGCCGGGAATGAATCGATTTGCCGAACGTCTGGAACGGGAAGGTTTGGAATTGCGGCACACTGAAACGGAAGTGCTGCAACTGAACCTGGGAAAAATGTGCAACCTGGTTTGCACCCATTGCCACGTAAACGCTGGACCGGGCCGCAAAGAGATCATGACTCGGGAAACTGCAGATCGAATTCTCGAGTGGCTGGCTGGTTCGGGTATCGGCACGGTGGACCTGACCGGGGGAGCTCCCGAAATGAATCCTTCGTTTCGCCATTTGGTGGAGTCCGTTCGCCGATTGCGGCCCTCTGCCAAGATTATCGACCGGTGCAATCTCACCATTCTTTTGGAGCCGGGGTGCGATGACCTGCCTGAATTTCTCGCCGAAAACCGGGTGGAAATCGTGGCATCGCTGCCGTGCTACAGTGCCAAGAATGTCGATGGACAGCGTGGCGAACACGTTTTTGATGCCAGCATCGCCGCCCTCCAACGACTCAACAGGCTGGGATATGGCCGGGAAGAATCGCGTCCATTGCACCTGGTCTATAATCCGAACGGCGCTTTCCTGCCGGGACCGCAGGAGGAATTGGAGGCTGATTATAAGTCGGCATTGAGATCCAGCTTCGGCATTGAATTCCATCGCTTATATACGATTGCCAATATGCCGATTGCCCGGTTCGCCGCAGCCTTACGCCGGACGAACGGCTTTGATAGCTACTCCGACCTGTTGCGCTCTGCCTTCAATCCTTCAACGGTTGACGGGCTCATGTGCCGCAACACGATCAACGTTGGCTGGCGAGGGGAGGTCTATGACTGCGATTTCAACCAGATGCTGGATCTCCAATGGGAGGACGAGCGACTACTTTACCTGTGGGACATAGATCCCGGCCGAGTTTTTGGGCGACCGATCCAAACGGCCGACCACTGCTTCGGGTGTACCGCGGGCTGCGGATCGAGCTGCGGCGGGGCGTTGTTGAAGTCTTGAGCCGCCGAGGCTTGCCTGAATTGAAAAGGCCCGCCGCCCCTCTGGTTGGAGAGCGCGGCGGGCCACGAATCCACTAGCCAACGGCTTAGTGCCGTCGTGACAGGACCTTCTTAAGAAATTCCTTCGTCCGCTCCTGTTGGGGTGCGGTGAAGAGATTCTCTGGGCGCCCGGTTTCGCCGACCAATCCGCCGTGGAAAAACACCACTTGATCAGCAACCTCGCGGGCTAGGTCCATATCGTGGGTGACCATAACCATGGTCATGCCTTCGTCACCAAGCCGGACCAACACTTGGCGCACTTCGTCCCGTAGCTCGGGATCCAAGGCGCTGGTGGGTTCGTCCAACAGGAGGACTTGGGGCTTCATCGCCAGGGCGCGGGCGATGGCGACCCGCTGTTGTTGGCCACCGGAGAGCTGACTCGGATGATGATGGGCGCGTTCGGCGAGGCCGACTTTCTCCAGCAGATGAAACGCCTCAGCTTGTACTTCGGCGCGCGAGCGCTTCAGCACGTGGACAGGGGCTTCCATGACGTTTTGCAGGGCCGTCAAATGCGGGAACAGGTTGAACTGCTGAAAAACCATTCCGGCTGCAAGCCGTAGCCTCCGCAAGGTGGCGCTTGATCCAGCCGTCTCGGGCGTGATCTCAACCCCACAAATACGAATGCGTCCCGAGTCGGGCTTTTCCAGCAGGTTCAAGCACCTGAGAAAGGTGGTTTTGCCACATCCGCTGGGGCCTATGAGCACGTGGCACTCCCCCTGAGATGCCTTAAGATCAACACCTTTCAGCACCTGGGTCTGGCCGAAGTGCTTGACCAATTGTTCTATATTAACCATGGCTCAGTTTCCTTTCAATGGCCCGGGCGCCGAGTGATGCTGCATAGCTCATGACAAAATAGATTGCCGCGGTCATAAGTCCCATGCCGAGGTAATCCCCGGCATCCAGCGAACGAATCAGGTATTCCTTGGTGAGTTCCACCAAGCCAATCACGGACACGATGGACGAGTCCTTGAACATGGCGATGAAATCATTGGTGACACTGGGCAGGCTGATGCGCAGGGCCTGTGGCAGGACGATCCGGCGGATGATCAGACCCCGGGTCATGCCCAGGGCCAGCGCCGCTTCATTCTGTCCGCGTGGCACCCCTTGGATGCCCGCGCGATAGTTCTCCGCTTCCGTCGCAGCGTAGTTCAGGCCGAGCGTCAGCACGGCGGCCGCGCCCGCGCTGAGTCGGAGGTTCAATTGCTGGGCCAGCCCAAAGTAAATGAAGTACAGTTGAAGCAGCAGGGGAGTACCCCGGAAGACTTCGATATAGGCAATCGCCAGCCAACGGCTGGGTGCCGGTCCGTATTGGCGAACCAAGGCCAGCGTCAGACCCCACACGACTGCGAGTGCCATTCCCGCGCAAGTCACCCAGATCGTCGTCACCGAGGCCCGGAGCAGAATGGGCATATACCGTCGCCATTCCTTGAGCACGGAATGTTGCTCGCCCACCTGGGATTGGGTGGCCTGCCATTGCTTGAGAGCGAGTTGCCGATCATCCCACAGGCCGTAGCGCCGATAAATGTGCTCCAGTGTGCCGTCGGACGCCAGTTGGCCGATGGCGGTATTGATCCTTCCGAGCAGGATCGGGCTATCGCTGCGCACGCCCACGGCGTAGGAGTTCAATTCAAAGGGCGCTCCGGCGACTTTTAGCCTGGGGTTTTTCTCTAGATTCACCCGTGCAATGGGATCGTCCGTCAACACGGCATCCAGGCGTCCCAGTTCCAGGTCGCGAAAATAGTTTACGTTGTCATCGTAGACTTTGGGTTCGGCTCCTTTGACGGCGTCCGCTAAATGTTGGGAAGTACTGGCGGCCAGGACTCCCACCTTCTTCCCGGCGAGGTCCGCCAACCGGGTGATATGGCTTTCGTCATCCCGCACGACCAGTTGCTGTCCGAAGATAAAATACGGACGGCTCAAGGCTATCTTCGCCAGGTTTTCGGGTGAGCGTTCCAGGCCCGCTATGATGACGTCGAAGTTCCCGCCCTGCTTGAGTGCGGGTACGAGATTGGCCCAGTTGTATTGGATAAACTCGGACCTGACACCCAAGGCGCGGGATAGCGCCTCGGCGAATTCGACTTCGAAGCCAATGAGCTGGTCCGAATTGGTCCCGGAGTGGTATATATAAGGAGCGCCGCCTTCGGCATCGTTGCCCCAGCGGAGCGAACCCCGTGCGGAAATATCGTCCCAGGTCTCCCCGCGAACCGCCCCCGCGGCAAGGATTGTGCCCAGCAGAAAAGGCAGGATCCTGTCGATGAACGGCCGGGGGGCCGATCGGATGGCGGAGGCGTCACGCGCGCCTGGCTCAGCGCGCAATCGCCGGTGTTGCTCCGGCGCAGAACGGGTACGTTCCACAGGGTGCGATACGTGGTCGGCGCGTCAAAAACGCAAGTGAAAAATGAACCTCGGCGCGAAGAGATTCATGCTGTGGCGACTACACATTCGACAACGGCACCCCGCGTTGGCTATCGTACCGGTCTTATGTTTGAAGCGACACGCGCAAATGTTGACGTCGTTGCCGCGAAGCTGGGCCAACTGCGAAAGTTCCTGGACGTTCCGCTGGCCCAAAAACGCATTACCGAATTCGAAGCCCAGATGGGTTCGGAATCGTTTTGGAACAACCCCGATCAAGCTCGCAAGGTGATCGACGAACTCAACGGGCTGAAGCGTAAGGTGGAGCCCCAGCTCGGGTTCGAACGGCGTCTGGATGACGTGCGTGTGTTGCTGGAATTGGGCGAATCCGAGCCGGCTTCGGTCCAGGACCAATTGCAAAAGGAAGCCGATACCGACTTGGCCAAGGTCGAGAAGGAACTTGATCGCTTCGAACTCACCGTTTTGCTCACCGGTCCCCATGACAACCGAAATGCCATTTTCAGCATCCAGTCGGGGGCAGGTGGCACTGAGGCCCAGGATTGGACGGAGATGCTCTCCCGGATGTATGGCCGCTGGTTCGATCTTCGCGGTTGGCAGTACGAAGTGACTGACGCCCTTCCCGGGGAACAAGCCGGGCTCAAGAGCGTCAGCTATCTCGTGAAAGGCGAGAACGCCTACGGTTTTTGCAAAGCCGAGCGTGGGGTGCACCGTCTCGTCCGCATTTCACCTTTCGACTCCAATAAGCGGCGCCACACCAGTTTTGCCAGCGTCGATGTTATCGCCGAACTCGACGATCTGACCCTCGCGGATATCGAATTGCCCGATTCGGAAATCCGACGGGAAACGTACCGTTCCGGTGGCAAGGGCGGCCAGAACGTGAACAAGGTCGAAACTGCCGTCCGTATCATCCATTTATCGACCGGTTTGGTTTCCGCCTCCCAACAGGAACGCAGCCAGGCGCAAAACGAGGCCACAGCCATGAAGCTGTTGAAGGCGAAGATCTACGCTTTGCGCCTCGACCAGCAGAAGGCCGAGTTGGAAAAATTCTACGGTGATAAAGGCAGCGTCTCCTGGGGTAACCAGATTCGCAGTTATGTCTTCCAGCCGTACCGCATGGTCAAGGACCTGCGAACCGGCGTGCAAACGAGCGACGTCCAAGGGGCCATGGATGGTGACCTGGATGCGTTCGTCAATGGCTGGCTGCGCGGTGGCTGTCCGTTGAAGCGGATGCCTGGCGTGAAGGACGACGACGAATAGGCCCGGCGAATACGAGTGGTGGTAACGGTATGGCTGCACCCAATATTTTAGACACGATCGTCGCGACGAAGCGGGAGGAAGTGGCCTTGCTCCCCCAAGGACCAGTGGCCCCGCATCAACTACGGGCGGCCATCGAGGTGCGCGGGGGAATGCGCGACTTTGCTGGGGCCTTGGCCCACCCTCGTCGCGGCGATATGGGACTCATTGCGGAGGTCAAGAAAGCGTCACCCAGCGCAGGAGTGATCTGCGCGGATTTTGACGCCGTCAGAATTGCCCGAGCCTACGAAGACGCTGGCGCCAGTTGCCTGTCGGTGCTGACCGACGTGAAGTACTTCCAAGGTTCATTGGAGTATCTGCGGCAAATCCGCGCAGCCGTAAAGCTACCCTTGCTGCGGAAGGACTTCATCATCGACGAACGCCAGATTCTCGAAGCGATCCAGTGGGGTGCCGACGCGATCTTGTTGATTGTGGCTATCCTTACTGACGAACAACTCCGCCATTTCCATGACTTGGCTGATGCCGCCGGACTCGCGGCCCTCGTGGAAGTCCATGACGAAGAGGAATTGGATCGGGCCTTGCGCTGTGGGGCACGCTTGATCGGGGTCAACAACCGAAACCTCAAGATCTTCAAGGTCGACCTCGCCACCACCGAACGTCTGGCTACGCGACTCTTCACCACCGACTCAGCGTCCCAGTACTTTCTGGTGGCCGAAAGCGGCATCGGAACCCGCGCCGACGTCGAGCGCCTAGCCCGCTGCGGCGCCAAAGCCATCTTGGTCGGTGAATCCCTGATGCGCAGTGGCAGCGTCGCCGAAAAGGTCCAGGAACTCGTCGAAGGCCGGTAAGCATACCATGTCGGCAGTCATCCGAGCGTACGGCGAAGAATTCGATGTGGATGCTTTCCTGGTCGATTGCGGATTGCCGGTATGCGAGGCCGGTGCAAAAAGCCGGCTCGATCGCAGTTAGTGAAATGTTCCAACCAATCTCAAGAGTCCACTACGTGGCCAGATTTTACAGACGGTCCTCGTCGCGCTCCACGGTAGTGTTCATTCCCCGAAGGTATCCGCGCATTTTCTGAATGGGACGAACCGGGATGAATTCGACCCGATCGCCGAACCCTATCACCCGAAGCTTTTGACCAGCACTGAGATGCAATGCATCTCGAATCGACCGTGGAATCACCACCTGGAATCTGGAAGAAAGCGTGACAGTTGCCATATCGATGAACTGGGCGGAAAACGACAATTTGATCGATACAAGTTCATGTTCACAAGAGGGGAGTTTGTGTGGTCGGTCTGTTGCGGAAATTCGGCTAACGGTCCTGGCGCTTGAATTCCGTTTCAGGTTCTGTGATGCGTCTTAAGACTCATTACCGCGCCTACATTGATTGGGAGCAATTGCTTTTGGCACCGCATCTGGGGTATACTGTGGTGACAATGAATCCCCGATTGAAATTTGCGGCTGCATGGGTGGCCGGACTGGTGGTGGCGGCCAGCCAGACCTTGGCCGCCGACTTCTTCATCCATGACGGTGACCGGGTCGTCTTTTTGGGCGACAGCATCACGGAACAACGCCTCTACACGACGTACATTGAGGCCTACGCCCTGACACGTCATCCGGAGTGGAAGCTCAGTTTTCGCAACGTGGGATGGGGCGGGGATACCGCTTGGCTGCGCCAGCGGAGTCATCCTCCGGAGGATAAGCTTTTCGCAGCCAAGGACGACGCCCAGCAGCAAATGGTGGAGGATTCCGTCGGCCGCGGATTGGCACGTGATGTCCTGCCATTGAAGCCCACTGTGGTCACGGTGAAATTCGGGATGAACGACCACGCCTACCAGACGTTTCGCCCCGACATCTTTGCCGCCTATACCAGGAGCCAGACGGAGATTGCGAAGGTGCTTTCCAAGAACGGGGCTCGGGTGGCGTTTTTGACACCGCAGCCCATCGAGGACAAACGCCCTGATCCCGATAAGGACAATCGCAATCAGTCCTTGCGCAAGTTCTCGGATGGCTTGAAGGAAGTGGCGGAGGCCCAGCACTCCCAGTTTGCGGACCAGTTCGATCCCTATATGGGTGTCATGCTGAGCGCCCGGACGACGAACGCCATGGCTTTGATCGGGGGAGGGGATGCCGTCCATCCTGGACCGGCTGGGCATACGATCATGGCTTGGGCAGTGATGAAGGCACTGGGCGCGACCGCGCTGGTTTCCCGAGCAGAAATCGACGTGGCGGCCCAGAAGGTCTCGGCGGCGGAAGCATGCAAAGTGACCAACCTGAAGGTTGACGGCACCACCATCAGCTTTGACCGCCTGGACGATGCGTTGCCCATGCCCATCGATCCGAAGGCGGAGTCCGCCCTAAAGCTGGCCCCGATCCTCTCCGACCTCGACCGCTATGAATTGCAAATCACGGGTCTGACGGCCGGTACCTATCAAGTGTCCATCGACGATGAATCCGCAGGGGAGCTGTCCTCGAGCGACCTCACAGTGGGGTGGAACCTGGCCAACGCTCCCGGACCCATCACCAAGCAGGCACGCGAAGTTTTGCGCCTGGTTTTCGAGAAGAACAACATCTACTTCGGCCGTTGGCGTAACGTCCAACTCTTCACCCTTCCCGGTTGGGCTCAGGGACCCGAAGCGGAAAAGGGTCGCGCGGCAGAACTAGCCAAGCTGGATCAGGAAGTGAGCGACAAGGAAGCCAAGATCGAAGTCGCTCGGAAGCCCAAGACTCATCACTTCGTTATCAAGGCCGTGACGAAGTAGAGGTGATGGATGTTGCAAACTCTGACCGGGCTCATCGTATTCTGTGCGTGCCTCGGCTTCACGCAGGTGCGATCCCGGAGGGATCATAGCGGGTAGCCGGTGGTTGAGCTTTGCGATACCACCGGTATAGAGTCCACCGAGAGGGCGAGCGCCAAAAGGTGTGAAACATCAGCGAGATTGAAGCGCGAGCAAGCAGGTGGGCGTAGCTTGCGCGTCGCCAGCTTGCGCGCATGATCTCCTGAGGCGATTTAAGCCAGTGGGCGCGCATTACGCCGCCGTTCGTTGACCGGTGGTATAGCTGCACTCGACCACCGGCTAATTGCTGTGACCCCTGCGGGGTCACGGTCAGCAGGTCGGTTTTGCGCACGCGTGACGTAGCCTACCCACGGCGAAAATATGACGCTCCTACTGAAGAGACTAGGTGCAGACCGGTTTCGAAACGAAGGACTTGTCGCTTAAGCCTGGCAAGTCCTCCGTGGCATCCGCGAATTTGTCCTGCGGAACACCCATCCGGTTGAGAATACTGCGATGGAGATTGGCCATGGGGCTATTCCGCTCGTACACCAAGTGACGGCCCGTCGCCAACGTTCCGCCTCCGCGCCCAGCCAGAACCAAGGGCAGATTGTGCGGATCGTGCTTGTTGCCGTCCCGCATTCCCGCCCCGAAAAGGATCATGCTGTTCGCCAGCACGTTGCTGTCGCCCTCGGGCATGGAACGGAGCTTCTCCAATAAATAGCCGTATTGCGCGAGGTGCCACTGGCCAATCTTCTTATAGTTCTCCAGCTTGGCCTTGTCGTCGGC
>DATJII010000142.1:0-3669 GCA_035493435.1 Candidatus Limnocylindria bacterium | reverse complement strand
CGCGGGAATAACGCTGCAAGATGGAGGGCGCCCCGGTTGGAGGCGTAACGGAGTGCCCGAAGGTGGCGCGTTGGACCGATTGGCCATGGAGATGGCAAACCTCTTGGCGGGCAATTCGGCTTCGGAACCGATTCTGGAATTGGCTCTCGGCGGCCAAACTCTAGAAGTCCTTCGAACCACCCATGTGGCCCTCGCTGGAGCAGATCTGGATTGCCAAGTGATAAACCCGGACAGCCAAGAACCCTGGCGCCTTGCCCCGTGGGAATGCCGCGAGATTGTCGCGGGCAGCCAGATCGGATTCGGTCGATGCGTGAACGGCGTGTGGGCCTATCTTGCCGTGTCTGGCGGGTTCCGGGACCGATTGGATTTCGGAAGCGTCAGCGGCAATGCGCGAGCGAGCCTAGGCCGGATTTTGGGTAGTGGTGATGTGGTCTACGGAGACTCCGAAACAAGGTTGGCGTCAATGGCTCCGATCGCCCGGCGCAGACTCGTGAAACGCGCCTGTCCCGAGGAGAGAACATCCACGCCAATTCGAGTCTGGCCCGCACCACAATGGGATTGGTTTAGCCACGACGAACGAGAGACGTTCTTCGGGCAGGATTGGACGGTTTCCGCCAAATCGGACCGCACCGGGTACCGCCTGGAAGGCAGCCCCTTGACAGGCAATCGCCCCGAAATGCTCAGCGAACCAACCCTGCCTGGGACCATTCAAATCCTGCCTTCTGGCCAACCGGTGGTCACGTTGCCCGACGGTCCAACCGTAGGCGGCTATCCGCGTCTCGGCTTGATTGACCCCGAAGATTTCCGCCTCTTGATACAAACCCGCCCGGGAGGCAAGGTGCAATTTGCTCCTCGCCACAGGACCTCCAACGCGGCCGGCCAATAAAACGTGCCTTGAGGCGAACCAAGTCAACAGTAGGATCGTTGAAACAAAAGGGGCGGCCGGCGTGTGTTGCCCCTAGAAGATAGAAGTACTATAATCGGAACCCAGCACCTACGACTCATGAAAGCCAGTCTCGTCATCGCTGCCGCCGTTGCGGTCACCAGTCTCCAGGCCGCCGAAGTGGAGGATTTGCAACACACATTCGCCGTTCAACCAGGCGGGGAAGTCTCTGTGGACGTGGATTTTGGCTCGATCCAGATCTCCACCAACGCCACCTCTGAAGTGACCGTGGAAGTTCATCGCCAGATCGGCCTCAATTCCTCTGAAAAGGAACTCGCGTTCCTCAAGGGCAATCCGGTCGAGTTCATCCAGGACGGCAACAAGGTCGTTATCCGGCAGCGGGGAAAATCCAAGTCGGGCATCTGGAACTGGATGGGCAGCCAACGGAAGGAGGCAAAATACATCGTCCACGTACCCGCCCAATTTGGCGCCCGCGCCAATACCTCGGGCGGAGACATCGAGGTTCGTGACCTTCAGGGACCGGTAAATGCCAATACCAGCGGCGGTGGGCTCAAGTTCAGCCGTATTCAGGGTCCGCTAAAGGGCGATACCTCGGGCGGTGGAATCAAAGTCGCAGATTGCCAAGGGGATAGCACGGTGAGCACGAGCGGTGGCGGTATTACGGTCAACGGCGGGGGAGGCAAACTCCACGCCGACACCTCGGGTGGCTCTATCTCCGTCAAGAATTTCGCCGGTCCGGCTCACGCGAGCACGAGTGGGGGCGGCATTGTGCTGGAGAACATTGGCGGTGAAGTCAAAGCCTCGACTTCTGGCGGTTCGATCTCCGCCTCCCTGGCCAAGGGCGTGAGCGAAGAGATCGATCTCGGCACGTCCGGCGGGAGCTTGGTCGTCAAGGTTCCTGAAAAGGCTGCGTTTGACTTGGACGCGTCCACCACCGGAGGCGGGGTGAGTTGCGATCTCCCTGTTGAGTTCACCGGAAAAAAGAAACACGGCGAACTGCACGGTCCGGTTAACGGCGGCGGCAAGACGATCAAACTCCGCACCAGTGGCGGGAGCATCCACGTTCGTACCCAGCCTGCGACGAGCTAAATTCCTTCCATAGCCGACGACGTGAGGAAAATGTCGATGTCAAAATCGCGGCAGTGAACCAACTTTGTTCCTGTGTGGGATAAACCGAGAAATCTGCGCCCACCTGACTAATAACCCGTTACGCAATTTCTATCGGATGGCACATTGGCCGACAGAGCTGTGGCACATCTCCCGTTTGCTCTTTAATCTGTGTGAATCTGCGCAATCGGCGGATGAAATCGGTTAGAAAGAGATTGCCGGGGAAGGTTCGGGATAACGTTTTCTGAGCTTAAGAATAGAGGGGATTTGTCCGCAGATTACGCGGATTCACACAGATTTTGAAGACGAGGCAAAAACATGGGAAACCACTTCCAGTAGCCTTCGACCTGGAGGTCTCGTGAACCAGACGCTCACAACGCACTTTCACCTCATTACCACGGCGGCTACCTAGTGTTCCAGACTGGCGTGTTTGAGTCGGAGGGCGTTGGAGATGACCGAGACGGAACTCAGGCTCATGGCGGCTCCGGCCAGCATGGGGCTGAGCAATAAGCCGAAGAACGGGTAGAGCAGGCCGGCGGCGATGGGGATGCCCGCCGCGTTATAGATGAAGGCGAAGAATAGATTCTGCCGGATATTCCGCATCGTCGCCCGGCTTAGATGGATGGCCTTGGCGATGGCTCGGAGGTCGCCCTGGACCAGGGTGACTCCGGCGCTTTGCATGGCCACATCGGTCCCAGTTCCCATGGCAATACCGACGTCAGCCTGGGCCAGGGCAGGGGCATCGTTCACACCGTCCCCGGCCATCGCAACAACCTTGCCGGCGGCGCGGAGTTTCTGGACATAGGCAATTTTGCCCTGCGGTTCGATCTCAGCTTCCACTTCGTCGATCCCGAGGCTCTTGGCCACGGTCTCCGCCGTGCGCCGATTGTCACCGGTGAGCATCACGATTTGGAGCCCCAGCCGGTGGAGTTCCTGGATGGCTTCAGAGGTGGTCGCCTTGATGGGATCCGCGACGGCGAGAATCCCCGCAGGCCGATTGTCTATCGCGACGAAAATCGCCGTCTTACCTTCCATCTGGAGACGACCGGCAGTCTGTTCCAGTGCTTCCAGACCCGTCACGCCTTCGCTCTGAAGGAAGGCTAACTTACCGACCATAACTCTCTTCCCCGAAGCATTGCCCATCACCCCACCGCCGGTGACGGAACGAAAATCCTTAACGGCATCGATCGTCACGGATTGCTCCCTGGCAGCCTTGACGATGGCAGCGGCCAACGGGTGTTCACTGCCCATCTCCAAGGCGGCCGCCAGGCGGAGAAGATCTTTCGCCTCAATACCTGGCACAGGCAGGCAATCCATCAATTTGGGTTTCCCCTCGGTGAGCGTGCCGGTCTTGTCCACCACCAGCGTCGTGACCTTTTCCAATCGCTCAAGCGCTTCTGCGTTCTTCACGAGAATGCCTTCCTGGGCGCCACGGCCAACGCCGACCATTATAGACATCGGTGTCGCCAGCCCCAAGGCACATGGACACGCAATGATGAGCACCGCGACCGCATTGACGATCGCGTGGGCCAGGCGTGGTTCGGGACCAAGCCAGAACCAGAGCCCAAACGATAACAGCGCGACCGCGACCACCGCTGGCACAAAGATGCCGGCCACCTTGTCGGCAAGCCCCTGAATCGGTGCGCGGCTCCGTTGCG
>DATJII010000141.1:0-5458 GCA_035493435.1 Candidatus Limnocylindria bacterium | reverse complement strand
TCCGGTTTTCCATAACCGCTCACCACTTCAGTTTGTCCGAGGTCGGCAAATGTGGCGCCCAATTCGTGGTGCAATTCGTGCAACGGCAACAAAGTCATCGAACCCCCAGAATAACGCGAAAGCCTGTCGGAGCCAATCGCGCCCCGTTTGATTCCGCACTCGCCGGGGCTCACTGTCATTGGCAAGCTTACTCCACCTTGACCTACTAAGCCCATGAATACTCCAGCAGGCCCATCTCCTCAGCGGATTCAACAGTTCGCCTGGGGATACACTTCGACTCTGATCATCCAGGCGGCGGTTGAGCATCGTATCTTTGATTTGCTTCACGTTGTTCCGCGCACCCTGGAGGAGTTGGTGGTGGTTTCGGGCACTTCCATGCGCGGGTTGCGGGCCTTGATGGGTGGCCTGATCGGGTTGGAGTTAGTTGTGCTTCAAGGAGATCGCTACGCGTTGACTCCGGAGAGCGCCACTTTCCTGGTGAGCAGCAGCCCCGCTTCCATGGGAGCCTTCTTCCACCACAGTGGTCGCCAGCTTATTCCCGCCTGGCTCAAACTCCCGGAAGCTGTCCAGACCGGTCGTCCTGCCGAGCGCGTCAATGCCGAAGGACCCGGGGCGAAATTCTTCGCCGATTTCGTGGAGTCCTTGTTCCCGATGAGTTTTCCGGTGGCCACCCTTCTGGGGGAACATTTGGGGATCGCCCACGCCCAAGCGCCCCTCAGCGTTTTGGATCTCGGCGCTGGGTCCGGTGTTTGGGGGATCGCCTTGGCGAAGCAGTCGTCGCAGGTTCGTATTCGGGCCGTAGATTGGCCAAAGGTGCTGGAGGTCACCCGAAAAGTGGCGAACCGGCACGGCTTGGCGGACCGGCTCACGTTGGCGCCTGGAGACTTTGCCACTGCCGATTTTGGCAGCGGTCACCACGTGGCCACCATTGGGCACATCCTGCACTCCGAGGGTGTCGAACGCAGTAAGGCTCTCCTGAAGAAGACTTTTGACGCCTTGGCCCCCGGGGGGACGGTGGCCATCATGGAATTCCTGTTGAACGACGACCGCCAAGGACCGCCCCCTTCGCTGATCTTCGCCATCAACATGCTGGTCAACACCGACGAAGGCGATGCTTTCAGCTTTGCCGAGATCTCCGCTTGGTTGCTCGAAGTGGGCTTCTTGAATCCCCGCCTGCTGCCCGGACCCGGGGTCTCGCCACTGGTATTGGCGACGAAGCCGGGTTGATAACGGTTGGGTTACCTCACTCTGCCCCCCAGAGCCGTGAGGAGACGGAGTGCTACATAGGGGGATGAACGTTCATAACGTTCATATCTTCATATCCGGATGGGTGAAACATGACGATATGACGGTATGACGATAAATCGGTGATGTAGCACTTCGACCCTTCGGTCTCTCAAAACAGCCTGGAAATACGCAACGCGCTGAAGGCGCGATGGGCATCAATCGGCACGTTTGACGGGTCTGCCGATGAACCCTTCGCCTTTTTGGGTTTGCGATTCCGGGCGGTTCACTCTTGTGTACCGGAATGGTGCGCGATTTTGAAGTGGGCGATACGGCCAGCCTGGCCCCCGGGACTTGTCGAACGGTGGAGGTGCAAGGACGACGGTTGGCTTTGTGCAACGTCGACGGGGCCTTCTATGCCGTGGATGATTCCTGCACGCACCGGGGTGGTTCGATGGGTGCCGGGTGCCTGGAAAACGGGCAGCTTATGTGTCCGTTGCATGGCTGGGCCTTCGATCCGCGGACCGGGGCCTGCTTGACGCGGGAGGATAAGCCCTTACGGAGCTATCCGGTGTCCGTTCGCGAAGGAAAAGTGTGGGTGACGGTGGACTTTTCCACCCGGCCCGCTCCTGTCGCCTACTAGCAGAAGTAGGCTGGCCCTAAACGGCTTGCCCGGCGGCATGGCCACTGGCCCATGCCCATTGGAAATTGTATCCACCCAGCCAGCCCGTCACGTCCACGACCTCACCGATAAAGAAGAGGCCGGGAACCCGGCGAGCTTCCAACGTTTTTGAGGATAACTCGGCGGTGTCCACCCCGCCGACGGTGACTTCCGCTTTCGGATAGCCTTCGGTATCGACGGGTTGTACTTCCCACTCGTGAAGTTCCCGGGCGATGTCTTCCAGTTCCCGCTGGGGCAACTGGGCAATCGCCTTGGCCAGCGAACGTCGTCGATGAAGGAGATCCACGAATCGTTCAGGTAGGACCTGGCGCAACGCGTTGCGTACTTCACGTCCCCCGGCCCGATTGGCGGCGAAAAAGTCCAAGGCTCGCACTCCAGGCAGCAAATCGAGGCGGATTTTTCCACCGGGTTCGCAGTAACTGGAAATCTGGAGAATGGCCGGACCGCTCAGGCCGCGATGGGTGAACAATAGGTTCTCGCGGAACTTCGGGGCATCGGGTCCAGCACTGGCGATGCATTCGATGGAAACACCACTGATCTCCGCGAACGGGATAGTGGATTTCGGCCCGAGGACCAACGGAACCAAGCCTGGACGCGGCGATACCAATTTGACGCCGAACTGTGCGGCAATCTGGTACCCGAAGGGTGAGGCGCCAAGTTTCGGAAAAGACAACCCGCCACAGGCAATGACCAGGGACTGTGCTTCCAAGGTGCCGCCTGTCAAATGCACCCGATAGTGACGGGTACCGTTGGTCATTGCGGGTTCGACGCGGGAAACTTTACTGTTGATGCGGATGTCCACCCGGGCGTCCGCGCATTCCTTCTCCAGCAGTTCGACGATTTCCTTGGAACTATGGTCGCAGAACAGTTGGCCCAGCTTCTTCTCATGCCAAGCGATGCCATGGCGTTCCACGAGGGCCAGGAAATCGGCGGGTTTGTAGCGGGCGAGGGCGGACTTGGCGAAATGGGGACTTCCGCTGGTCACGTAATTGGCTGCTGTCGCTCCGGTGTTGGTGAAGTTGCAGCGACCTCCACCAGAGATGAGGATCTTGTTGCCGATCCGTTGATTGTGCTCCAGCAACACCACTTTCCGGCCCCGAAGCCCGGCGGTTCGGGCGCAAAACAGCCCGGCCGCACCACCTCCGATTACGATGACATCAGCGTCCACCAGTTGACGTTGGCCGCAAACGGCTGTCGAGACCAACACTATTGCTCAGGGGTGTTCGATCTCCGTCCGGTGAACAGTTTCTTGATGAAGCCGAACGCCGCGACCACGGCCAGCACGATGAACTTCTTGGCCGCGAGCAGGGCCACCAAGAGCCCCTTGAAAAGCCCCATCTTGGCCGCCACCCCTCCGGCCACCAGGGCGGCAATGCCGTAGGTAGCCACTTTGTCCGAGCCCGGTTTGAAATCGGTATAACGGTGCCCATCATTGAAATCGACCATGGCCAGGATTTCCGGCGTGGCTTCTTCCACGTCCTTAAGACGGGACATGGCGGCAATGACGTTCAGCGTGAGGACGCCCTTCCGACCCAAGACACGTAGGTTGTAGTTCAGCGTGTTTTCGTCGCTGTCGCCAAATTTGATCTCCTTCGCCCAATACATTTTATGGGTCGCTGCATCGTACCGGGGTGGGGCCGCCCAGCCCACTAAATCAATGGCAGGGTAGCCTTTCTTGGTCCGTTCCTCGTTGGCGGCCTTGGTCCCGTCCTGCATTTCCTTGAGCAGTTGGTCGTAGTTGATGGAGTTGGCGTCCGTGTCTTTGACGTAGCCATCTTCCTGATAGCGGATGACCACGGCCCACAAATTCGTGGAAAGCAGGCTTTCGTTCGTGGGGTACAAAAGACCGAGGGGTTTGGTGTCACCCGGTGGATTACCCCAGAGCTTGGTCAGCACTTTTTCGGCGTCGTCGGATCCCAGCAGATAGAACTGAGGGGGGATATTCGCCGTGGCCAAGCCGGATTTCAGGTCCACTTTCCCTTGCTTGGGTTTCAGATGGCCCAGGAACTTTTGGACCTCGGCTTTCAGTTTCTCGATATCGGCGGGCGAATCGTGGTCCCCGGCGGCCAGCAGCCGGCCGCAGACAAAGACCAAGGTAAATAGGATCCGAAGGGCTTTCATGATGGGAGTCGCCGAAAAATCGCGCCGTCGGTGTACCTCTTTCAAATCGAACAAGCAAAGTGTTTTGCCGTGATTTCTCAAAAAATGTGGTACTCGTGTAATTACAAATGCAAGAGCGAACATGATTACAGTTGAAACAATTCCGATGGATGAGCACCGCGAACCACGCCCATTCCCGGCGGCAGTTCTGTTCCAGCTGCCAGGAGTCTTGGCGGCAACCTTTTTCGTGACGAAACCCAGCCCAGCTCGTCAAAAGGCGCGATGAAGTCTCACCCCCGGTTCGTAACGGTCGTCTTGGGGACACTGGGCGCCATGCTCTGTTTCACCCAGTGTACCGACAAGAATGGCACCCCGCCGAAATCGGTATCCGCCTCAGCGTCGGCATCCGGTATCGACACGGCGATCCAGCCAGGACGCAGCGTGGGAAAGGTCGAGACGGGCATGAGTCGGAACCAGGTGATTGAAGCGATTGGAGAACCAGACGCTCCCAGCGCCGCATCCGGCCCCTTGCACTATCGCAAAGCGGGCTTCGCCGTCATTTGTTCCAAGAAAGACCACTTGGTCACCGTGATCATGTGTGGCGACCCGGAATCCAACGACAGCCCCTTGGCCCAGGCTTTCACCGGTAAGACCCCTCAAGGAATTGGCATGGGATCCAGCCGGGCGGAGATCGTCAAAGCCTACGGACTGCCCGATTCCGAAAAGGACTTCCTGCCGGGGCATCCGCAACTTAAATACCGTAAGGCGGGGCTGACCTTCACCTTGGGGAAAGACCGGGTGCACCACATCATCGTCGACTTTCGCGGCGTGGATTAAGGCACTAGGCCACCTGATTCCGCTTCATGGCGCGCAACGCGAGGATGAGCGCCGTCCCCACCATGAGTGCACCCGCGAAAAACGGGGCGCCGGGAAGATGAATCGGAGCTTCCTTGCCGATAAAAAATCCGAATAGCCCGGTGGCCAAGGGTGGTGCCAGGATTCCGGCGAGATTTTGTACACTGGAAAGCGTCCCTTGCACGCCCCCTTGCTCGTTGGGGGGGACGTGACGGGAAATGATTCCCTGAAGGGCGGGGTAGCCGATGTATTGCAGCATGCCCAGCGACAAAACGGTGTAAATCATCCAGCCCTGCGTGGAGAGCCCGTAGCAGATTTGGGCGCAAAAGGAGGAACAGAGCCCGAGCAAGAGCGACTTCCGCTCTCCCAAGGCTGGAATGATCCGCCGGACGAGGCCGCCTTGTACCACAGCCGCCAGCAAGCCCACGATGGCGAGGGAGAAGGCGACCTGTTTGGGATGCCAGCCGTAGCGGTATTCGGTATAGAGCACCCACACGCTTTGGAGGCCCAATTGCGAAAGATTCAACAGGAACACGGTGCCCACGAGTTGGACCACGATGGGCCAGCGGCGCAGCCCCAGCAGCGCACCCACCGGAT
>DATJII010000140.1:0-11310 GCA_035493435.1 Candidatus Limnocylindria bacterium | reverse complement strand
AACACGACCAGCTCGATGGAGGGAAATTCCGTTACCGGGAAGCGGGCGTGGTTTTGGTGCGCCGTCGATGACTGTGTGCTCCACCAATCTTTCCGCCCTTTCGGGCGGGAGCCGTATTCATGGCTTTGCCTCGTCCGCTGCCGGATCGTTTGCCGCCGCCGGTCATTTTATTGACGGTGGCCCAAGCCCTCGCTTCGGCTTCTTTCTTGTCGACGCCGCGATGCTCGTAGCCTTCCTCAATGTGCGAGGCCATTCGCTTTTGCTTGTCGGTGTAAGCTGATTTGTCGCCCTGTGGCATACCAATGTGAGGTTTGAAGATTTAGATGCGGCCGAGCAGCGCCAGGATGAGGACGATCAACAGTACCAGCCCCAGCCCGCCACTGGGATAGTAACCCCAGTTCCGGCTATAAGGCCAGGAGGGAAGCGCGCCGACGAGCATGAGGATCAAGATGACCAGGAGTAAGGTTCCAACGCTCATAATATCTTATGGATTGAGTTGCACTTGCTGCCCCTGCGGTGGTTGACACGCCAAGGCAATGTTTTTGTCCGAAATGCCGCCGGTCGAGGCGTCATTGAGGTTATGAAGCGTAATCCGTGCCGCGGGTAAATGAGCGTCTTTTCCGCTTATAAAGGGCTCCTATGGAAGCTAATAGAGGAATCTTGCATGCAAGTTGCACGCCGCCGCCTTCAGCCGACGTCGGCAATTTGCCTCATCAAGACGGGATCAGGGGGTTGGTGGAACCTTCTATTCTGGCGTGTCCCATGCTGGAGGGAAGCGGGCTTCGACTCGGCCTAGCGAGACCAGGCCCTCACGATGTCATGAACGCTTTAAAGTATTCGGGTGAGCAGCCGGAATTGCCAAGGCCGGAAGTCACGGATGACGAGGTGGCCCAACGGAAGACCCAAGCGACAATCAGGCGTCGCCTGCGGCATCGTTTGGCGCGCTCTCCTTTGTGGGTTCTGGCTTTCCTGGCCGTGGTCGCCGGGTTGCGCTTGGCGATGCCCTATATCCTCAAGGGCTACGTTAATCGCGAGTTGTCGAAACTACCGGAATACCGCGGGCAGGTGCGGGATATCGACCTGAGCCTGTGGCGCGGCGCCTATCGCATCAAGGACATTCAGGTTTTCAAGATCACGACCAATTTCAGCAAGCCGTTCTTTTCCGCTCCGCTGGTGGACCTGTCAGTGGAGTGGCGGGAATTATTTCACGGCGCGGTGGTGGGCGAGATAGCCCTGGACAAGCCTGAACTGAACTTCACCGTCGGCCCGACGGAGGCCAGTACCCAAAATGGTAAAAACACTCCCTGGACGCAAACCATCGAACGGCTATTTCCGGTGAAGATCAATCGGGCCGAAATACGGGAAGGCCAGGTTCATTTCCAGAACCCACACCGCAATCCTCCCGTGGATATCTATCTTAAAAACCTCACAGCCACCGCGACAAACCTGACAAATACCCGGCAAACCGGCGAGAAATTGCCCTCGGCCGTGAAGGCAACCGGATCAGCGCTGGGCAATGGAATCTTTGATATGTCGGTGCGCCTGGATCCATTGGCTCCGTCGCCAACGTTCGAACTGAACGCTTCGCTGACTAACGTGGACTTAACCTCTCTTAATGATTTCCTGCGCGCTTATGGAAAATTCGACGTCGAGCATGGCACCTTCGCGCTCTTCACGTCCGCCGCAGCCAAGGACGGGCACTACGACGGCTATTTCAAGGTGTTCTTCGAGAACCTGAACGTCTTCGAGTGGGAAAAGGAACGCAAGAAGAGCGCCTTGGGAATTTTCTGGGAGGCCATCGTGGGGACGGTAAGCGCAGTGTTCAAAAACCACCCGAATGACAGCCTGGCCACCACGATTCCCATTTCCGGAGATTATCAAAAGACCGACGTCGGCGTGTGGCCCGCCATCGGCACCCTGCTGGAGAATGCGTTTATTCATGCCCTGGTCCCAAAATTGGATAAAGAGGTGAAGCTGGAAGAGGTGAAGGTTAAGAAGTAGATACGGAATTTTGGGCGCATTTCCTGCCGCGCCCGCGAGGACTTCAAACTGGGAGAGGGAATTATCATCCGCAGATTTCGCAGATTTGCACAGATTATAAGAGGAAAAGCCCTGGCGCCGCACTGGACGTGACGCCTTTCTCGCCTTTCCTAAAATCTGCGCGAATCTGCGAAATCTGCGGATAAATATTTTCTTTTTCCTGTCCCTCGTTTTACGAAGCGCGGCCCGTCAGCGCCGAGTGAATGAAATGCTCACGGACGGGTCAAAAGAAAACCTCGCCGCAGGGCGAGGGGTAAAGCGGCCAGATGGCCTTATGGAATTCAAGTGGTTTACGATTCCACTGTCAGCCCGTTTTCCTTCCAGGCATCGAAGCCCCCGCTCATTTCCATGACGGGATAGCCTTCACCCGCCCATCTAACCGCCACGGTGGCCGCGAGATGGCAATCTTCGTTATAGCAATACAACACGTTGGTCGATTCCTTGCGCAAGCCCTCCGCAGTTGGCCATTGTTCCTCGGGAAGATTGATGGCGCCTGGAATATGGCCCTTGGCGAAATCTTCCACCGCCCGGACGTCCACGACCACCAGGTCATCTCCTTCGCGAAGTCGATGGTCGAGTTCTATGGGGCCCAGGGTATAGGCAATCTTGGCCGCAAAAAAAGCTTTGGCCTTCGAAGTGTCATAGGCAATGGTGGTTGTCATATTTTTCAAACAGTTGGGGTTTACTTTGATGGAATGCAAACAATGGATTTATTGCTGCCTGCCGTCGGAGACTTGGGGTGAGCGTTGGCTGGGATCGGGGCCTTCCACGCCGATAGCCCAGGCCACCTTGTGGGCCGCGGTTTGGTGCTGCAGTATGAGCGGAAGCGTTGCGTTGGCAAATTCGCGCAGTTCCGGATCGGTTAGTTGCGCCGCTCTGGTAAATAATCGCGCCTCCCGGGAATGGTCACGAAGCACCCTCAGGACATAGGCACGGTTGAATCGTTCACCGGTGAGCTGGCGCAATTCCGCATACGAGTAATTGCCGTTTGGGGCTTCCACTTCACCGCTTGGTCCGTCGGCATTGGCCGGAGGGATGACCACCGGGCGACCGCTTGGAAGCGTATCGACGGGAGTAGGTATTAAACCGGGCTGGGTCGGCTCGACGGGAAGGCTTCCGGTAAAAATGGGTGCAAGTACCTTGCCTGGAATTTTTTTATCCGCTTCATTCTTCTTCTGATCCCGCTCCAGGGTTTCATAAACTGCCACTGTGGCGTTTTCTCCTGCGGCGCTGGCAATGGAAAGATTCGGTAAGAGGATGCCTTTTTTGCGGGCGATTTCTGCCAACTGGCGATTGACCTGAAGATGTTCGGTAATAAGGATAGAAGCCAGCCCCTTGACGTCAACATTTTCGCTTTTTCGGATAGCCAGATTGGAAATCTCGATTTCCTCCGTGCCGATCAGGAACGCACTCTGGGCGAACGCAGCCGGGTTGGGAGACTCCACTGGAGGACGTTGCGTCTCAATTTCCAGTGGCCGGTCCGCTGGATCCGTATGTCCCGGCGCGGACTGGGCCTGCGTAGAATTCTGGGCCAGGGCCAGGGCACAAACAGCCCAGATTGCCGAATGGCACGCGCGAGAGGTTTTCATATTTCGACATGGAGCGTAGACCATGCCGGGTCGATAAGCGAAAATTGCGCGCCTGATTTCCATGGGTTTGCGGCCGCCGGACAACTTTTCTAGAGAGTGGGAGAATGACCTAATAGCGTGCATTTCGCGGCGCATGCCATGCATGCAACAGGGGGTTGCCGGTGTCTCTCGGTGGCGTTCTGCGTCCTTGTGAAACGCACGATGGGGAGAGAACACAAGAAGCTATTGTTGCGGGGATCTTCCATGTGGGGAGTAGAGAGAACCCTGAAATAGATCCGTAAGTGGTTCGAATTCAGGCTTCCACTGAAAACCGCGAATTCCGAGCTCGATGGCTCCTCCGCACGTTCGACCGGCTGGCATTATCTAAGCTCCATGCATCCTATGGAGGCGGTGGGAGTTTTTTCCTTCCGCTTCAACAAAAAAGGCTGAAATCATGCAAACCGTTACCATTGCTACCTTTAACCGAAATGAACCGGCGCAGTTGGTGAAGTTGCGCTTGGTCGAAGCGGGGATTCCGGCGGAGGTTAAGAATCAAACACTGCTTCAGCGGGTGTGGTTTCTTTCAGAAACCTATTCCGCCTTTCATCTGGTTGTGCCCAAGGATTCGTTCGATACGGCGAGCAAGTTGCTCGAAGTGTGGCATAGCCAGGATGGGATCATGAAGGACGCCCTGCGATGTCCGGATTGCGGTTCCCTCCGGATTGAATACCCCCAGATGACCCGCAAATTTGTGTTGCCTACACTGGTGGCACACCTGCTTGTTTTCTGTGGTTTGATGAATCGGGAATTCTATTGCGAAGAATGTCACAATACCTGGCATTGGCCTGCCAAGGCGGGCTCCAAGACTATTCGCAGGGTGCGCTCGGTGGGGATATAAGGCAAAGGTATTGATGGCTGGCACGGGGGGGCCGGCACATATTATTAGTCCTCTAACCCCTTACCATCTCCCCCGATAAATCTCGGGGGGCGAGGGGATCAGCGGCGATACCAACGAAACGAAGCGCCTTCTTTCGCCCTTTGGGGGAGAAGGTGGCCGCAGGCCGGATGAGGGGGTAGGCGAACCCTTAATTCCGACCGCATTCCGTTCGCGAAAGGAAGATGCGTCCTTTAAGCCGGGTGGGCTAATATCAGGGCGACCGCTTGCGCTGCAGCCGCAAATCCGAAGGTACCTGTCACAAAAGTGGCCGAACCATAACCCCAGTCGCAGTTGAGCCTCATGCCCTCCATTGAGGGGGCAGGGGCATCTGCGATAGCGCATTCGGTTTCCTCCTTTGCGGGTATGAAAGGAGGTTCCGCCGAATGAACAGCCGGGATCTTGAACTTCTTGTTTTCTCGCGGGAAACCATGCTCCTGCCGCAAACGTTTGCGCACTTCACTCAGCAATCGGTCGTGGGTAACCTGCGAAAGATCTGAAACCCGCACTTGGGTCGGATCACGTCTCCCGCCCGCGCCCCCGCAGACGACCAACGGCAGTTTTCGACGATGGCACTCGTGGATGAGCAGAACTTTGTTGCCGACAGCGTCAATTGCGTCGATGACGACATCAATCGATCCGGTAGAGTCTTCGCCGCCGAGCAATTCATTCGCGGTGTCCGCCGTGAAGAATTGTAACCGCACATCCACTTGGCATTGGGGGTTAATATCCTGAATCCGACGGGCCATGATTTCCACCTTTGCCTGGCCGACGGTGGAATCAAAAGCGGGGCTTTGCCGATTGATATTACTGACACAGACTTCGTCCAGGTCGACCAGGGTGATGCGTCCGACGCCCGTGCGGGCGAGGGCCTCCACGGTCCACGAGCCCACTCCACCCACACCTATAACCATGGCATGGGACTTCTGCAGGCGTTCCAGCGCCGGCTTCCCGTACAATCTTGCTATCCCGCCAAATCGGAATGCCGCATTACTCATGTGGGCCTAGGATAGGTGAGGGGATTACCGGTTTCCAATGTCGGATATGTCTGCCTCATGGATCGCACCTGGTTCTCATTCCGGATCTGCCGCATTCAGCAACGCGGCCTTGTTGCTCGCCTTCAGCGCCCAAATCTCGGGGACGAGGATGATGGTGGCGGCCAGGATCATCGCACCCGAGATCCAGCCCATCGTCGCTGGTGAATAATGTTCCACGACGTGGAACGCCACTACTGGAGCCAGTACTCCCCGAATGCCGGTCGTGAAGGTGTGGATGCTCATGTAGTCCGCCACGCGGTTGGGAGGGGCAAACTTGGTCACCCATAAGCCCCAGGCCACGTCGCCTCCGGCGTTGGAAATGCCGTAGATAATGGCGCCCACAATCAAGCCGGTAGAACTGTTCGTCGTGAAAAAGGCGGCGATGCCCAGGGCAAATCCCAGGTTCAAGGCCACTCGGAGCGTAAAGAAGTTCATCCGATCGAACAGCGCGCCCCATACGGGACTCATGATCAAACGGGCGAGATTCGGGATGACCAGCGTGAGCCACGCGATTTGTGCGGCAGTCTTGGCGAGGCCGTACTTGGGATTGCCCAGGTACTCGACGCGCATGGGTAGCATCGCCAGATTCGCAAATCCCATGAGCATCCAGGCGATCAAGGCTTGGCGGAAAAAACGGTCGTCTCGCACGGTTCGGAGAGAGCGCAGAGGGTGAAACGTGTTCGACACCGCCAAGGGTGTGGACGGGATACGCTTGACCGCGACCGCCGCGACCGCAAAAGCACCGGCAAACACCAACAGCAGGACGCGGAATCGCTCTGGAAAAAGCTCCATCAAAGCGCGTACCTGAGGCAAAGGGTGACCGCTCCACTGTTCGATGGCGGCAAGGTCCGGTTCCAGAAATTGGCCGGCCAGGAAGGCGAATACTATCGCCGCCGCAATACGCAGCATGAAAGTCCGCGAATAGAGCCGTCCCCGTCCTTCCGGCGGATAATTCTCGTGATAGACCTGGGTCATCAGGGGGATGGCGCAGGTGTTCGCTGCCATGGCGATGACGGCCGCCGGGACAAAAATGGGCAGAATGGGAAAGGCGGCCATGGCGAGGCAGCAGGCCGTTCCCAACAGCAGCAAACGGTACACTGCGCGGGTGGTATTCCACCCCAAGTACTGCACGGCGTTGACTGACAGGGGAGTCAGCAGCAGTCCGGTGGCGGTGCCCGCAGCAATGGCCGCCTTTCCCATCTGACCAGCCTGAAGCCAACGGGTGGCGATGAGCAAAAGGAACGTGTTTCCGGCGGTTTCCAACACGCCGGCGCAAAGGGAGCGCCAGCGTTCGGACCGGTACGTCAGTTCCGTTCGTTCCGGGAGCGTCATCCCGGAAAAGAGGTGACGTTCGCCAAAGAAAGAAGGCAATTTGCCGACTTAGAATGAGATGCCGTAAGCCGCAGACATGAGGTGGGCGTCCACCTTGAAAGTGCCTGCGTACTGTGGCAAGGTGCGGTCCAGGTAGAAAACATGGCCGTACGCCAAGTCGAACCGATGCCGTCCATAGCGGGCACCAATGCCGATCGTAAGAGCGTGCTGATCGGAATCAGGGATGACTGGGGAGTACGTACTGTCAGGTACCGGCGTCTCAAAGTACTGGTAGCTTCCACGAAGAACCCAATGTTCGCAACACCGCCAACTCGCACCCAAACCAGCGGTGAAGGTATCGTTCCACTGTTCCGGCACGGCGGGCAAAGGCAGGCCAGGCACGTTAATGGCCAAGCTCTGGAAACGCGAAAACTGGAGCCATTCGCCATTGGCCTCAATTTTGACGCCGTGAGGCAGATCAATCCCATAGCCAAGGGTCACAATCGCGGGAAAGGCGATCTGGGTCGAGGCGTTGTTGAAAGTGGCCAGGGTCGAGCCTCCCCCCGTGATATAGGCATCGCCACGGTACGTGACATCCACCGGCGTGTGCAGTGACGCCGTGATCCGTTGATAGGGCAGGAAATCCCAACTCGCAGAAAAATTGGCGCCATAGCCAACCCCATCGCCTTTGGCCTCAAATTCTGTCCCCGGAATGGCAAAATTCTGGCGCAGTTTGACTGAAGACCACATGGCGTCCAAACCGAACGCTACGCGAAACGTTGGGAACAATCGGAAAGCCAGGGTGGGAGAGACATCAAGACTCTTCAGATCGCCGTAGAAAGGCTGGGCAACAGACGGCGGCTTTTGCCAGTCGATCCCCAATCCGTAGGGAGTGGTGACAGCCAGACCGAGAAACAATGTGTCCGTTACTACGGGGCCACCAGCGAAAAAGTTGGGCAGAAATTTGACGGGATGGCGAGTTTCCACAGTGCCGTTGGCGGATTCGAAGGTGGCGCGATGGTAGGCGACGGTAGGCTCCACCGAGGCTTCCCACTGGTGGAATTCAGCGAGATTGGCAGGCATATGGAAAGCTGCCGAAGCGTCGTCAATGAATACATGACGGCCACCGGATTCGCCCAAGCCCGCAGCACCCAGGGTGGGACTACGCAGACCTTCTCCGTGAAGGGTGGCGCAACAGGCGAGGAGAATCGCCGGGGGCAAAATCGTCCCCAGCGAACGGGTGAACGGGTTAACGGGTCTGAATTGCATGCCGTTGATTCGCCTAAATCCCGACGAAAAAGGCAAGCTTCGGGAAGTGGTAATCGATTTGGCGGAATCTCTTGGCGCGTGTGTAACCTATTACTAATTGCCCAATTGCGACAGGTCTGTCTGCCCGGCGCGACCAGGCAAAAACGGAAACGCCACCTTGGTGGATCCAGGGTGGCGTTTTACCCGGCAGAATGCGGATGGTACCTTACGGTTTCAACTCATGCTCGGAAACCTTGACACCCACCTTGAATTTGTTGAAACCGAACATCGACGGAGTGTATTCGCCGACGGTCTCGACATCGGCATTCGCGGGGACCTTCTGGTCCGTCAGCCAATAGGAGGCGTTCACGAACAGGCGGCGCAGGTCGGCGCTCTTCATATCGGTGGCGGCGCCGATAGTTGATCCGAGGAACTTCGCGGTCGCGCCCTTGGTGCCTTTATAGTCCCGCAGCCATACAATCGGCATGAGGGGCTTGTTCAGGTTGGGGGCATCGTCGGGATTCATCCCTTTCAATACCATGCCTTCCATCAGGACGGTGGCGTCCGAAGGGAAATCAGGATTCACACCGTATACGTCGGTCGGCCCGAAAACGTCCTTCACCCCCGTCAGGATCGGATGGCTCTTGTTTTTGCCTTCGATCAATCCGCGGGTGGCTTCATGGCCATGGTCGCCATGGTGGTAGGTCCAGGTTTCGCCCACGGTCATTCCGCCGAAGCCGCCGCCCTTGGCTCCCCAGCTATATTTGGCGAAGGGGCTGGTCTTGTTGCGGGAGTAGTCGAAGGAATGCGTGGCGGTACGCAGCACCATCATGGGTTTGCCCGCCTCCATGTAGTCCACGAAGTGCTGCATGTCCGCGTCCGGAAGTTCGCGGAAACGGAACTGGCAGATCACCAAGTCGGCCTTGTCGAGCAAGTGCATCCCCGGGATGTTCGTCTGATTGTTGGGATTAATGCTCCCGTCGGCGTCTTGGGAAAACAGGACCGTACACTTGAAGCCGTGACGCTGGCTCAAAATCTTGCCCAACTGGGGAAGGCCCTCTTCCGAACGATACTCCTCGTCGCCGGAGAGGAGGACGACGTACTTGCCGTTGGCTTTACCTGCCGGGGGTTCGTACGTGACCCAGGGATCAGCTTGAAGGAGGGAGGGGAGAGCCGCCAAGAGGCAGCCCGCGAGAACCTTAAGACGCTTCATTGGTGCAGATTCGATACTAACCGACGGGCGGAAACAAGCCCCAGTCCCTCAAAAACCGTGCTTGCCAGCGCCGGGCGCTTGCCAGTCAATGCGCGCTCGCCGAATCCAGGCGCCCCACGATGAAGCGTTTTTCCGCAGTGATTTTCGACATGGACGGTGTGATCGTTGATAGCGAGCCCCGGCACGCCCAGGCTTTCCGTGAGATCTTTGAAGAACTCGGCTATGGCGAAAACCATGGCATCGTTTTCGCGGATTACATCGGCCGGTCCGACAAGGCGGTCTGGGTCGATTTCATCGCAAACCATCGCCCGGCGCACTCGCTGGACCAACTCATGGACCGCAAGAAGGCCCGGTTTATCGACATCCTGCATCGGGACCAGCCCATCTTTGAGGGAGCGGAGCGACTCATTCGCAAACTTCACGGCACGAGCCGTCTGGCGGTGGCTTCCGGTTCGCTTCATTCGGTCATTGAAGCCGTACTAAAGCTGAACGGCCTTCGACCCTTTTTTGACGCGGTTTCCAGCGTGGAGGATGTCGCGCGTAGCAAGCCTGCACCTGACGTCTTCCTACATGCCGCGGCCAGTCTGAAGGTCGATCCAAAGGATTGCTGCGTGATCGAAGACTCAACGGCCGGTGTCCAGGCTGGCTTGGCAGCGGGAATGACGGTGATCGCAATTACCAATTCCTTCCCCGCCGATCAGCTAAAAGCCGCTCATTACATCGTGCGCGACTACGATGAAATTGAGCGGCTGCTACTGCACTAACGTTTTGCGCGAAACTCAGAAGCTGCGTTTCTCAACGTGGCCATCGGCGAAGAGGAAGTTTTGTCCCCCGACAAATCCGTTGGTATCGACCGCCCGTCCACTGTGCCAGTTCCGGAAATCTGAGAGTACCGGGGCCTTGTTCGGGTCCAGCCTGGTACCCCAATACTTGGGATTGGTGATGCTGTCGTTATTGGCCTGCTCGTTCCAGTCGTAGCTGAGTGTCTGGGTCTTGAAGTAGTAGAAATTCGTTCCACCCACTTTGTCGGAAGGGCACTTGAAGACCGAGTTGCCGGGTTGATTGGTCGAGGAATAGCCCATTTGGCTGGCCAGCGCGACCGTCAAGGCGGGCCAGCGATTGCTATTGATGCTGTCGGACGGCAGTTCGGCGGCGCGGGGCAGGCGTCCACTGTTGTCGTCGGCGTACAATGTCAGGGCGACCCCGATTTGGTGGAGGTTGTTGACGCAACTGGTTTCGACCGCCCGCGCTTTGGCACGGGTCAAGCCGGGAAGCAGCATGGCGGCAAGAATCGCGATGATGCCGATCACCACCAGCATCTCCACTAGGGTAAAGCCGCGGTGGTTATTGTTCTTTGGCGAGGTTAAAGTCTTCATAAGCAATTGATTTCCAGTTCGTTAGGTCGTTGTAGAATGCTTCTATAGTTGGCGGGTGATTAATTGGTTCTCGGTGCGCGGTCGCCCGCGCCGCCGCCCGGGCCTCCAGGCCCACCGGGCCCGCCTTGGCCTGCCAATCCGCGTCCGAAACGGCTCCGCTGCGCGGCTCGTTGTTCGGGGGTGGTGCTCATGGACATCCGTATCGAGCGTTCCATCACGCGGTCTTGGGCACCGGGTTCATTGGCTCGCGCTTCACGTCGGGCTTCCATCTGCTCGCGGGCGGGACGTTCGCCGACCAAAGCGGTCAGTTGTTCCCGCGCCGCCTCGTTCATTTGTGGCCGGCGTTGCTTGTCCAGCAAGTACATGCGAGTGGTATTCCGGTGAAGTTGCTCGGCCATCTTGTCCGCAGCCTGATCAACGGTGATGGATGAACTCATCACGGTGACCGTGCCGCTCACGCCGTCTTCGGGAATGATCAGGGCCTGGGTTTGCTTGGCGACTTCTACGGCCGCAGTGGCGATCGGTACCACTGCCAATTTCAAATCCATGGCGGTGGTGGAGGATAAACCACCGCGTGGGCCCA
>DATJII010000139.1:0-26643 GCA_035493435.1 Candidatus Limnocylindria bacterium | reverse complement strand
GTTGCAGATCTCCAAGGGAGCCCGGGAATATGCCAATCCCGTTTACCTGACGAAGTTGATCGAAGCGGCGGTCAGCGTTTCGACCATTCCCATCGCGGTCCATCTGGATCACGGCGATAGCTTCGAATTGTGCAAGCAATGCATTGATGAAGGATTCACCAGCGTCATGATTGACGCTTCCCACGAGCCGTTCGACAAGAACGTCGAGATTTGCAAAAAAGTCGTGGACTACGCCCACAAGCATAACTGCGTGGTCGAGGGCGAACTCGGCCATCTGGTCGGCGCCCAGTTCGACGAGGGTGAAGAAGGTGGCAATTACAGCATGGAAGGTCACTACACCCATCCGGAAGAAGCCGTAAAATTTGTCAGGGAATCGGGTGTGGACTCGCTCGCGGTGGCCATTGGCAACAGCCATGGCGCGTACAAGTTCAAGGGCTCCCAGCACCTCGACCTTGAGCGCTTGAAGGCGATCAAGAAGGCCCTCCTCGATGCCGATCTCGGTGACTATCCTCTCGTGTTGCACGGTGCCTCTTCGGTGCCAAAGGAACTGGCCCAGGAGATCAACAAGTACGGCGGTACTCTCGGTGAAGACACCGCTGGTGTGCCGGAGTCCGATATCGAAGTGGCGCGCCGCACGGGTGTGACCAAGGTCAACATCGACACCGACCTCCGCTTGGCGATGACGGCTGCGATCCGCAAGGTTTTGTTCGAGAAGCCGAAGGAATTCGATCCCCGCAAGTACTTGGCTCCCGCCCGTAAGACGGTCAAGGAGTTGGTCCGGCACAAGGTGCGTAACGTGCTTTGCTGCTCCGGCCATGCGTTTGACTGATAGGGCCCCAGGATTTTGTTCATCACAGGGTGGCTGGTTAACTCCAGCCGCCCTGTTTTGTTTTCAGGCGTGAAAACGGTGCCGCCCAACTGTGCCGGGCATCACCCGAACGGGGCGGCAAATTGTGCCTTGTTGGCGCTGTTTGGCGCAGGTGCAAACAAAAAGCCTTTTTTCGTCCGTGCGGTGACGCTGCCTCCAGTGATTGGCGAAAACCTTCCGATTCATGCCCTTAAAGGGGTGTCCGAAGCTCAAAGGTCATTTTTTCACCAAATATTTGTCGTGATCGAAAGAGAACTTTTGACGCTGGCATCCGAGCTGCACATGTTAGCCACGTCAAGTGCAGTGGGGACTGCGTTGGCGACACAGGAGTCCTATGAACGAGGAATCGATGAACAATTTCACGCCCCGTGCGCAGCAGGTTTTGGCCTTGGCGCGCAAGGAGGCGGATCGCTTTAACCACAACTTCGTGGGAACAGAGCACCTGTTGCTCGGCTTGATCAAGCTCGGGCAGGGGGTCGCCGTTAACGTTCTCCAAAAAATGGGACTGGACCTGGAGACAGTTCGCCAAGAAGTAGAGAAGGAAGTTCGCGCCGGCTCCGAGCAAAAGGTCGCCGGGAATATTCCTTACACTCCCCGCGTCAAGAAGGTTCTTTCGCTCGCCACCAAGGAAGCCAAGGCACTGAACCACACTTACGTGGGCACCGAGCACATCCTGCTCGGCTTGCTCCGCGAGGGTGATGGCGTTGCCGCCAAGGTTCTTAAGAACCTGGAAATTGACATCGAGCAATGCCGACAGGAGATTCTGAAGGAGCTCGATCCCCAGTTCCAACAGAACGAGGGTGAAGAACCCCAGCCGGGTGGATCCGAGACCGTGGAAGCGGGCAAGAATCCCACTCCCAAGGGTGACGCGAAGAAAGAGGTCAAGACCCCGGCGCTCAAGGCCTTCGGTCGTGACCTGACGGAAATCGCCAAGAAGGGTGAGATGGATCCGGTGATCGGCCGCCAAGGCGAGATTGAACGAGTGATCCAGATTTTGTGCCGACGCACCAAGAATAACCCGGTGTTGCTGGGTGAAGCGGGTGTGGGTAAGACCGCCATCGTGGAAGGGCTGGCCCAGGAGATTTCCAAGGGCAACGTGCCGGATATCCTGCTCACCAAGCGGGTTATCACCTTGGACTTGGCCCTCATGGTCGCCGGAACCAAGTATCGCGGCCAGTTCGAGGAACGAATCAAGGCCGTTATGGACGAGATTCGCAAGGCCAAGAACATCATCCTCTTCATTGACGAGCTCCACACCATCGTGGGAGCGGGATCGGCTGAAGGGACGATGGACGCGTCAAACATCTTCAAGCCCGCGCTGAGCCGTGGCGAGATGCAGATTATCGGCGCCACCACGCTGAACGAGTACCGCAAGTACATCGAGAAGGACTCCGCGCTCGAACGCCGGTTCCAGACCGTCAAGGTCGAACCCCCGTCCGTCGATGATGCCATCGCCATCCTTATTGGCTTAAAGGGCAAGTACGAAGAGCATCACAAGGCCGAGTACAGCGTCGATGCCATCGAGGCTTGCGTGAAACTTTCCGACCGTTACATCGCGGGCCGATTCCTGCCTGACAAGGCGATCGATCTCATGGACGAGGCTGGCTCCAAGGCCCGCATCTCCACGATGCAACGCCCTCCGAACATCAAGGACATCGAAGTCGAGATCGAGACGCTCAAGAACAAAAAGGAGCAGGCGATCAAGGAACAGGATTTCGAGGGTGCCGCGCAACTCCGCGACCGGGAAAAGCAGGCCAAGGAAAAGCTGGAACGCATTCTCCAGGAGTGGAAGACGAATAAGGAAGAACGGCGTGTGGCTGTCTCGGAGGACGATATCTTGCAGGTGGTCGCCAAGTGGACTGGCATCCCGCTCAAGCGGATGAACCAGGACGACACGCAGAAGCTCCTGACCGTCGAAACCGAACTTTCCAAGGTGGTTATCGGCCAAAAGGATGCTGTCTCGGCTTTGGCGAAGGCTTTGCGGCGTTCCCGAACGGACCTGAAAGATCCGAAGCGCCCGATCGGCTGCTTTGGGTTGCTCGGGCCGACCGGCGTGGGTAAGACCTTGCTTGCTCGTACGCTGGCAGAACAGATGTTTGGCAATTCGCAGGCGTTGATCCAACTCGACATGTCCGAATACATGGAGAAGTTCACGGTCAGCCGCTTGGTGGGTTCGCCTCCGGGATACGTGGGGTACGAAGAGGGCGGTCAGCTCACCGAAAAGGTGCGCCGTCAGCCCTACTCCGTGGTGCTCTTCGACGAAATCGAAAAGGCGCATCCCGACGTCATGAACATGCTGCTCCAGATATTGGAAGAGGGCAAATTGACGGATTCGCTCGGTCGGGTGGTCGACTTCCGTAATACCATCGTACTCCTGACCTCCAACGTCGGCAGCGAGACCATCCGCAAACAAGCGGTCATGGGCTTTGCCAAGGCGAATGATGACACGGGGTACGAGACCATGAAGGGTCGCATCCTTGACGAGGCCAAGCGCGCGTTCCGGCCGGAGTTCCTGAACCGCTTGGACGACGTGATTGTCTTCCGTACCCTCGGCAAGCCCGAGTTGGTGAAGATTCTCGAAATCGAGGTGGAAAAGGTTCTCCAACGGATCCGCCGCCGCCATGTGGAGATCATTCTCGACGAGAAAGCCAAGGATTTCCTCATCGAGAAGGGCTTCGATCCCCAATACGGTGCCCGGCCCATGCGCCGGTCGGTCGGGAAGTATCTTGAAGACCCTCTGGCCGAAGAGGTTTTGCGAGGCGGTATGTCCGACGGCGAGATCATTCACGTGAGCGCCGACACGGAAAAGCTGACCTTCACACAAAAGGCCAAGACCGACGGTAGCGCGGTGACCTCCTAACGGTCGCCGGCCATACCAAACAGATCGCCGCCATCGCGAAGTCGCGTGGCGGCGTATTTGTTTGGCTTGTCTGAGGCACCGTCCCCGTGCATCACTTTGGAGGTGAGACAAAGATGAACCCCATGGTCCAGCGCCTGTCGAATTTCTTCACGGAGCTCGGGGATCTCGCCACCCTGGTGCTCGAAATACTCCGATCGCTTCGCCATCAGCGGCCGAGTTGGCGCGATTTCATTTACCAGTTGCACTTCATCGGCGTCAAAAGTCAGAGCGTCGTGATCACGACGGGGGCAGCCACTGGTATGGTGCTCTGCGCGCAAACCTATTTCCAGTTTCACAAGGTCAAGATGGATACCGCGACTGGCGCGGTGGTTAGTGTGGGCATGAGCAGCGAATTGGGTCCGGTTTTGGCGGCCCTCATGCTGACCGCCCGGGTGGGTGCTGCGGTGGCGGCTGAGTTGGGGACCATGAAGGTCACCGAGCAGATCGACGCCCTTCGCACGCTCGGGACACATCCGGTCGACCACTTGGTCATGCCGCGCATGCTCGCCTGCGTGGCGTCAGCGCCGCTGCTCACGGGTGAAGCCATCCTGCTGGGCATTGGCGCCAGTTATATGATCGGCGTGAACCTGTTGGGCATCGACGGGGCCTATTACTTCGCGAACATGAATCGTTATACGATTCCCGCGGATGTGTTTTCGGGACTGATCAAAGCCACGGTTTTTGGGGGGATCATTGCCCTCGTAAGTTGTTACAAGGGATTGACGTGCCGGGGTGGGGCGGAGGGTGTCGGTCGCGCCACGACCGAAGCCGTGGTGGCTTCCAGTATCAGCATCCTGGTCGTCAATTTCTTCATGACCCTCTTCCTGACGCGTTTGTTCAAATAGTCCAGAGCCGCCGTTCCCGGGAACGAAGCCGGCGCCAGCAACCCATGATCGAAGTTCGCGGAGTCCAGAAAAGCTTTGGTTCGCAAGAGGTGCTCAAGGACGTAAACCTTGAAATCCAGAAGGGGGAAGCCGTCGTCGTCATCGGCCGCAGCGGTGGCGGGAAGAGCGTGTTGCTCAAGCATTTGATAGGGCTGTTTCCTCCCGACAAAGGCCAGATCCTGGTGGAAGGGCAGGACCTCGCCTGCATGGATGAGCGGGCCCTGCTAGAGGTGCGCAAGCGGTTCGGCATGCTTTTCCAAATGGCGGCCCTGTTCGATTCGCTGAACGTCTTTGAAAACGTGGGCTTCGTTCTCCGTCGACGAGGCAATCATACCGAAGGCGAGATCCAGAAACTGGTGGCCGAAGCCCTGGAAATGGTGGAACTCCCCGGCATTGAGTCCAAGAAACCTTCCGAGTTGTCCGGCGGCATGCGCAAGCGCGTGGGTCTGGCCCGGGCCATAGTCTATCGTCCGGAAATCATACTTTACGACGAGCCCACCACGGGCTTGGATCCGGTGGCCAGCGATCGTATCGATAAGCTCATTCGGCGGGTGTGGAAGAACCTGAACGTGACCAGCATCGCCGTGACGCACGACATGAAGAGCGCGCGAACGATCAGCAACCGCTGCCTGATGCTCCACGAAGGGCGCATTTACGCCACGGGTCCCACTGAGGAAATGCTCAGTTCCAAGGACCCGGTGATCTATAATTTCGTCAACGGAATTTCCCTGACCCAAGTCGATCCTCATTAATTCCCATGGAATCCTCGAAGAACGCCACCAAAGTCGGCCTGTTTGTATTCGTCAGCCTGGCGATCATCGCGGCCCTGATCCTGAATTTCAGCAAGGGTGTCAGCTGGTTTACGTCAGGTTATACGATCATCATCAAATCCCGGAACGTTGGAGGGCTTAAGCCCGGCGCGCCGGTCGTCATCTCCGGGGTGACCATCGGTTCGGTCAAGGGGGTTTCGCTGGCCGCGGACAATCATTCAGTCCTGATCGAATGCCGGATCCAGAAGCAATTTCCCATTCACGCCGATGCGATCGTGGAAATCGAGCAGAGTGGATTTCTCGGTGACCAGTATGTATCAATAGTTCCTGGAGACGACAAAGGCGCTCCAGTGGCGGATGGCGTCATGTTGGCGGCACGCGAGCCGTTTAACCTCCAGGAAGCGGCACGGTCTGCGGTAGGGCTGATGAGCCGGCTCGAAACGGCGGTCGACAAAATCAATGGCGCCGTCGCCCGCGTCGACAAGACGCTGCTTTCCGAATCGGCCCTGGGGGACATCACCAATATGATCGGCAACCTGCGTCGGACTTCCGAACGCGCCGAGCGGGCCATCGGCAATATTGAAGCCGCCGTCACCAATGCGACCCCGGGGGCAACGGAGGCGATCACCAACCTGGTGGTTTTTTCACATAATCTCAATACCTTGACCACCAACGCCCAGGCAATGTTGTCAGCGAACCAAGACAACATCCAAGCCAGCCTGGCCAACCTGAAGTCCACGACGGAAAACGTGAAGCAGATCTCCGGGGAACTCCAACAGGGGAAGGGGCTGCTCGGTGCGGTACTCAAGGACGACGGCCTGCACACCGAGGTCGAAGGCATCTTAAAGAATTTCGGCGTGCTCTCCAGCAACCTGAGCCGCAATGGCATCTTCTGGAAACCGAAGGAACCGGTCCGTTACACCAACGCGCCGCGCATGTCCCCCCGCGGGCAGTTTAATTAGTTTTAAAGTAGAAGCGGCGGCCCGCCGCTTAATAAAGATTCCCCGGTTGCTCCAGAAGCCGGGACCTTCGGCTTCGATTTGCACGCTTTTCCTCAAGAACGAAGCCTCTCTCCGATAACAGGGATCGTTGCAAGCCGCGCCCTCCCGTCATTTGGCGGCCTTGCGGTTCGCCTCGACCGACGACGGTCCCTCTTGATTTCGCAAACCGCCCTTGGTGCGCCCGGGACACTCTTTGGCCCCAGGCGTCCATTTGGCCCCGGTTATCCCTTGGCTCCGCTGTTTCCCTGTGGCATCACCGCGGGTGGCCCAACCGGGGGAGTTGGAGGCGGCGTGTGACTGTCGCCTGACGCCAATAACGGCGCGAGCAACTCGCTATTCGGCGGGAGCAGGGTAATTCGGGCGCCACTATTGAGTATCCGTTGGGTTTCCAGGATCTCGAAAAGAGATTCAAATACACCCGGATCGCGGGAGATCTCCCGCAACGCTTCCCCGACGATTTGCGGTCGCACTGCCGCCGCCTGGGCGAACGCGATGGCGGCCTGGCGTTCGGCCGTGCTGGTGATGATGTTCACCTGATTGGCCCCGTCCTGTTTGATGGCGGAAGTCACCTGGCGCAGGCGATTGACGACCTTGCTCTCAATCTGCCGGATCATGTTCAGGTCGCGGAAGTGGACCTTGCGAATATAGACCGAACCGAGTTTATAGCCCCACTCGTGCGAGAGCGGTGACACTTCCTTGCGAACCGTATCACTCATGGCGTGCCGATTGATCAGCATTTTTCCCAGTGGCAGGTTGCTCAGGCAGCGAACCGTGGAATTACTTACGTTGGCCGACAGCGACCCGCGTGGGTCGGTGTTCTTGAACAGGTAAGCAACGGGATCGCTGATGAACATCTCGTGCCAGATGCCGATGCCCATGGGGGCGCCTTCCTCGGAGTTGACCGGCTGGCTGCGCAGGTACTCCTGGTCGAGCCGCATGTCAATGACGTGGCGGGTGCCGACCCAGTTGATGATGAAGGCGCGCCAACCCATCCGGCCGAGCAGGAGATGGAGCCCGGGCTCATCGATGATGGCCACCACCTTGCCGAAGAGCATATAAACAAAACATACCCGTTCCGGCACGATGGCATAGAGACCCAGTAAACGGGCCAATTGAAGCGCGACGGGCACCACGACGAAGCCCGCGATAAAGGTGACGGCGGCGGCGATTAAGAAGTTCATTTCCGGGTCTCCACGTAGGTTTGGGTGGCTTTCTCGAACAATCCCAGCCGCACGTTGCGGACATAGGCTTTCAACGTTTCGGGTCCGGCTTCGCGCAGCGTGTTGAGCTGGCTGGAGAGGCGTGTCAACGGTTCCACCTCGGCTTGCGCGCGCAGGGTCTCGATTTCGACAGCCCGCTTCGATTGCACGATCTTCTGGTCCGCCGCGGCCTGGGCCAGGCTGATGTCGGCGGAGACATGATTATAGGCGGTGTTGATTGCCGCCAGCGCCGAATCGACCTCGGGCGGCGGGTCGATGCCTGTGATCAGCGACGCATCCAGCACAATGCCATAGCGTGCGGACGATCCCTGGCATTCGCGGACCATGTGGTCGTTGAGGTCGCGCAGGTTCTTTCGGATGTCATTGATCGAGATGCCGATCACCGCCGTGGCGTCCGGCGTTCCCCCTTCATGCGCACCCTCCTTGGCGGTCGGCGCCTCAAAGTTGGCGATCCTTTCGCGCAGGACCGATACAAAGAATCCCATGACATGGGAGATGGGTTTTTTGACGCCGAAAATGTAGGCGTATAGATTGCGCTCGGATACGCGATAGCGAATCTGGCCGGTCAATCCGGTATTGAGTTGATCCTTGGTGACGGCGTCGAGAATCGTGCCGTCATTGTTGGCCGACGGATGGTCTGGATCCCACGCCATGTTCACCGTCTCGGTGGCGATGGAGACCTTGTAGATTCGTTCCCACGGCCATTTGAAGTAAGGGCCGCCGGGCATGATCACCCGAACCTGCGGATAACAGTAGCGCTCGCGCTGGTCATCGTTGAGCGTCTCGGCGATCGGATCGTCATTGGTGGTTCGGCCTTCAATGCGGTCCGCGCGGCCGAAGCTGGTTTTGACAGCCCGCTCGTTCTGGTTGACCGTATAAAGCCCCGCCAGCAGGTAACGGGTGATAAACCACGCGACAAACCCCAAGAGGCAGCCAAACAGGATATCCATAACCGCATAAAACCAGAATCAAGGGTCCGGGTAACGGAAATTCACTCCCGCCGCCGAAAAGGTTTAATTCGCCAAGACGCGCACCCCCGAGTCCTGCCCCTTCGTGTCGCCTAGGCCGACCCGGCGCGTCCACCAAGAGTGGGAGGGGGGAGGCTCCTGGCGAGCCCTGCCATCGGCAAGAGGCTCCGGGTAAAAATTGCCAGCGATTGAAACGGAGTCGGAGGCGCAGAACGTGGGAAGTGTGTCCCAATCCATAGGGTCGTTCTGGCCAAGTGCCCCGTTTTTCAGAACGGGCCAATGTCCACCGAATTACCCCGCCTTTTGCAGGTGTTTTTCCAAAGCGCGCTTTGCTGCGAAGGAGATCATCGCCGTGGCCAGGATCGTGGCGATTAAACCGCCCATATACAGCGCCCATTGCGCCGCGCCGACGGACTTGGCCTGCAACGCTTCCTGAGCCAGGGAGCCGAGATAGACGTACATGAGCGTGCCGGGAAGCATGCCGATCCAAGACGCAAGCAGATAACCCCGGAACGAGACCCGGGTTAGTCCGTACCCGTAATTGAGCAGATTAAACGGTAGGAACGGTGAAAGCCGGGTTAGGAACACGATCTTCCAACCGCTTTCTGAGACGGCGGAGGCAATCGCCGCAAACCGAGGATGGGCTGAAAGTCGGCGTTCCAGCCGTTGCTGCAGGAGATAGCGTGCTATCAGAAACGCCGCCGCAGCGCCCAACGTGGATCCGACCGAGACATAGACCGTTCCCCACACCACGCCGAAGACCAGTCCGGCTCCCAACGTGAGTGCCGAAGCAGGCGCCAAACAAACCGTGGCCAGCACATACAAGACGATGAATACCACCGGCCCCCAAGCCCCCAGGCCAGCCACCCAATGGATACCTTGTTGCAGCCTCTCAGACAGGTGCAGGGTCCGGTAAAGGAACAAGAGTGCTAGGACCAGAAAGAGGGGAACCAGCCAAACCCAAGTCCGGGTTGGCGCGGGAGTGGCATCCGACGGAAGTGAAGGCTCGGGCATTAAGGTGCTGGAAAGTCGTTAACCGTACAGGACTCGGTTCATCGGGCGATCATGAGATTCGCACGGCAGGCCGGGATGATTTTGAAATCGAAACGCCACCCCGCAAGCAAAACCAGCGAAGTCTGTCAGCAGCCGGTCGTAGAATCCGAGTCCCCGCCCCAAGCGCGTGCCTGTGGCGTCAAAGGCCAATCCCGGCACCAAAGCAAAGTCGATTTTCGAAACCGGTATCATTGGGCAATCCGGCGCCGGCTCCACAATCCCAAACCTCCCACGAATCAGGTCGGTGGCGGGAATCCGAAATTGGCGCGGAACATAGGTCTCGGTGGTTGCATCGTAGGACGGCAGTGCCACCGTCTTACCCGCCGCCAAGGCAATCTCGTAGAGAGGTTCAACCTGCGGCTCATCGTTCCTCGGCCAAAACAGCAGGACTGTCGCGGACCGTTTCCACTCCTCCAACGCCGTGACTGCGGCGCGCACTTCGATGGACCCTCGTTCTCGCTCCGTGGACGAGAGATCGGCGAGTTGCCGACGCATCTCGGCGCGAACTTGCTCCTTCAAGGCCTTCATCAGGGGAAAAGTCTCCGGCTCAGGGGGACGGGCTGTGTCTTATTGCAGTTTCAGTAGAGTCCACGCGGCAAGGCGGATGCCGGGCCATTTTAGGCTTTGAGCTTGCGGGATACAAATGAATGTGGACAGGGGCCAGGCCCGATCACAGATTTCCGGGAACACGCAGTCAGCCTGGTTCGAAGAAATTCACCTGCGATTCCAAAACCGCGAAAACCGATGGCATGGGACACAACAGACCCGGGAAGTGAAAATGCGGAATCGCCCGCATGGGAGCCGATCGCGATCATCCCTGACCCGCTCGGCCCAAAGATCGCGCTGGTCGCGTTGGTCCTATTGGCGATCTCGGCGTGCTTTGATCCGACTGCACGCGGGATCGGACCTTGGATGATCATTGGATTGTATGGGCTCGGCGCCAGGCAAATATATAAATATTCCAGAAATTTGTGCAAGAATGCAATTGAAGTGCAGACGGACGGAGTGCGTCTCCGGGTAAAGTGGCAGGGTCTGTGGTGCGAGGTGGTGGATATTATGAGGCTGGGATTAGTGCGCAAAGGCAGGTCGTGGTTTCTCAGCGTCGAGTTTGCCCTCCAACACGGAGAGACAGTCAGCGGAGATATGTTTCCACCCAGCCGGTTCCAGATCCCTTTCACCGGTGCCCGGGAATTTCAGGCGTTTGTGAAACCCATTGTAGCGAGGTATGGAATATTGATGGAGTGAAGGGGTCTCACGATAACCAAACTGAGTTTCAATAAACCACTCCGCGCACGACCCGGGGCCTCGATGGAGATGCTTTGGAAGAGCTTTCACATCGCAATTTTGCCGTGGCTGGACTTCAGGCAAGGTCAATCGTTGGACGGGGTTATGGAGAGTGAGTGCAGGTGTCTTGACGGTCGTTGCCTTGGCTAAAATGGCTCATTTTTCCGACCCAGTAGCTCTCGTCAACCGTTCCACTGGTATCGAGATATTGACGGAGAATGATTCACTCGCCGAAAAGCAGAAACACAGCTAAATGATGCGTAACGCGATGGGTACCCTACTGGACCGCCAGACCAAGCACCTGGGAGGAGCCTTTCTTTTGCGCCTTGGTGCCTGGTTCCAGTGGCGCGGTTGGCTGACAGGCGGCTTCGTCGCTGTGGCGCTGGCGTTGTTGGTAGTGCCCTCAGGTCGGGTGTGGGGAGCGGTTGAGAATCCGCCGGGACCGTTGTCTGAACTGGAAGTAAGTGTCCCGCACGGACTTTTCAAGGCGCCGGTTTCGGTAAAGGTGACTGGTGCACACGAGGGAGAGGTGATTCGGTACACACTGGACGGCAGTGAACCCATTCCGGCGACGGGTAAGGAATTCCTGAATTCGTTGCAGTTTTCCAATACCACGGTGCTCCGGGCGGCGGCATTCAAGGGGAAAGCGCGGGTTTCGACGATTGCTACCCGGAGTTACATCTTCCTGGACCAGGTAAAGCATCAATCGGAGCGTCCAACCGGATTTCCAATGGGAGATGATGCCTGGGGACGTGAACCGTCGGCGTACGGTATGGAATCCAAAATCGTGGATGATCCCGTGTACCGGGACCGTATTGACGGGGCGCTCAGGGCGCTGCCGATCGTTTCGGTGGTTTTGCGGAAGGACGACTTGTTCGGTTACGCGAAGGGGATTTACGCGAATTCCACGCAACGAGGGCCAAGTTGGGAACGGGCGTGTTCGGTCGAGTGGATCAATCCGGACGGTGAGGAAGGTTTTCAGATCGACTGTGGGATTCGCGTTCAGGGCAATTACAACCGGCTCCCGCAGAAGACGCCCAAGCATTCGTTCCGGATCCTCTTCAAGAAGGAGTACGGCCACGGGAAGCTGCACTATCAGGTCTTCCCGGATTCGCCTGTCGACAAATTCGACACACTCGTGTTGCGGGCGGATTACAATAACTCGTGGTTGCATTGGGATTCCCGGAACCAGGTGCGAGCCCAGCGAATGCGCGACGCGTGGATGAAGGACTCCCAGCGGGCCATGGGCTGGCTGGCGGCGCACAGCCGCTTTGTCCATCTATATCTTGATGGGTTATACTGGGGGATTTATGACGCGGCGGAGCGTCCGGACGGAAGCTTTGCCGCCTCCTACTTCGGCGGCGACAAAAAGGATTACGATGTCATAAACGAGTTCCAGGTGAAGGAGGGAACGGCGGAACGTTTCGATGAATTCAATTCAGTGCCGGGGCTCTCCCGTGGTGCCCAATATGAGAAGCTCAAGCAACGCCTGGATATAAATGAGTATATCGATTACCTGATGCTGAATTACTATGGAGCCAACCAGGACTGGGGTGAGAACAAAAACTGGTACGCGGTGCGTCGTCGTGAGCCTTCGGGACCCTTTCGGTTCTTTGTCTGGGATGGCGAGCAGGTGTTCCATCATCTCGGCGACGACGTCGTCAATCGGCCCAACCAGCCACCGTTCTACCTGGCTGAGCGATTGCGCGAGAATGCCGAATTCCGTCTGGCGTTTGCGGATCGCGCGCAGAAGCATCTTTTCGGCGACGGCGCCCTGACGCCTGCGCAGGCTACTGCCCGTTGGATGAAACGCGCGGCGGAATTGGATGTAGCCATCATCGCGGAATCGGCGCGCTGGGGCGGGTATCGGCGCGATCCGCCCTATAATCGGGACGTGGACTGGCTCGCGGAACAAAAGCGCCTGGTAAAGAGCTATTTTCCCAAGCGTACGGCTGTCTTGCTCGATCAACTCCGCGCAGCGGGGCTATATCCGCAGGTCGCCGCGCCGGTTCTGACCGCGGAACCCGCTGCTGCCGCGGATGGGACCAAGTTTTCCGCCGTGGCCTCGGGCGGTGGCGATATCTATATCACGACCAATGGCACCGATCCCCGTACATACGGTGTGGGCACACCCTCCAAGGTGGCCACTGTTTATACCGAGGCCGTGCTGGTTCCTCCGGGAGGTGTGGTTAAAGCGCGTGTCCTCCGAGGCGGTGCCTGGAGTGCCTTGGTTGAAGGTGTGGGTGCGAAGGGGAAGTGACCCGGTGCGCCGAAAGGGGTCGCTCGCACCGAGGGGTCTGTTCGAAAATGGATGTAAGTGGGGGCGGTTGGGTGATGGCCTGCAATCGCCGAGTTCTCACAGTGCCGTCGAAGGCGTCCACGGGCATGAATCCCCATTTGCTTGCCCGGGTCCGCCTCCAAAGCGGTGTCGTCGCTGCGCTTTGCCACCGCACTCCACGACGCCTTGCGAGGTCTTATATCGGTGTTGGAACTTGCGCCGTTAGCTCGCTCATCTTTCCCTACGGTTTCTCAATGAAACCGTGGTACAAGCCCATGTAATACGGCAGAAGAAAAACGGTTCCTGCGGCGAGTTCTCCACCGTTGCCGCGATAATCGAGTTGCCAGGGGTCGGTATTCCAGTGGTTGAAATGGCGGTTCTCGACCGGCACCACCTTGCCATTGACCCGGCGCCCGTTTCGTGAGTCGGTGTGCCGGTAGAGGTCGCGGGAGATTTCGCTTTGGGTGTGGACCACGTCCAGCCGGTGACTGTTGTGTGCGGACCATTCGCGGCGGTCGAGAGGGAATCCGTAGAGGGTGGCCATGGAGTCGCCATGCCAATCGCCCAGCGGAGAGGCTGGCTGGATGCCCCAGGTGTTGGTATAGACCCGGCCCAGGTTATGGGCGGCGTAGGCGAAATTGAAGAAAGGGTTCATTTCTGGAAGTTCCATCTGCCAATAAGCCGTATAAGTCATTCGGGTCATGTTTTTCAGGACGTCGTCGTGGGAATATCGCAGCAGACCGTAGAATCCCATGAAGGCCATCTCGTCGTCGGATTGGTTGCCGGTGCCCGGGCCGGCTTGTGCCTTGGGATAGATCAGGTTCTGCATATAACCATGTGTGTCGATCAATTCCCGCGCCGCCTGGGTATATTTGGAATCGCCGGTGACATGCGCGGCAACCGCCAGGTAGTTCAGCATGCTTAATGAATTGAGCCCCCGTTCGGCCCACCACCGGACGTCATGGTTCAGGGACTTGGGGCCGAACGCCCCCCAACGGGTGGTGGTCCCATCGTGGTCGGTAAGGTTGAATTCGTGGCTGATAATATGGTCGGTGAGGTCGCGCACCACCTCCCGCACCCGGTCTTTCTCGATTTCGGTTGTGGCGCAGAAATCGAAGTAGAGCGGATAAAAGAAATAATGCCCGTCGAGTTCGTCACTGCTGGTGTCGGATTTCCAATACCACTTCCCGTCGGCGCTCTTGGGCCAGCGCGGGCGCGGTTCCTTGAAGAGCCGATCGTGCTTCAATTCTTCTTCCACGTTGGGTTCTGTGGTGGAATTGGGATTGGGCCATTCGATGGGCCGGATGGTCCGGGCCACGAATCCCTTATCGGGAACTGGCGTTCCGCCCTGGGTTACCTTTTGTAGGAAACGCAGCGCTTCGAAGGCTTTCTTCGCCCGCTCCAGGGCTTTGGCGTCATGTGTTGCCCCGTAGGCAAAGGCTTCGCCTGCGCCATACATGGAAGTCCAAAGACCGTCGTTGTCGGAGTCCTGGGGACTTGCCGTGGTTTTATCCCCGGGCGTCTTAAGCGGAGCTTCCGCCACATAGCCGAATGGGGTGCGCTTGATATAACGTTCGATCTCTCCCTCGTAAAACTCGGCTTTCTCGGCCAGGGTCATGGGTTTGCGTGCGATGCACCCGGCTCCGCCTGCCGTGGCCAACCAAGCCGTGCCTTGGGCGTCCACCGCTATTTGGCGAATGTCATCATGGGGCAGCCAGCGAGGGCCTTGGCGGTAATGAAATTCCCGACCGTCCCAACGAATCGCTCCCCAATGTGTCCCGAACCAGACCTCCCCATCCGGTCCGGCTGCCGCCCAGGTAAAATCGGCCCAGGGCAAACCGTCTTTGCCCTCAAAAAACACCCATTTATCGGGCGCATCCTGTCGCGCTAAGCCTGCCGGGGTCGCGACCCACAAGTGGTGGGCGGTATCGAGGGTCACTCCTCGCACGTCTTCCGCAGCCCAGTGGCGTCCGACGCCGTCACGCACGATGACCGGCGTCCAAGTGTCCGTAGTATAACGAAAGAGACCCACTGCTGAGGCGGCCCAGAGAGAGCCGTCGGCTTCGACTGCGATTTGGCGAAGGGTTGGCCCATGGGGCCAGTGCAAGGGCTCGGGGTTCTTCGCCTTGACGGCGTACACCTCTCCCTTGAGCACAAGGTAGCCAGTAGGGGTCTGGGGATTGCCGGGGGAAGGGACTGGCTTCAAGTTCAGGGTTTGGACGACCTCCGAAAACGGAAAAGGGGTTTCCATCCACGAGGCACCGTCTTCGGTATAGGTAAAAGTCCCTTGTTTGGCTGGTGCGCGGAGCGTGAAGCCCGATTTATCGGCCGACAAGTGATACCACGTGCCTTCCGCAAAAAAGATGGGCAGTCCAACGTTGTCCAACGCCACACCTTGGAGAGAACCGTCGACGAGAGTCTGGTGGGATTCAGGAAGCGACTGACTGGCGAGGGCTGGCCGGAGCTCGAAATGTTCGGCCACTTCCTGGCGAAATCGTTGGGGGGCGGGAGTGAAGTCGGCGGCGTAACCCGCGCGATGAGCGAGGAACGTCGCACAGAACAAAAGGAACGCAACTGCGCGACTGGCCTTCATGCAGGCCAGTCGCCACGCCAAAGGAATTCCATTTCTCCCCATATCTTGACTCATCAAACGTCCGTTGTTGGATTGAACGGACGTCTGACCCAGCGAGGTTGGGCAGTATTCACCGGGCTCTCGTGGCAAAGAGCTTGGGAGAACGAAGCGCTGGTGTGCTGACCCCTAGCTCAGGCCGCACGCCACCTTGGCGCGAGCCATCGTCTTGGACGCCACCGCGCGGGCACGAATCGCACCGTCCCGCAGCACTTCGTGGACGTAATCCAAATGGCCCGCCAATTCGGCTCGGCGGGCTCGGGCGCTGGCAAAATGATTCCAATACTGTTCGAAAAATCCCTTCTTGAGATCGCCATAACCCAAGCCGCCAGCGCGCAGGCGATTTTCGTAGTCCGCCGCCACCTCGGGCGCTGCCACCAACTTCATCAACTTGATGACAATGTTCTGGTCCGCGTCCGGTTTGGGTTCCGCCGGTGAGCGGCTGTCCATCACGATGGACATGATTTTTTTCCGGAGGGTTTTCTCGTCCCCAAAGATGTCGATTGTGTTCCCGTAGCTCTTGCTCATCTTTTCGCCGTCGGTGCCGGGGACGACGGCTACCTCTTCGCGAATTCGTGGTTCGGGAATGACAAAGACGTCGCCGTAGAGTTGGTTGAACTTCGCAGCGATGTCGCGGGTCATCTCCAGGTGTTGCTTCTGGTCCTTGCCCACCGGCACCACGTGGGTGTCGTACAAGAGGATGTCGGCAGCCATGAGGACGGGATAGGCGAAGAGCCCATGATTGACCCGCTCCAAGTCGCCCGCGGCGAACTTCTCCTTCTTGTCCTTGTAGCTATGAGCGCGCTCCAAAAGTCCCATCGGAGTCACGGTCGAGAGCAGCCAGGCCAGTTCGGTGTGTTCCGGCGTATCGGATTGCTTCCAGAACACGGCCCGCTTGGGATCCAGTCCGCAGGCCAGGAAATCAAGGGCGACCCCCAGCGTGTACTGCCGACGGCTCGCCGCGTCGGTCAGTGACGTCATCGAATGGTAATCCGCGATGAAATAGAAGGCCTCGCCCTCCTCCTGCAATTGGATGGCAGGGAGCATGGCTCCGAAGTAGTTACCCAGATGCAAAACCCCGCTGGGCTGTATGCCGGTCAAAATCCGCATCGGGGAACCCTGCCGGGAAACGGGACGACCCACAAGGGCGGTCGAAGAAGTGCCCACGGTATTGGATGAGAAGGCGCTAGGGGCATTCTCCCTCTTAAAGGACGAGGAAAGATCGACTTGCTCCAAGATACGGAGACTGGGTGGAAGAATAGAACGAAGAACGCGAAGTTGGCTTTCCCTCAGGAACAACGCGGTGAATTTATTAAGCAAGTTTCACGCCAAATATTAACAAATCGCCACATATGACGCGGAAGTGTCCTTTTGATTCTTAATCTATCTTTATCGCTTGATGAAACTCGGCTCGGTCCTTAATCACCAGACGTGTTTCCCCGTTTGCGCGCCGTGCTGGGCATGGCCATGCTTTTTTTGCAGATCGTTCTCCGACTGTCCGGGGGAACGGACATGGGCCATTCGTTGATGGTTCCGACCAACGGACACACTGGTTTTTTGCGGCTGGATTCCGTCGCCGCAGGGATACTGTTTACTAATACCCTTTCTCCAGCCGACGCGGCGCAAAACCAGAACCTGATGAATGGATCGGGGGTGGCGGCGGGCGACTTTGACGGCGACGGACGGTGCGACCTGTATTTTTGCGCCATTGGCGGCACGAACGCCCTCTTCCGGAATCTGGGAAATTGGCGTTTTGAAAATGTCACCGAGACCGCGGGGCTGGCGTGTGTAGGCTGGCGTTCCACGGGCGCGGTATTTGCCGATATCGACGGCGATGGCGACCTGGATTTATTGGTCTCTACTCTGGGGACGGGTGTGCACTGTTTTCGTAACGAGGGGCAGGGGCGGTTTACCGAGGTCACATCAGATTCCGGCCTGGGCTCGCAGTCGGGAAGCACGAGCATGGCCTTGGCGGACGTGGACGGCGATGGCGACCTCGACATATACGTGGCCAACTATGGCGCATTCTCCGTCTTGCGGTCTGGGGGCCGTGCCGAGGTCAAGCAGGTCAATGGCGAGTGGGTGGTGATGGGTCCCAATGCCAATCGACTCCGCTACGTGGACGGCAAGATTGAAGAGGTGGGCGAAGTGGGAGTGCTTTATCGGAACGATGGGAAGGGCCATTTCACGGCAGTCCCGTGGAACTCAGAATACTTCGTGGATGAGCGCGGGCGTCCCAAGGCGCCGCCTGCCGACTATGGCCTGAGCGTGCAAATGCGGGACATCAACGGCGACGGGGTTCCTGATATTTATACGTGCAATGATTTTCAAACTCCGGACCGGTTGTGGTTGAACGACGGTCGCGGCCATTTTCGGGAAGCTTCCCACCTGGCTATCCGTAAATTTCCTTTCTCGTCCATGGGCGTTGACTTCGCCGATATCGACCGCGACGGGAATCTGGATTTCCTGGTGGTTGAAATGGCGCCACGCGAACACTCCCGCCGGATGCGCCAGATATCCGGGATTCGCTTTCAGCCCAACGTCCCGGGCCGCTATGAGTACCGTCCAGAAGTGAATCGCAATACCCTTTTTCGCGGGAACGGCGATAGTACCTGGAGTGAAATCGCCGAGTACGCGGGCGTCGCCGCGACGGATTGGTCCTGGCAACCGGTATTCCTGGATGTCGATCTGGACGGCTATGAAGACCTGCTGGTGGCCAACGGGATGATGTTTGATACCCAAGACCGGGATACCCTTTCCAGGATTGAGTCGCGCGGCCGGATTTCAACCGCGCAAACCCGGGCGGCTTTGCAAGAGTACCCACCGTTCCGGTCGTCGATAGCTGCCTACCATAACCGCGGCGACCTGACGTTCGAAGATCGAGGCATTGCCTGGGGCTTCTCCGCGCCGGACGTCTATGAAGGGGTGGCGTTGGCTGACTTGGACGGAGACGGAGATCTGGACCTGGCGGTCAACTGCCTCAATGGCGGAGTCGCCCTTTATCGCAACGAAACTTCCGCGCCACGAATTGCCGTTCGGCTTAAAGGTTTGGCGCCCAATACACGGGGCGTAGGGGGTAAATTGAAAGTCCTCGGAGGCCCGGTATCCCAAACGCAGGAAATCGTCACGGGTGGGCGCTACCTGTCGGGTGACGACACGATTCGCACCTTTGCCACCGGGACGGCGGCGCAGGTGTCCATTGAAGTAACCTGGCGGTCAGGACGCCGCGCCTCGATTCCCAATGCCGAACCCAATCGACTTTATGAGATTGCCGAAACGGGCAACGAAACCGCCTCACCGGGGTCTGATCCGGCGCCGCTGCCGATTTTTTTGAATCAAACGGAACGCTTGGGACATGGACACACCAATGCCCTATACGATGATTTTGCCCGCCAACCCCTGTTGCCGAAACAATTGAGCGCCTTGGGACCGGGGATGGCGCTGATCGATTTCGATCGGGATGGCGTTGATGAAGTCGTGATCGGAGCCCCAGCAGGAGGAACAGTGGGAGCTTACCGATGGACCCAAGGACGGTTTGTCCCTTTGACGACCGATTGGACCGCCCCGGATGACATGACGGGATTGGCGGGGTGGACGATGCCGGATGGTCGTCCCGCGTTACTGGCCGGAGTTTCGAACTATAAGCTCGGCGGCACCAATCGCTCCAGGGTGGTAAGCCTTTCCTTGGCTTCCGGCGGAGGTTCATTGGTAGTCTCGCCGGTTGCAGAGGTTCTGCCAATGTCGGGTGCAATTGGGCCGTTGGCCACGGCGGATATCGATGGGGACGGCGATCTCGACCTTTTTGTGGGTGGGCGAGTACTCCCAGCGGGATATCCGGAACCGGTTTCCTCGTATTTATATCGCAACCAGGGCGGTAAACTCATCCTCGATACGGCTTCGTCCTCTCTGTTGGACCGGGTTGGGATGGTGAGTGGCGCAACCTGGACCGATCTGGACGGGGATGGATTCCCGGAACTGGTGCTCGCTTGCGAATGGGGGCCGATCCGCATTTTTCGGAACGATCACGGTAATTTGAAACCTTGGGATCCCGAAGTCTTGATCGGTCCCTCTACAAACGCACCCGTCCGGTTCTCCACGCTGACGGGTTGGTGGACCAGTGTGTCGGCGGGCGATATGGATGGCGACGGTCGCCCGGATCTGGTGGTGGGCAACTGGGGGCTTAATGCCGGATTCAGGGCGTCATTGGAACAACCCCTGCGGCTGTACTTTGGGGACCTGTCGGGGCGTGGGACTCACGCCATTTTGGAAGCCTACTATCCCCAGGGATCGGATACTGAGATGCCACGACGGAGTCGCAACGCGCTGGCGCAGGCTATTCCGTCGTTGATGGATTGGTTTCCCAGCCACGCTACCTTTGGGTTTGCCAAAATGGCGGAGGTCCTGGCGAGTTTGCCAGCCAAGCCGCAGATGGTTCAGGCGACGACGCTGGCCAGTACCGTTTTCCTGAATCGGCCTGGTGGATTTGTGGCCCTGCCTTTGCCAGCCGAAGCTCAGTTTGCCCCGGTATTCGGTTCTGCTTTGGCTGATTTTGACGGGGACGGCTTGGAGGATCTCTTTCTGGCCCAGAATTTCTTCGCGATGCGCATCGAGTGGCCGCGCACCGACGCCGGAAATGGAATATTGCTTAAAGGCGACGGACACGGACGGTTTTCAGCGTTGCTACCGTCCGTTGCCGGGGTGCGGGTTATGGGCGAAGGGCGAGGGGCAGTGGTGGGAGACTGGAGTGGAGACGGACACCTCTCTTTGGTTGTCGCCCAAAATGGGGCAGCCACGACCCTTTGGGAAACGGCAAAGGCGAGTCCACGTTTTAGGGTATCCCTGGAGGGGCCTCCGGGGAATCCGGCAGGCTATGGATCGCAAGTGCGGGTGAAGTATCCAGATCACTGGAGTGCAACCAAGGAAGTGACTGGCAGTGGCGGTTATTGGTCCAAGGGGACCGATACCGTGCTCTTTGGTGGCTCGTCGTCGGCAGCGACGGTCCAGGTCAAGTGGCCGGGAGGCAACACGACGGAGATGGCGGTTCCAGCGGGAGCCAAGGACGTGCGGGTCCGCTGGGAGCAATCCGTAGCGGAAGGCAAGGGTGGTAAGTGACGGGACGCCTGCGCCCCTTGCGATCATCGGCCAATCGCCTTCCACCCCGTAACCGGGATTTTGCCCCGTAGTTTGCGCAATTCCCTGAATAGGGTTTGACACTTCAGGCCGTTTTTGAGACTTCTTTGACCGATCCCATGGCAGAATTACGTAACGCGACTACGAAGGCGCATTTTGTGTGCGCCAATGCCATGTGCAAATACCTATGAGACCAATACGTATCGTATCTTGGCTGCTGGCGCTCTCAAGCGTCGCAGCAAGCCTGGCTCACGCTGGACAGACCGTCAGCGTAGATTTCCAGGGGCGAACAAGCACGTGCTGCGTGGCCAACGACCCGCTAGCGCCTACTGACGTTGCTGGCGTTGTTGCTGTGGCCAACTGGAACAGCATCAACGACGACGCCGTTAACAACAATGCCACTAGTGACCCGCTGGTGGACAGCACGGGAGCGGCGACTTCCACCACCATCACCTTCGACGGCAACGACAGTTGGAACAATGACACCGGTGCGGCCGATGTCACCACTGGCGACGCCAAAATGATGCTCGGCATCATCAAGACGTCGGCGGGCCGGACGGTTCACTTCACCTTCAACAACCTCGCTGAAGGCCTTTATGATGTTTACCTGTATGTCAATTCGAACGGTGATGGCATTGCCCAGAACGTTTCCGATTGGGATTCGGTAACCACGCATTATATCCAGGAAACCCACCAGTTTACCGCCACCTCGACGTATGCCGAGGCCAGCAACACCGATCCCAGCGCCCTGCGCAGCGTCGGTAATTATGTCCACTTCAGGAACCTGAACACGGCTGGCCGTCACCAGGTGGGCGTGGTTTCGACCCATATCAGCGGCGGCGACGGACAGGGCATTGCGGGCTTGCAGCTGGTCAATGTTGGTGGACCGGTGGTCAACGCCGTTCCCCTCAATATCACTGTGCCGCCCCACAATCGCCGCGTTCTCGTGGGCGATTCCACGGTGACTGTCGGAGTGACCATGACCGGGCCTTCGTTCTTCCGTCAGTGGTATAAGAACGGCGCTCCGATCCCCGGTGCGACGGATGTGACCTACACCCTGCCCGCGATCGTGGCTGGTGATAACAACGCGACCTTCGTGTTTGTTGCCACCAATAACGTGAATTCGGTGACCAGCAGTCCCGCCAAGATCACCATCGGCAAGACGGTGCAACTGGCTGGCTTCGCGTTGTCGGAACGTTATAACGGCAAAGTTCGTGATGACCTGGAGAGCGGCTCGCTCGATGGTGTCACCCCGGACGTGCGGACGGTTCTGAACTCCTTCGAAGCTCCCAACGGCGTGGCTGATAACTATGCCCAGCGGGTTTCCGGCCTGTTCGTTCCCCCGGTTGACGGAAATTACATCTTCTTCGTCTGCTCGGACGACGACAGCGACCTCTTCCTGAGCTCCGATAGCAACCCGGCCAACAAGTCCTTGATCGCCTCGGAATCAGCCTGGAGCAATGCGCTCCAATGGACGACCTCGGCGGGTAATAGCGATGTCGCTGGCAAGCAATCCGCCCCGATCGCGCTGCTGGCGGGACATGGGTATTACATCGAAGGTGACCATCACGAAGGCGGCGGTGGTGATAACTTCGAAGCGACCTTCAAGCTGGACACGGAAGCTGATCCGGCCGACGGCAGTCCTTCCAGGATCCGGGGTGCGGCCCTGGGTAAATTCATTGGCGTCCTGGACGGCGCAGTTGTGACGGTTGTCAGCAGCCCCGCAGACAAGACGGTTTCTGCCGGCAATACGGCGTCGTTCACCTTCTCGGCTAGCTCGAGCATCACGGGTGACGATTTCCTGCCCCTGCCGGGTATCAATTACCAATGGCAGAAGAAGGCCCCCGGCGCGGGTACCTTCACTGATATCCCGGGTGCTTCCGGCGGTAATCAGGCTTCGCCTGCCTCCAACACCTATACCACGCCGTTCCTGACGGGTGCGGATAGTGGCACGAAGTATCGCGTCGTAATCACCGCCAACGATGGCAGTGCCACGACCGCCGAAGCGGCTCTGACCGTGGTGTCCGACAATGAACCTCCGGTGGTTGTCTCCGCTGGTGGTGTCAAGCATGACACGGCCATTGAAGTCAGCCTCGTAGTGGATGAACCTTTGGACGCGGCAGCCTCGCTCGCCTTGTCCAATTTCACCCTCAGCTCCGGAACCGTCACTGCGGCTCACTACGTGACCAACGCCAGCGGATTCCTGTCCCGCCAGAAGGGCATCGTGCTCTCGACCACGGGCCTGACCGCCGGTAGCTCCTACACTCTGACTGTCAAAGGTCTGAAGGATATCAGCGGCAACACCAGTGGTTCTACCACTGTCCCGATCAAGATCTCGAGCCTCACTTGGACGGGCTTGGGCAACAATAATCCTGACTTCCCGGCTGACGTTGTGAGTGGCGGAACCAATGGATTCAATGTCAACGCCGGCGGCAATTCCTTCTGGGGTACTGAAGACGACGTGACTTTCGTTTACGAAAAAATCACGGGCGACTTCGACAAGGTGGTTCGCGTGGAAGCGCAGGATGCCAGCTCCAACTGGGCCCGTGCCGGTTTGATGGTTCGTGAGTCCCTTGATTCGCTGGCCGACACCGCCAGCCGTTATCAGGAAGTGAACGCTGATCCCGCTCCGATCAAGTTCGATGGCACTCCCTCGAACAATCAGTTCGAGAGCAATCGCCGTCTCACCACGGGTGGTGCGACCGATGGTGCTGGTTCCGGTGGCGCTCCGAAGTATCCAAACGCCTGGGTGCGTTTGCGTCGCGTGGGTTCGGTGATCCATATCTTCCGCAGTGACGATAACGTCACCTGGACAGAATTGGGTGCCACGAACTTCGATCCCGAAGATGGTTCGGGCGCGCCGTTCGCAGCCGACGCTTATGTCGGTATGGTGTATGGTCCCGAAAACGGCAACGTGGGCGACGGATTCAAGTCCGTCTGGGCCGCACGTTTCCGTGATTACGCAGACTATGCCCCGGTCAACAAGCCCGCCGGTACTCAGACCTATTCGATCGGTGTTCGCTTCACCGATACGAGCCCCATCAACTTGATGTCGCCGAAGGATATCGCGGGTGTTAACGCCGTGGCGCAAGCCAACTGGAATAACTCCCCGTCGGTCTCTGCCTCGACCGAGCCTCTCGCCTTGGTTGCCGATCAGGGTGGCGTGGCCAAGTCTTCGACCGCGACGGTTGAATGGTCTGGCTCTGGCAATACTTGGTCGTCCACCGGTCGTGGTGAAGAAAACAATGGCTTCACTGGCCCTGACCACTCGCTCATGACCGGTTATCTCGATACCGGCAACGCGACCACGACCCAGGTTCATGTCAAGGGTCTCCCCAGCGCGCTCACCACTGGCAAATACGACTTGATTGTATACGCCTTGGGCGGTGTGGCTGGCCGCGGTGGTTCCTATCGGGTTCTCGCAGCCGATGGTACGACCGTTCTGAAGGACTATGTTGCCTATCAGGTCTTCGCCAATCCTTCGACCTATGTACAGGTTCCCGAAGGCACGGTGAATAGCGCTGGTGACTATATCGCCTTCACCGGACTGAGCGCCTCGGAAGTCATCATTGAGGCGACCACGGAACACTTCGCCTTCAGCGGAACGCCTCGCGCTCCGGTGAACGCGGTGCAGTTCGTCACGCCGAGTGGCTTGTTGAACCCGGTGGTCAATCCGGAGATCTCCCTGAGCACGAGCGGTGGCACCACCACCATCACGTTCAAGGGAACCCTTCAGTCCTCGGACAGCGTCGGTGGCCCTTATGGCAACGTCGCGGGTGCCACGAGTCCGTTCACGGTGAACACTGGGGCGGCGCCTCAGAAGTTCTACCGTGCGCATCAATAAGCTAGAAATCTAGTTTAGATCACGAGGCCGGGCTCTTAAGCCCGGCCTCTTTTTTTTTTTGACGATAGTCCACCGCGGTTTGCTACTTCACCTTGAAGAGCGCGGGGGACGAAGCATTGGTCTTGGGGTGGGTCACCCTTCTGCCACCGGTGACGTGTCGTCCATGCCAAGTTCTTGGCTGACGCCGCCTTTGAATCTGCGATGCTCAACCGCAACGGCAGATGAAATCTCGGGCGACCCATCGCGGGCTAGACCAAACCTTTTGGACGACTCTCTGGTTGGGGATTATGGCTTCATTGGTGCCGGCCATACCTTTGGAGGTGGCCTCAGGGACAATAGAAAATGGATTTTCAGCGGCAGCCCTTGCCCCTACCTCCGGCCCTATTCGAACAGGATTCACCCGTATGGCGGGAGCTGAAACGGGGGTCGAATTTGGCAATCGGCTTTCGGAACAGCAGGCGAGCCAGAATCAGGTCCTACTAAATGGTTCGGGAGTGGCCGCCGGGGATGTCGATGGCGACGGGTTGTGCGATCTTTACTTCTGCGCGCTTCAAGGTGGCAACCGGCTCTATCGCAATCTCGGAAATTGGAAGTTCGCGGATATCACCTCCCAGGCTGGAGTGGCCTGTACCAACCAGTATTCTACTGGGGCCGTGCTGGCCGACGTGGATGGCGACGGAAAACTGGATCTGTTGGTGACCTCGCTGGGCGGCGGGACGCGTTGTTTCTTGAACGACGGAACCGGGCATTTCGCCGAAAAGGCAGGTAACGGGCTTGTCCGCAAATATGGCGCTATGAGCATGGCCCTGGCGGACGTGGATGGGGACGGGGACCTGGATCTTTATGTTGCCAATTATCGCACGACCACCATTCGCTCGACCGGCTTCAGCGTCCTGAATGTCAATGGCAAGCGGATGATCCGACCCGAAGACAAGGATGATCTTGAGTATACGCCGGAAGGCCGGGTGCTCGAGAGCGGGGAACCGGACATTCTCTATATCAACCAAGGCTCCGGCCAATTTGTTCCGGTCGATTGGACGAGTGGCGCCTTTGCCGGCCAGGACGGTAAACCGCTGTCTCGCGCCCCCCGTGACTGGGGGCTTTCCGCAATGTTTCGGGACCTCAATGGGGATGGGGCGCCCGATCTATATGTTTGCAACGATTTCCATACGGTGGATCGCGTTTGGATCAATGATAGCAAGGGGCATTTTGCGGAACTGCCGCAACTGGCCCTGCGCAACACCCCCACCTTCTCGATGTCCGTCGATGTGGCCGACGTAAATCGCGACGGATTCGACGACCTGTTGGTTACGGATATGCTGGACCGTTCCCGGGGGCGCCGAATCCGCCAGAGCTCGGGTATCATGGCGGCCTTGGGGGATTATGAGCATTCGGAAAATCGGCCCCAACTGGGGCGCAATACGCTCCAACTCAATCGGGGCGACGGCACCTACGCGGAAATTGCCTACCTCACCGGGTTGGAGGCCAGTGGCTGGACTTGGGGAGCAATGTTCTTGGATGTCGATTTGGATGGCTATGAGGATTTATTGCTGACAACGGGGAATCTCTTCGATAGCCAGGATATCGATGCGAATCTCCGGATCGATAGCCATGGACCCTATCGTGGCACGGCCATCCAGCGAAAATTGCTGATGTACCCGCCCGTGAGACAAGCCCGTCAAATATACCACAACGTTGGGGGTGAGAGGTTTGAGGAGGTAGGGAGGGAGTGGGGATTTGGGGAGGAGGGGGTGGGGCACGGGATGTGCGTGGCGGACCTGGACAACGACGGGGATCTGGACGTGGTGGTGAACA
>DATJII010000138.1:0-14998 GCA_035493435.1 Candidatus Limnocylindria bacterium | reverse complement strand
TTTTGGGGAGCGGCTCGGGGTCCGGTGTGATAGCGGGTTGGGCCTCACCTTCCGGGACCGTTGCCAATACTTCGATTCGGGGCCGCTTCCAGAGTCGGCTCAATCCGTCGGCGGGCAATTGCCGCACATTGAGTACCACCGCCCCGGGCCCGAGCTCCGCTCGAATCCGTTCCACAGCCTCAAAAGCTGTATCGGCAATGAATGTATGAACCCGCATCGGACGGCGCCATCGTCCTTGGGATGCTGCCCCGGCGTCAATCGCGGTGCGAGCTCGGGGCATGTTTTCAAAAGGCTTGGCCAGCAGGCGGCCCGTTGCCTTTTGGAAACACGCTCCTAAAGCAACTACGCGAGTTCCAGCAGTTCGGCCTCCAGTGCCACCACGGCCGCCTGGCCGATGAAGTCCAGGCGCAGTTGGACATTCGCCAACTTTTCCCGGCTCTCCACCCAGGCTTCCAGGCCCCGCAACGGACCGGATTTGATTCGCACCCGGACCCCGGCCTTGATTTCCGGCAGGACACAAATGTCGTAGTCGGTATCGAGGGCGGTGAGGATGCCCCCGAGTTGTTGTTCAAACTCAGCCTGGTCCGGAACGGTCAACAGGTTCGCGACATGGCGGTTTTGCAGTATTTTGGCACGATCCTCCGGCTGGATGCGCAGGAAGAGATAATTAGGAAAAAGGGGCTTGTGAAAAACCACCCGCTTGCCCCGGTATTTTTTGACACTCCGGTATAGAGGCAGGGAATGGACAAATCCCTGTTCGTCGCAATACTCCGCCAGTTTCTTCTCGGAGCGGGGACGGGTATGGGCGACGTACCAGGGTAGTTGGGCTGGCGATGAAGCGTTTTCTAGCATGCCTCGTCCACGGCGATTGAAGACCCTGGCGTCTAGACCTTCCAGACTGGCCATCCTTTCTCGGCCTGGCCAGGCCGGGCGGCGTGGAGCCGGCCCGGCCATGAGGCCGTTACTAGACCGCCGTCTTTTCAGGCACGGCGACCGATTCGATACGAAAGCGGCGTTCGACACCGCCACTCTTGAAGGAGACTTCTTCCTTGGGCGCACGGTTCATCAATGCCTGTGCCATCGGCGTCAGATAGCTGAGGATGCCCTTCTCGGGATCGCCATCCCACGCGCCCATGACGGAATAGGTTTCTTCCTTGCCTGCACTCAGGTCGGTCACCCGCACCACGGTGCCGGGGCTGACCACGTCCGTCCGCGGATTGGCAAAGTCGGTGCCCCGCGCGCGGCCCAACTGGCTTTCCAGCTCGTGCTTGCGGCGGTTGAGCACTTTCTGCATTTCCTTGGCGGACTTATATTCGTGGTTTTCGCGCAAGTCACCGTAGCTGCGGGCCAGGGCGATGTCCTTGACGTTTGCCGGGATCTGCTTCTCGACCAGCGTCTGGTATTCGAGCTGGCGGCGCTGGAGGCTTTCCCAGCTAACCAGGAAGATATGTTCTTCCTTCTTATGATCGCCGGTGATCATTTCCTGGATCGCCGGGTACATCTTGACGATGCGGGCGAGCAGGGACCGCTTGTCCATGTCGTCGAAACTCGGTGACAACTGGAGATTCCGGGTGAGGTCACGAATGACTTCGATGTCCGCCGACTCGATCAAGTTCGGCAGGAGTTGGATATCTTCCAGGATGAAATCGTGCAGGCGATTGCTCTTCTTCTCGTTGAAAGCGTCACGCTCCATCGCAGTGAGCATCGCGCGGAAGACTTCAGGTCCCAGGATGTCGGCGAAGTGATCGCCGCGCTCCTTTCCTAACCAGAGAAGCAATTCGCTGCTGGCCGCATGCTGGCTGATGAGGCGAGCAAGAGTGTCCTTGAGCAACTGGCCGCGGCCTTCGATCAACAGCAAGCGGGCGCATTCTCCCGCCAGTTTGGCTGGGACTTCGTTGATGATGAGGACGAGCTGGGCACCCCAGTCGGGAATGATACCCTTGAACGACTCCAGCGCTCGGCGATGCTTCGATCCCGGCAGTTCTTCGAAAAATTCTTTGAGTTTGGGAGCCTGGTTCCAGACGTCCTTGACTTCAATTTCCGGTTCGGTGGCGGGAATGCTGGCCGCCGTGCGGAGTTCATCGCGCACAAACATGCCTTCCATGGCCAGGACCGGCATGGTCTGAACGTGGGATTGGATATCGGCATTTAACCCGGCGATAACGTCGACGAGCACCTGCTTCTCGCCAATATCCGGAACGCTCTTGAGGATTTCAATGGCCACCGCAACCTTGGCCTTGAGGCCCTTGGCGGCGCGAAATTCGACAATCAAGCGTTGGCCCAGGCTGATTTCCGCCTCCTGGTAAACGATGGCTTCGGTCTTTTTGAGAGGCACGGTGAAATGGCCGTCCTTCTTCATTTCCGAGCGGGCCACTTCCCACCACTTCTTCCAGTCGCCCCCCACCACGTCCTTCAGGACCTCCGCCAATTGGTCGGCCGTGGCTTTGCCACCCAGGCTTTTGACTGCCAACTTGACCACGTTCAAGTGGTGCAAGGCGGCTTCTTGTTTCAGGGCCGGCAAGTCGATGTTCTTGCGGACCACAATGTGATCCTTGGGAACCGGCTTGAGTGAATCCACGGCGAACGCCATGTCCATGGAGTGGCCCTTCTTGCCGTTGAAATCGATGTTCAGACGCCCCAGGGCGCTGTCGACTCCCGCAACGCGGCCAAAACCCCAACTTCGGTGCTGACAAAAGCCGGCTTCGAGAAGCCGGAGGAGCGGATCTACGTGCCTCGACTCGATCTTTCCGGCTGCTGCTAATTTTTCCAGTTCATCTCTCATGGCGGGTAAGCCTCAGTGAATGTCCCCCAGTATGCCTTGCCGGGACAACATGTACCAAGCGAAAACCCCTGCATAGGCCGTCATCCTCCCCCCACAGGGTGGGCAAATATCCCGTGAACGGGCCGTTTTTGGCCCTTTTAAGCCCTTGGGAGGGAACATCCCAGCGGAAACGAAATACCCGCTGTAAATCGGGGGTGGCTCCCCGCGGCCCCGCCACAGGCACACGGCGGGATGCTCACGGCGGGTGGAATCAGTTCGCGACGGAACGAACCGCGACGACGTCGGCGGAAATTTGCTCTTTTAGAGCTTCGACTGAAGGAAAGCGTTGTTCGGTGCGGATCCGACGAATGAACTCCACCTTGATCGTCTGGTCGTACAGGTCCCCGGCGAAGTCCAGCAGGTGGACTTCGAACCGCAACGACGTGCCAGCGCCAACGGTGGGCCGCACGCCTATGTTTAATGCGCCCAGCGACTCGCCTTGGCTATGAATCACGCGCGTGGCGTATACTCCATGCGGAGGAAGTTCCAGTCCTTCCACATCGATATTGGCGGTAGGAAATCCCAGTTGTCGGCCCAGTTGATCCCCGCGAATCACTTTTCCGGCGAGGGAATAGGATCGTCCCAGCAATTCCGAGGCGTGGCCCAAATCACCTTCCCGGAGGGTGGCCCGGATCCGTGTGCTGCTGACGATTTCGTCACCGATACGGATCGGCGCCATGGCGTTGACCGTAAAGCCCAGTTCCTTCCCCAGCGATTGCAGTAACTCGACATTGCCGCTGCGCTGACGGCCAAAATGGAACCCTTCACCCACCGTTATACTTCGCATGGCCCCGAAGCCCGTGATTAAATTGCGGACAAAGGACTCGCCGGTTTGCTGGCTTAGTTCCCGGTCGAATTCAAGCGCCAAAGTTAGATCCGTTCCCAGTGCGGCGATGGCTTCGAGCCGCTGGGATATAGGCTGCAATAGTTTGGGTGCGCGATCGGGACGGACGATGAACAGCGGATGCGGATGAAACGTGACAGCCGCCGACCGGGCGTGCAGCGCCCGGGCATCCAGGACGGCCTGCCGGATAACATGCTGATGCCCCAGGTGGACGCCGTCGAACATGCCAAGCGCGACGCAGACAGGTCGCGGGTCACGGGGCAGTTCGGAAAACGAGCGTACCGTGGTCATGCCGGGGGCGTTTACTCGTACTGGCGCAATTTCAGGAAGGGAATCACGTGTTGCTCGAATTCCTCGGGCGACCAGCGGAGGATTTCCTCCAGGGGAAAGGCGTCGGCCACGTCGAACTTCCCGCTGGTCACGCGGCGCAGACGGGTGAGATGCGCTCCGCACCCCAGTTTCTGTCCGAGGTCATGGGCCAGGCTGCGGACATAAGTACCCTTGGTGCAGCTCACGCGGAAATAGCCGAACGGTTCCTCATAGTCGGTGAACCTATATGTATAAACATGTACCAGCCGCGGTTCGCGTTCCACTTCCTGGCCCTTGCGCGCCAGCTTATACAGGGGCACTCCCTTGACTTTCTTGGCGCTGACCATGGGCGGGATCTGGTGCTGGTCGCCGGTGAACGTGGCGGCCGCCTCGTTCAATTCGTCCAGGGTCATCGGAAGCACCGGCAGGGAATGCACCAACTCGCCGTCCGCGTCGTAGCTGTCGGTGGTCTCACCCATGCGCAACGTTCCTTCATAGACCTTGTCGGAGGACATGAATTTCTCCGACAGCCGGGTGGCCTTGCCCAGGACCAGGATCAAGAGCCCGGTCGCCATCGGATCGAGCGTCCCGCAATGCCCCACTTTCTCGAGCCGGAAATGATTGCGGATTTTGGCCACCACGTCGTGGGAAGTCCACGTCGCGGGCTTGTCCACCAACAGGGCGCCATCGAGGGCGGTGAATTCGACTATCGGCATGAGTGTAAAGAGTGCGGTAAAAAAAAGGTCAGCCTGAAACCCAAACGGCGTCCGGCGACTAACGTGCCGCCAGCGATTTCTTGATCGCGGTCAACACCCGGCGTTGGACGCCCAAGGGTCGGCCAGCGACGCGCGCTCCGGCGGCCGCCTTGTGTCCGCCGCCGCTAAACATCTGCGCAATGGCGGCGACGTCAATTCGCTCGTCCTTCGAGCGGAAGCTGACCCGGGTGAGTTCCGGTTCGAGCTCTTCGAATACCAAGGCGACTTCCACGCCTTCCACGGCGCGGATGTGATCGATCAAACCTTCGCTCTCCTCTACGCTGGCGTCGGCTCGGGCGTAGTCGCGTTTCTTGAGCCAGAAATAGGCGGTCTTGCCCCCGTGGGTCAAACGGAAGGTGCTGTAAACATGGCGCAGCAGCTTGACCCGGGTGAGGGGGTAACTTTGGTAAACCTCACGGCAAATCTCACCAAGATCAGCCCCGCGCTCCACGAGTTCCGCCGCAGTTTGTAGTGTATCCGGAGTGGTCGACGGATATTGGAAACTCCCGGTATCGGTGCTCACCGCCGTGAATAGGCTGTTGGCGATGGGTTGGGTGATTTTCCAGCCCGCCCATTTGCAGAGATCGAAGATCAGCTCGCCCGTGCTCGGTTCATGCGGGGACACCCAATTGATGTCGCCGTAACGGGTATTCGAAGCGTGATGGTCGATGTTGACCAGTAACTTGCGATTACCGATAAAATCCTGGCTTTTGCCAATGCGCGAGATATCGGCCGAATCAGCCGCGATGACCAAGTCGAAGTGTTGCCCGGCGACCGGACGGCGGACCAGTTTGTTGGGATCCAGAAACCGAAGCTTATCGGGAACAGGGTCCTGATTCCAAACCGTCACCTCTTTGCCGGAATTCTCGAGCGCGGTGGCCAGTCCGATCTGGCTGCCGATGCAATCTCCGTCGGGCCGGATGTGACCCACAATACAGATGGAGTGGGCCTCTTTTACGGCATCGAGGATCTGCTCAACGACTTTGGGACAATTCTTCACGAATTCTGCAAATCAAGGTGACGACCGGGCAGTCAGGTTTTTGGAGGAGACGGCGGTGCAGGAGGGGGCCCGCCAGCGCGTTCAAGATCGTCCAATATGGACATCACCCGGTTCGCCTTTTCGACGGAGTCATCCAGAAAGAACTGAAGTATCGGCGTCCACTTGAGGCGCAAGGCCGCACCCAACTGGAATTGGATTTGCTTGGACTTCTGTTTCAGGATGTCCGGAGCGGCCGACTTCTGGTTCTTGCTTCCAACAAATCCGAGGTACACGTTGGCCGATTTGAGGTCCGGCGAGAGTTTGACCTCATTCACGGACAACAAACCTACCTTCTCCACGTTGATCTCCTGGCGGATAAGTTCGCTGACTTCCCGTTTGAGGAGTTCCGTCACGCGTTCGAGACGCCGACTCGGTGGTTTGGGTGCTTTCACGAATCCCTAAAAACGTATGCGCACAAGGCTTAGTCGAGCTTCTGGGTGTGCTTCTCGAGTGTGTAGCACTCGATGAAATCACCCTCTTGGAAGTCGTCAAAGCCATCGAGACGGACACCGCATTCCATGCCCACCCGGACTTCCTGGGCCTCGTCCTGGAAGCGTTTGAGCGTAAGGCTGACGCCTTCGTAAATAATATTGCTGCGCCGGCGAACGCGCATCTTGCCACGCACGAGCTTGCCGGTGGAGACATAGCAACCCGCCACACGGCCACCCTTGGAGAGTTCGAACACTTTGCGGACTTCCGCTTGGCCGACCATGACTTCCTTAAGCAACGGATCGAGCAAGCCCGCCATCGCTTCTTTCACGTGGTCGATCAACTCGTAGATGATCGCGTAAAGCTTGATCTGGACGCCTTCGCGTTTTGCGGCTTCGGCGGCCGAATTGTCCACCCGGGTATGGAAGCCCAGCACGACCGCATCCGCCGAGGCGGCAAGCAAGACATCGTATTCGCTGATGGCTCCCACCGCGTCATGCACGATTTCCAGCGTGACCTTCTTCGACTGGATCTTGCGCAGGGCCTCGCAGATGGCTTCGACGGAACCCTGGGTATCCGCCTTGACGATGACTTTGAGGACCTTGGCAGCGAGATCGCTGATCTGCCCAAAGATGTCTTCGAGCGTCTGACGCTTCGGCCGCAGGCCTTCCAAATCGGCCTTCTTACGAACTTCAAAGCGTTCTTCCGCCAAGTCACGGGCCGCGCGTTCGTTGTCAACGGCGCTAAATTCGGAACCGGCTTCCGGCACGCCATTTAGACCGAGCACCCGGACGGCGACGGAAGGCGTGGCTTCTTTCAAGCGCTGGCCTTCCTCGTTCATCATGGCGCGGACCTTGCCATAAAACTCGCCGCAGATGATCACGTCCGCGACACGGAGCGTACCTTTGCGGACCAGCACCGTGGCTACCGGGCCACCGGGTTCGACACCGGATTCGATGACGTTGCCCTTGGCATTCCGGTTTGGGTTGGCTTTGAGTTCCAGCAATTCCGCCTGGAGTACAATGGCTTCGATCAGCTTGTCGACGCCCATGCCCGTGATGCCGGAGCAATCAACGTAAAGTGTATCACCACCCCAATCGTCGGGTACCAGGCCCTTGTCCTGAAGCTGCTGGCGCACCTTCATGGGATTGGCCTGCGGGTGGTCGCTCTTGTTGACCGCCACAATGATCGGCACCTTGGCCGCTTGGGCGTGAGCAAGAGCTTCCAATGTCTGGGGCATGACGCCGTCATTGGCTGCCACCACCAGAATCACGATATCCGTCACGTTCGCCCCGCGAGCACGCATGGCGGAGAACGCGGCGTGACCTGGGGTATCGAGGAAAGTGAGCTGCATGACCTCGCCCTTCCGCTCCGGATGAGGATAGGCGATGGTATAGGCGCCGATGTGCTGGGTGATGCCGCCCGCTTCACCGGAAGCAACATTCGATTTGCGAATCCGGTCCAATAACGTCGTTTTGCCATGGTCGACGTGACCCATGATCGTGACGACGGGAGGACGAGGCTTCATCTCTTCCAGTTTGTCTTCCTGGTCGAGTTCGAGCTTCTGTTCCTTGGGCACATTAACGACATGTGCCGCCTTGTCCCGGCGCTCGATATCGAACTTGAGCCCGTGCTTGGCGCAAAGGCGAACTGCTACTTCGGGCTCGATGGTTTGCGTGACCGTCGCAAAGACGCCCATCTGCATCAGATCGGCAATGATCTGAAAGGGCTTCTTGTTCATCTTCTCGGCCAATTCCCGAACGAGAATCGGGGGCCGCATGATGATCAACGGGGCATCCGCGCCCAATTGGGGCGGGCCCTTGGGCGGCGGGGAAGGACGTTGCTGATAGCCGCCGCCGCCCTGGCCGCCTTGGCCACCCTGCTGGGGACGACGATCCTGCTGTCCGGGGCCACCACGTTGGCCGCCAAACTGATTGTTGCCAGGACCACCGCGTTGGAAAGATTGCTGCGGGCGTTGCTGGAAATTGCCCTGTTGGGGGCCGCGCTGCTGGGGACCACCACCTTGTCCCTGCGGACTGCGTTGTTGCGGGCCACCTTGCTGGGGACCGCGCTGCTGGTTGCCAGTACCGCTGGACTGTTGAGCCGGACGTTGTTGCGGCTGTGCCGGTTGGGCGCCGGGCTGAGGGCGGTCGTTGCCACCTGCGGTGCGGCGAAGGTCGCGAAAACGACTGAGATCGATGGTGCCGATTTTGTCGCCAATCTGCGGACGATTCGGATCCAACGGCGGAGCTACCGGAGCGGGCGTCGGTGCAGCGGGTGTGCTGGCGGCCGTCGGCGTCGGGGCTGACTCAGGCGCGGGAGTTGGCTTGGCCACCGGTTGGACCGGGGCCGGGGCGGGAGCCGGAGCTGGTACGCTGGCAGGGGCGGGCGCGGGTGCCACCGGGACGTGTGCCGGGGTAGGGTCGGGCCGGTGCGCCGGCGGTTCAGCATGAGCCACCACCGGTTCGTGAGTCTTGGCTACCGAGGCCTGCTCGACAGGGGCAATGTGCCGATGGGTTTCGTGGGCTGGAACGGACGGCGCTTCGAAAGTCGGAGCGGGAGCGGGTGTCGGGGCAGGAGTATGGACGATCGGTTCGGCGGCGGGCCGATGGTCGACAGGCTCAGCGTGAGCGTGTGCAGTCGCCTCGGCGTGATCGTGATCATGATCGCCACCGGCTTCGTGTTCGTGGGCGTGGTGCCCATCATGGCCGTCACCATGCCCGGACGCACCTTCCCCTGTCTCGCCTCCCGCTGCGGGCAAGCTGCCGCTGGGGAGTTCAATGCGCAGTTTTTCTTCGAGAAATTCAGCGGTGATCTTATCGAGGGTGCTCGACGGCACCTTCGCGGCGGCAATGCCCAGGTCCTTGGCTCGGGTCAACACGGTTCGGTTGTCCAAGCCCAGCTTTTTTGCTATCTCGTATATGCGAACGGGCATACTGCTTTTCTTCTCAAATTCGACCGCCCCGCCACGGCGTAGGTCGCCGAAAACAGCGGGGCGGACTGCTCAAATTCTACTGTTACAGGTGTAGCGTAGCATCACTGCCAAGTCCACGGCGAGCGATCTCCAGCTTCACTGCGTCTATCACGGCTCCCGCAGTGTCGCCAATACCTTCAATTCCCTGCAAATCGTTCACATCGACCTGGGCGATATCGTCCAGGCCGTGGAACCCGCAATTCACCAGAACCCGGGCCTGAGCCTCGGTAATTCCCGGAATCGCCATAAAAGTCTGCACGGCCTGAGCCACCTTGGTTTCGAAGCCGCTCAACACCGGGGCCTCCGCCTCAATGTCGATCTGCCAACCCGTTAGACGGGAGGTCAATCGCGCGTTTTGTCCCCGCTTGCCAATGGCCAGCGAAAGCTGGTCTTCGGACGTCAGGATCAGGATGCGCTTCCGGGTGTCATCCACCTTGAAGGTCTTCAGGCGGGCGGGAGCCAACGCATTGGCAACATAGGTGCGGATATCCGAAGACCAAGGAATGATATCCACCTTCTCATTGTTCAACTCCCGAACAATGTTCTTAACCCGTTGCCCCCGAAGACCTACGCAAGCGCCAACAGGGTCGACTTTGGCGTCGCGGGAGTACACTGCCAGCTTCGTGCGGAAGCCAGGTTCCCGGGCGATACCCTTGATCTCGATCGTGCCGTCGTTGAGTTCCGCAACTTCCAGCTTGAAAAGCTTTTCGACGAATTTCGGGTCGGCCCGGGACAGGATGATTTCCGGTCCACGCGTGGTCTGTTCCACGTCCTTGACCAAGCAGCGGATACGTTCGCCTACTTGATACTCTTCGGTTGGGACGCGTTCGCGGTTGGGCATGGTCGCTTCAAAACGGCCCAGATCCAAAACCACGTCCGAACGCTCAAAGCGGCGTACTGTCCCACTGACGATTTCGCCAATGCGATCCTTGTACTCGTCATACACCATGGCCTTCTCCGCTTTGCGGAGATGGGTCATAAGGGCTTGTTTGGCGTACTGGGTCGCGATACGACCAAAGCCAGCAGGCGTGACTTCCACTTCAATTTCGTCGCCCACCTTGGCATCGGGCTTGTGCCGCCGGGCATCGAAAACACCGATCTGGTCATGACGGGAAACCACTCGATCCGCTACGATCAGGCGCGCCCAAGCTTCAATGTCGCCCGACTTGGGGTCGATGGACACGCGGAGCTCGCGCGCCGGACCGACAGCCTTTTTCGCCGCCGCCAGCAAAGACTCTTGGACAGCATGCAACAAGGTATCCTTGTTGATGCCTTTTTCTTTTTCCCAGTGCTCTAATACTGCCAGAATCTCTGCGTTCATAGCCTCGTGAATCCATTGGACAGGGATAACAAAAAAGCCGGTTTTGAACCGACTTTTCCCTGCCGGCTAACCGGCCACATGCCCTCTTAGGTTCGGTGATACTACGCCCGGCAGGGTTACACCGTCAAGGGGTCATTCACGAAGCCTTTGGCCATCAAGCCTTTGTGTTGCCGAATCGAGTGAGCGAGCCCAAGAGGTTGGTACCCCTTGGGAGGCCGGTTTGGCGAAAGTCGCTTGCAGTGAACAGGTTGGGCGACGGGCCCCAGGTCAGCCCAAGGCGGCCAAAACCTCGGCTGCGTGGGCTTCGGGTTTCACCGTGGGCCAGATGTGGGCGATCTTCCCTTTCGGGTCAATATGGTAGGTAATCCGGTAGGTTCCCTGATATTTCCGACCCATGAAGCTCTTCTCGCCCCAAGCCCCATAAGCGTTAACGATCTTTTTGTCCTCATCGGCCAAAAGTGGGAACGGCAACTGATATTTATCGGTAAACTTGGCGTGGGACTTCACCGAGTCCGTGCTCACCCCGAGAATCACCGCTCCCTTGGCCCGGAACTGGGAGTAAGCGTCCCGGAAAGCACAGGCTTCCTTGGTGCATCCGGAGGTATCGTCCTTGGGATAAAAGTAGAGGATGACGTGTTTGCCCGCGAGGCCGGAAAGGGTGACGACCGTGCCGTCGGTGGAAGGCGTGGAAAAGGCCGGGGCGGGGTCGCCGACCTTGAGAGCGAGTTCAGGTGCTTTTGCCATCGCCGCCGACTTTACTCCGAATTCGCGTCCGGGCAAATCGTCCGCTTGCCTTACTTGGATTCCGATCCGACCTTGGGACAAGGAACGTATGAGTGGAGAATTTGCCGACGCCGCCCTGATCTTGGTAGGCCATGGTTCGACTTTGAATGCCGAGTCAGCGTTGCCGACCCTTCAACAGGCTGACGAACTGCGCCGCCGGGGCCACTTCGCCCAGGTCTTGGAATGTTTTTGGAAGGAGCAACCGTCCGTGTGCGGTGTCCTGCGCGGGGTCTTCGTACCCCGGGTGTTCATCGTGCCACTGTTTATTAGCGATGGTTATTTCACGGAAGAAGTCATTCCCCGCGAACTGGGGCTCGCGGAACGCGGACAACTGGAATTCCCGAGGATCCAAAATCGCGGCGGCCGCCTGATCCATTATTGCGGGCCGGTCGGCACGCATCCCAGCATGACGGAGATCGTTCTCGCCCGCGCCAGGGATATCTTGGAACGATTTCCCGCGAGTGGCCCCGTGCCGTCCCCGTCGCAGGTCAGTCTTTTCGTTGCCGGGCATGGTACGGGCAACAACGAGAATTCCCGGCGGGCGATAGAAAACCAGGTTCTCCTCATCCGCAAAATGAACCTCTACCACGATGTCCACGCGGTTTTCATGGAAGAGGATCCGTACATCCGGGAATGCTACGGCCTCGCCGAGACCCCCAATATCGTGATGGTGCCGTTCTTCATCAGTGATGGTCTCCACAGCTACGAGGATATTCCGGTCATGCTGGGAGCGCCGGAGGAAGCGGTCAAAGAGCGCTATCGTTCCGGCGAGCCGACCTGGGTCAACCCCACTACCGTCCGCGGCAAACGCGTATGGTACACTGCCAGCATCGGCCGGGAACCGCACTTGCCTGACGTGATCATGGAGCGGGTGCGGGAGGCGGTGGCTTAGCCGGGAACTTCTGCCGATGAGCGACGAAATGCTGGGTCCTTGTTATACCGATTCGTCTATTGCGATTAAAAGAGGTGACAGGGTTAATGTTGACGGCGAAAAGGGTCAAATTGGCGAAGTTTGCCTGCCGCACACGGAGTTAGCCCGAGATTACTCTTGTGAGGAAACGGGCGGATTATTGGTTCAGTTTGACGATGGCATTCTGGCGTTATTGCCTTTTGGCTTCTGGCATTGGGCCGTTAGATCCGACCAAAACGAATAGCAGGGGGGGCTGGACAGGAAGTGTTTTGGGAAAACACTCGTGGCGGCAACTGGGGCCACCTCTCGTTTTGTGGGTGATCGGGTGAGCGCTTGGTTTCAGGATTTCAATGCGTCGCTTGCGTGACTTTTCTTCAGAGACGTACGCTTGCCGCATACCTTGTCGGTCGGCATTCGGAGTGAATCGGTTGAGGTGAGCGCGATGCAACCTGTTCTTGTTAAGAGTATTGCCTTCATAGTTCACGGATGTTTTCTTCGATTCTGCAGCTTCGCAGGCAAATGTTCGTGCCGCATCAATGTCGCATCAAATTAAGCATGACATTCGCGTGCGGATTTGGTTTCTTCTCCGGCCTTGGCGACCGTGAGTGCCCAAAAGCCGAAAGCGGTCCAATTCCACCTGCCCAGTTTTGGGGTCGGACCGCGGTTGTCTGAGGGACGTTGCCAAGGTTGTCATCGTTGAGGAGGAAATACCATTTCAGCCCAAGTGCGTCGCACCGCCAGAGAGCGGAGGCGCGTGGTCTATTTCTCCGCCAGCCCATTGCCATGAAACGTTTCGCTGCCGCCCTTTTGTCGTTGTTCATCGCCCGCGCCGGATCTGCCCAATCGTCCGGTTCGGATGTCCCTGTCACCGGGCAGGGGGCGTCCACAACTGTAATCGATGAGACAGCGGTGCGTAAGCCAGTGGATCTTCAATCCAGCCAGGTCCAGGTCGTCACCACAGTTCGTGATGACAGCGGTAAATCGAGTTACCTGACTAACTCTTATACTGAGGTGGCCAGCGGTCTTAATTACCTTGGCACCAATGGCATGCTGCTGCCGAGCGTGGCCGCCTGGGAATTGGTTCCCGGCGCCGCCATCGCCTGGAAAACCCAAACCAAGGTGACTCTTGGAGCCACCTTGGACAGCGCAGCGCCGGTACAAATCCGGTTGCCGACTGGCGAACTGATGTCCAGCCGTGTCCAGGGCGTGGCGATCTTCGATGCCCAGAGCGGCAAGTCCGTTCTGGTTTCGGAAATCAAGGAGGGTGTTCAAGGCATCCAGATAACGCCCGATCAGATCATCTATCCCGACTGCTTGCAGGGAGCGATTTCAGGCGACCTGCGGTATACCATCCGGCTCGATGGCGTGGAGCAGGATCTCATTATCCGCCAAGCCGATCTTTTGTCTGCTTCGTTGGAGTCCCTGGGATTTGCGGGTGCCGATCCGGCCAATATCACCATCGAGACGTGGAGCGAGTTTCTGACTTCCCCGGAACCCCAAGTCCAAGCGGTCCTACGGCAGGACTCCGTGGACGGGCAGTCGGTGGCGATGGCAGATCAGGAACTCTCCTTCGGCGGGAGCATGAAAATGGCTGCCGGTCGCTCCTTTTTGGTAGGGCAGGAGAGCCAGACTTTGGGCTTGGTGTCCAAGCAATGGATTACGACCTCGGATTCGCGCCGGTTCCTCGTTGAGAGCACACCGTTGGTTCTCGTGGAGGGAAAACTCTCGGCCGTACCTGCCGGTCAGCCCGGAGCGATGAAATCGTCTCGCAAAGCCTCCCGGAACCGGATGGAGGCTCTAAACGCCTTGCCCCGGCATCGTTCCGATCGTCAGGAAGCGAGCATTCTGCCCTTGAAGTCAGCCGCCAAAGGGCTGCTGGCCTGGCTGAGTCTGCCCGGACTCATTCTCGATTATTCCACCGTCTCCGGCAGCTTGACCAACTACACCTTCGCCGGAAACGTTACCTATTACCTGAGTTCCGACACAACTTGTACGGGTACAAACACTTGGGTTGAAGGTGGTGCGGTGCTGAAATACACCAACGGCGTCAGCCTGACGATCAAGACGCCGCTGACCTGGCAGGCCGCTCCGTACCGGCCGGTAGTTCTGTGCTCGTGGGCCGACAAGTCGATTGGTCAGCCCATCTCCGGGGCCAGTGGGACACCCGGCACAAACATCTACGCAGCAACGGCTTTGATCTTGGACGCGTCCAGCAGTGGAGCCCTGAATACAGCCTTCAATCTGGCTCACCTTCGCATCGCCAATGCCCAGACCGCCATCCAAATCATTCAAGGAACCAACCCGCACGCGATCAGGCATGCGCAATTCGTCAATTGCGGCACCGGGATTAGCGCCACCAGCACGACCTTCTCGCTGTACAATGCCTTGTTGGCCAACGTGCGCACGGGTTTTGGTGGCAGCAGCGTGGTCGGCGACTTGGAGCACCTGACGGTGGACGGCGGGGACTACTTCCAAAACGGAACCGTCTTCAGCTCCCTGGGCCTCACCAACTGCCTCATTGCGGGGGTGACCAACGTCAGCGTGGGCACTTCCGTCATTCAATCGTTCATTTATTCGAGCAATGCCGGCCTTTTCCAGAATCTCTCGGTGGGCACGAGCCACTATCTCCCGACCAACAGTCCGTTCCGCAACGTCGGCACCACCACCATCAATCCGACCCTGGCGGGCGAACTGATCGACCTGACGACCGCAGCCCCCATTGAACTGGGCACCAACTGGACCGTTGCTGCGAATACCTACCTGCAACCCCAAGCCGCCCGTGACACGGATATCCCGGATATCGGCTACCATGC